>JBEIHT010000001.1:0-66743 GCA_040381155.1 Aphanothece sp.
CGCCTGGCCGTGGCCAGCCCGCCAAAGCGCCGCGGCCGAAGAAACCTCGCAAGGGGTTTGCTGATCTCTGAACGGCAGGCGATCAAGCGGCCCAGCCCGGTCTGCCGGGTCCGATGGTAGGTTGATCTGTCGCCAGATTCCTGATCCAGAGCCAATGATCAAGCTCCGCCTGAAGCGGTTCGGCAAGAAGCGGGAAGCGAGCTTCCGCCTCGTGGCCACCAACAGCACGTCCCGTCGAGACGGCAGGCCGCTCGAGGAGCTGGGCTTCTACAACCCCCGCACCAAGGCGACCCTGCTGGACACCGAAGCCATCCGGCTTCGCCTGAGCCAGGGAGCCCAGCCCACCGATTCCGTCCGCTCGCTTCTGGAGAAGGGCGGCCTGTTGGAGCGGACCACTCGGCCTGGGGAGACCATCGGCAAAGCCAAGCAGGCCGCCGCCCGCGAGGCGGCGGCCCTGGAGGCCCGCAAGGCTGAGGCTGAGGCCGCGGCTGCCAAGGCCGCCGCGGAAGCTGAAGCGGCTGCCGCCGCTGCGGCCGAAGCAGCTTCTGAAGCGGCCAGCGCCTCAGGCGACATCCCGCAGGGGGAAACCCCAGAGGCCTGAACCAAGGTCTCTCGCTCTGACCGAGTCCTCTCCCATCCTCCCCTCCCCGGACGCCGCCAGCGGTGGGTCAGTCGGCCTGCCGCTGGCCAGCCCCACCGCCGCTCTGGCCCTGGCCGGCGAGGCGGAAAGCACCCTGCGAAGACTGGAGGCCCTCACCGGGGCCGCACTGGTG
The DNA here is from genome assembly GCA_040381155.1 of Aphanothece sp. Lineage (GTDB taxonomy): Bacteria > Cyanobacteriota > Cyanobacteriia > PCC-6307 > Cyanobiaceae > Cyanobium. The sequence goes on from JBEIHT010000001.1 coordinate 774, forward strand.
CTGCGGGGCCAGGAGTTGCGACTCGACGGGCGTCCCGCCCAGGTGCAGAGGGCCCGGGATCTGATCGAACTGCTCCGCCCGCTCTGGGAAGGGGGGGAACGGATCGAACTGGTGGACATCCAGGCGGCGCTCACCGCCCTCGACACCGGCCGGGGCGATCAGCATCGGGAACTGGGCCGGCAGGTGCTGGCGGTCAGTCGCACGGGCCGGCAGCTGCGGCCCCGCACCGCCGGGCAGAAGCGTTTCGTCGACGCCATCGACCGCCATTCCCTCACCCTGGCGATCGGACCGGCCGGCACCGGCAAGACCTTCCTGGCCACGGTGCAGGCCGTGCGCATGCTCCAGGAACGGAAGGTGGAGCGCCTGGTCCTCACCCGTCCCGCCGTTGAAGCGGGGGAACGGCTCGGCTTCCTGCCCGGAGATCTGCAGCAGAAAGTGGATCCCTATCTCCGGCCCCTCTACGACGCCCTGCACATGCTGCTGGGACGCGAGCGCACCGAGCAGCTTCAGGAGAAGGGAGTGATCGAGATCGCGCCGCTGGCTTACATGCGCGGCCGCACCCTCGCCGACGCCTTTGTGATTCTGGATGAGGCCCAGAACACCACGACGGCCCAGATGCGGATGGCCCTCACCCGCCTGGGCGAGAACACCTGCATGGTGGTGACCGGCGACATCACCCAGATCGACCTGCCGCCGGGCCAGCTCAGCGGTCTGGTGGAAGCGGAACAGGTGCTCGCGGGGGTGGAGGGGGTGGCGATCTGCCGCTTCGGGGAGGCGGACGTGGTGCGCCACCTCTTGGTGCAGCGCCTCGTCCATGCCTACGCCCGCAAGGACAGACGCCAATAGGGAGATCCGCACAGGTCGGGGCAACGGGGTTCCGACGTGGCTGGCAGGATAGGTGAAGTTTCCGCAAGACCCGCCGCCATGCCGGCCAGCAGCAATTTCCAACAAGCCATCCAGGAGGCCCAGTACGGCGGCCTCGTCGGCCCCAATGTCGTCCGTAAGGCTCTGCCTTACGTCGGCGGGGGCATGGTTCTCACCGCCGCCGGTGTGGTGGGCGGCCTTTCGATGATCGGCACGCCGATCTTCCAGCCCCTGTTCATCGCGGCGATCATCGCCAACCTGATTCTTTTCTTCGTCTGCCAGAACGTTGCCCTCAAGGGGAACAACGGCACGGCGCTTCCCCTGCTGGCCACCTACAGCCTGATCACCGGCTTCACCCTCAGCGGTCTGGTGGCGATGGCCATCGGCACCGCTGGCATCGGAGCCGTCGGCACGGCGGCCCTCGCCACCGGCATCACCTTCGTGATCGCCTCCGTGGTCGGCCGGCGGATGAGTGACAGCGTGGGCCAGGCCCTGGGTGCCGCTGTCGGTCTTGGCATCGTCGGCCTGCTGATCGCCATGGTGATCCAGCTGGTCGGTTCGATCTTCATCCCTGGCTTCGGCGGCCAGGGCTTTGAGCTCCTGATCGCCGGCTTCGGCACCGTGCTGTTTGTGGGCGCCGCCTTCGTGGACTTTTACACGATGCCCCGCAGCTATCGCGACGATCAGTATCTAGCCGGCGCGCTCGGCATGTACCTCACCTACATCAACCTCTTCATCTTCATCCTCAGGTTGATCATTGCCCTCCAGGGTGGTGGCCGGCGCGACTGATCGCCGATCTTTCCTGAACCCGCAGACGGACAGGGGCCTGTGCAGCAGGCCCCTTCTTTTTGTGAATGGGGGAAAACCAGCTCGGACCAGCCCTCAAGCTGATCCCAAAAGCTGCACCTCCAGGACACACAGCCGTAAACTTGTACCCATCATCCGACCTAGTGAGTTGCCGTGAGGGTATTGGTGACCGGGGGAGCTGGCTACATCGGCAGCCACGCCGTGCGAGCCCTCTGCCGGGCGGGTCATCAGGTTGCCGTGCTCGACAACCTCGTGTACGGCCACAAGGACATCGTTGAAGCCGGGCTGGCAGTGCCGCTGGTGACGGGCCAGGTGGGTGACCGGCAGCTGCTGGATGCTGTGCTCCAGGGGTCCCACCCGGCTCTGGCGGGCAGCGGACTGGCAGGGCGACCGGTCGAAGCCGTGCTCCACTTCGCGGCCTATGCCTACGTGGGTGAGTCTGTCAGCGATCCCGCCAAGTACTACCGCAACAACCTCGGCGACACCCTCTGCCTGCTGGAGGCTCTGATCGCTTCCCCGGCCAAGATTCCGATCGTGTTTTCCTCCACCTGTGCCACCTACGGCGTCCCCCAGCAGGTTCCGATCACCGAGGATCATCCCCAGGATCCGATCAATCCCTACGGTCGCAGCAAGTGGATGGTGGAGCGATTGCTGATCGACTTCGCAGCTGCCTATGGACTTCCAAGTGTGATCTTCCGCTATTTCAACGCGGCCGGCGCCGACCCGCAGGGGGGCCTGGGCGAGGATCACACCCCGGAAACCCATCTGATTCCGAGGGTGTTGGATGTGATGAGCGGTCGTGAACCCTACCTGCAGATCTTCGGTGACGACTATCCAACCCCGGATGGCACCTGCATCCGTGATTACATCCATGTCAGCGACCTGGCCGACGCCCATGTGCTGGGGCTCGAGCGGCTGCTGCGCCTGCGGGAGCGGGAGGAGAAGGTGCAGGCACCGTTGATCTACAACCTTGGCAACGGCACCGGTTACTCGGTTCAGGAGGTGATTGAAACGGCCAAGACGGTCACCGGCCGCGGCTTGCTGGCCCATGTCGCCCCCCGCCGCAGGGGCGACCCCGCCCAGCTGGTGGCGGGAGCCGGCAAGGCCCATCAGGAGCTGGGCTGGCGTCCCCGCTACCCCGAACTGGGGATCATCATCGAACACGCCTGGAGCTGGCACCGCCAGCGCCATGGGCTCTAGGGACGGGCGGGCCAGGGGCGGGCCAAAGGTTCGCCGATGAACAAACCCTGGTCTGGCATCGCCACGCTGCGCCAATAGGCCTCCAGCAAGGTGTCGCCCCGGTGGTAGTAGGCCAACAGTAAGGCCGGATCAGGAAACTTGCCTGGGAAGTTGCATGGTTCGACTACGGTCCCGAAACTGCCGGTCACCCCGGCCTCCAGCCAGCGCAATGCGCTCATCTGGGAAGAGTTGCCAGTCAGCTGACCGCCAAAGGAGGTAAGGTGATCAGCCACCGCTCCAGGGCGGAATTGATTGGTGTTGATCTCAGGCACCTGGGCCAGACCGGTGAAGTAGGCCATCACATCCCTGGCCCCCCGCAACACATCCGCCCGAACCACCCGCACCCGGAAGCCGGGACCGACCGCCGCCTGAACCTGGTTGTAGCCAGCTGCCCTAACGTTCCGGGCGGGATCAGATGTACTCAGCAGATAGGCAGTTCCCGGTGGCGCTGTGCCATCGGCGGCCACACCCCGGACGATCAGGCGCATGCCGCCGGCGAGATCGGAGGCGGCCAGCAACATGCTCGGCCGCAGACGAAGCGCATCCCAGGGACGCTCAACATCGCCGCGGGCGTGATATGTGCTAATTCGGGTTGGGCGGCAGGTGTTCCGGCAGCCGCTGGGATCAAGTCCCAGGGTGACGGCGGATGTGATCGACTGGCAGCCAACGCGCCAGGGACTGCTCCAGGCCAGGGCATAGGCCTGGACGTGGGCCGGTGTTCGTCGATGCAGCTGCCGTTGCAAGCGCAGAAACGACTCGCGGCCAAGATCCGCCTGGCCGATCGGCAGCCGGACCCGGATCACCTGGGCCTGGGGGATCCGTCGTTGCCGCTGATAGAGACTGCCAAGGGCCTCGCTGAGCGGATCAGCCTCATTGATCACCAGGGCCAGATGGCGACGGTCCAGCGGTCCGACGCTGGGCTGATCAGCCGCGATCATCCCCTGCAGGGGCAACGACTGGTCGGCGGCGAGAGCAGCAGCCACCACCAGCAGCAAGACCATCAGCGCGGCAGGCGCAGGCAGCGGATGAATCGAAACCATGCCCTCGCTCGAGACAGCCCCATGGCGCGGCAGCTTGGCGGGCTGACCCCAGGATTGGGGGTGTGGGCGGCAAGTGGGTTTATAAAAGGTTGATTCCCACGGATTTCCTTTGGCCAGATCGGCGCCCTCCCTGCTGAGAAGCCACGGCTGGCAAAGACTCGGCCAGTTTCTGGAACCCTTCACATCCCTCAGCCCAGCCGCACGCCTGATTCGCCGCAGCGCTCGCCAACAATGGCGGCTGCTGCTCGTGAACATCGCCACAAATCTACTCAGCAGCATCAGCGAAGGCGGCACTCTCGGCGTGATCTTTCTTGCCGTCAGTCTAATCTCATCGCCGAACCCAGATCACTGGAGTCGACTTCCTGTCGTGGAGCAGGCCATCCGATTGCCGATGGTGGGCAACGTACTGCAGGAAGGGATCTATTCGAGCAGCGGCCAGGGCATCTTGTTTGTGCTGCTGATTGGATTCGCCCTGATTCTACAGGTGATTGCCGCCCTGACAATGTATCTCAACTCAGTCAGCGCTGGCATCATCGGCAATCGACTCAACGCGCAGATTTCAAGCCTTTTGCACCGTCGAACTCTCTCTTTTTCCTTCAGTTGCGCATGTCGCTTCAGGGTCGGAGATCTACTCAATTACATCCAGACCGGTGGAGCTGCAGTCAGCACCCAAATCAGTCTTACCAATACCCTGCTGACCAACCTGATTCAGCTGCTGATCTATCTTTCTATCCTCATTGCCATCTCCCCCTGGCTGCTGCTTGTTGCAGGCTGCATGGCCGCCTTCATGGGCGCCATTCAGAAACAGGTCCTCCCCAGGCTGCGCCACACCTCCGAGGCCATGACCATGCTCGGCGTCGAGATGGGCAGTCGGGTCACCGAAAATATTCAAGGCCTGCGCCTGATCCATAGCTCCGGCGAACTGAATAACGCCTCCCGATGCCTTGATGATCTCTTTAAGCAATGGCGCAAACAAGCAGACAGGCTCTCCTACATCACAAACTTAATCACGCCAATTTCCACCATATTACCCATTTTCGCCATCGCGATCATCAGCACGTTGAGCCTTGTCTTTCTTCACGATCGTCAAAGCGGGGTCATTGCAAGCCTGGTCACCTTTGTGCTGGCTCTGCAAAGAATGAATTCGCGGCTCAACACCATCAACACGATCGCCGTCGGCTACGCAAACAATTCGGCTTCCGTTTCCCGCTTGAATGCCATTCTCAATGACACTGACAAGCAATTTGTTCGCACAGGAGGATTTCCATACACCAAGTTTGAGCGGGAGATCCGGCTTGAAAAAGTAACATTGTGCTACGGGCCAGACCTATCAGCCTCTCTCAATTCGATCGATCTTGTCATCCCCAAGGGACAGACCATCGCGCTCATCGGCCCCAGCGGAGCGGGCAAGAGCTCCATGGCTGATTTGCTGGTGGGCCTGTATGAGCCAACGGCCGGATCCATCCTGATCGATGGCCAGGATCTTAAGCGGATGAACCTGGCCACATGGCAACAACGAATTGGAGTCGTTAGCCAGGACACCTTTCTGATGAATACAACCATTGCGGGCAACATTGCCTATGGCCAGCCAGAGGCAACTCGCGAGCAGATCGAAATGGCCGCCATCAGTGCGCAAGCGGCGGATTTCATCAACGACCTTCCCGATGGTTATGACACTCGAATCGGCGAAAGAGGCTATCGACTCAGCGGCGGTCAGCGGCAAAGAATTTCCTTGGCGAGGGCGATCCTACGCCATCCTGACCTGTTGATACTTGATGAAGCAACCAGCGCATTGGACACCCAAAGTGAGCGCTTGGTGCAGCAAGCCATTGAACGCTTCGAAGGTCAGAACACGGTGCTTGTTATTGCCCACCGTTTAAGCACGATTGTTCGAGCTGATCTCATCTGCGTCATGGATCGAGGTCAGATTATCGAGAGGGGGCGCCACGAAGAGCTCATTGCCGCCGGGGGCCTTTACACACAGCTTTGGCGATTACAAGCCGCAGAAACGCCATTCAGCAAAATGAATTAAGCCACCAGCGAACATTCGCTTCCACCCAAGATCCACCACTTTCGAACCGCGACTGCCAGGGCTAAGCCAGAGGCCTACCTCAATTCCAGTCCCCGTTCGCTCGCTCGCTCTCAACCATGCCAATGCTGAAGAACCTCAGCCACTGCCTTCGCCATCCCAACGCCCTGCTGCCGGGTGCTCCCCGGGGGATTGTGCGCGATCTGGACGGCTGGTTGCACGAGCGGCGTCGACACGCCCCGGTCCGCCTTCGTCCCGGTCCCGGCGACGGGGTTTGGCACCAGAAAGACGAGGAAATCCGTTGCTTACCGCGACCGCAAGCGGCACACCCAAACCATCCATGCCCAGCGATTCCCTGGCGAATTCTTGTTAGCGGAGCCACGGCACTATACCGACTTCGAAAAGCCCGCATTCTCGGTCGCGAAGGCACCGTGATCAGCCCAGACAATCGCATCATCGAAGCCTTCACCTACACCGATCATGACGACGCTCTCGCCAGCCACCCAATTTTCAGGCGTCGCCGCTTCCCAAGACCCCGACCACTGGCGGGCACCTACGCGACGATCACCTATCCCTCATCCTTCGCCTGGTACCACTGGGTGACAGAATCCCTGCCACGATTGCAATTGATCCAGCCCTGGCTGGAAGCCCTTGATGGGCTGTTCATTCCGGCGGACACAGAGCCCCAGCTGCTGGAGAGCCTCGAGGCGATGGGGGTGCGTCGTGACCAGTTCATCCCGCTTGGCAGCGGCGATCATTTCGAACCCGAATATCTGCTGATACCCCATTACTGCGCGGGCTTGAACATTCCAACCTGGGTGCCAGACTATTTGCAAGAGGCGCTGGGCTTGGGCCGCTGTGATTCCACTCCGCAACAGCGAAGGCTCTACATCAGCCGGGCCGATGCCAGCAAACGAAGATTGACGAATGAGAGCCAACTTCTCCCCCTGCTTGAAGACGCCGGTTTCGAGATTGTCCACCTGCGTCACGCCAGCTTTCTCGAACAGGTCAACCTGTTCCATCAGGCGGCCTGGGTGATCGCACCCCATGGCGCTGGCCTGGCGAATGTGCTGTACTGCAAGCCCGGGGTGCGAGTCATGGAAATCACTCCCTCCCCCAAAATCGAGCCCCACCTTTTCCATTCCATCACCGCCTGTGTCGGCGGGGAGTACTGGTGGCTGCCCGGCAGAGCGAGCCAACCCCAGAGCGATGGCGACGTCCATGCAGATTTCAACATCGACACCACGCTCTTCGCAGAGGCACTCCGCCACACGGGGGCGGTTCAATGAGGCCAGACCCGCTGCTTGCGATGAAGTTCTCCATCGTCATTCCATCCTTCAACCAGGGGGCTTACCTGGAGGAATGCCTGGAGTCTGTTCTGCAGCAAAGCGAACTGGACAGCGAGCTGATTGTGGTGGATGGTGGCAGCCAGGATCAATCGATCCAGGTGATTCGCCGCCATGCGGAGCGACTCAGCTGGTGGTGCTCGGAGCCGGATCAGGGGCAGAGTGATGCCCTCTGCAAGGGCTTCCGCCATGCCCGGGGGGAGTGGCTCGGCTGGATCAACTCCGACGACCTGCTGCTGCCGGGTGCCCTGGATGTGGTGAGCGCCTTCCTCGCCAGCCATCCGGAAGCGGAATGGGTGGTGGGCGGCGGCCGCATGATCGATGCCGGGGGAAAGCTGGTGCGTCCCTACCCGGGGCCATGCCGACCGCTGCGGGCGGCGGATCTGAGCCCGTGGACCGAGACCTGGTTCGGCCAGCCGGGCTGCTTCTTTCGCCGCTCGCTTTACGAGCGGGCCGGGGGCACGGTCGCCCATGACCTGCATTACGCCATGGACCTGGATCTCTGGCTGCGGTTGGGGAAACTGGCCCCCCTGCTGCCGATTCCGGCGGAATTGGGCGCCTACCGTCTTCACGACAACTCCAAGACCGTGGCCCAGCGTGCGCCCATGGAAACCGAAGTGGTGCAGGTGTTGCTCGAGCACCTCGGCCCCGCAGCGGCCCTGGAGCGGGTGCGGCTGCTGGCGGAGGACAAGTTCGCCCTCGAGGCCCGCTACCGCCGCCTTACGGACAACCTGGCCAGCCCCCTGGGCTGGGGGCGCCTGCTGCGCCGCCGCCTGCGACGCCGATGAAGGCAAGCCCATCTTCCCCTGCGGAGCGGCGTCTGCGCTTCGTGCTCAATGTCCATGGACCCTCCTTTGAGGTCTATGGGCTGCTGCTGGTTGCCAGCCTGCGCCATTGGTGCGGCGATCGGGTGGCGATCCGCGCCTATCGGCCTGACAACCTGCCGCCGTGCAGCCCGAAGGCCCGGCAATTCCTAGAGCGGCGCCAGGTGGAGATCGTTGACTTCCACAACCCCTGGCTTCCCGATCGACTCGACGATCCCCGCTCGGTGCCGAATCGCCATCTCACCTACAACAAGCTCTTCACCCTCCTCGATGTGGAAGCCGGAGAGCAGCGGGTGTTTCTGGATGCCGACCAGGTGCTGTTTGGTGATCCCAGCCCTTTGCTCCTGGCCCAACGGGCTCCCACCGGCCTGGTGGCGGCGGACACCCCGGAATCGTTTCTGGAGGATTGGGATGCGCTCTACCGAAGCATGGGTCTTGAGCCGACCAGCCGGCGAATCTCCATGTGGCAGACCTATGCGTTCGGCCACCAGAGCGAGCCGCCGCGGATCGAAACCCATCCCTACTTCTGCTCCGGCCTGGTCTCGGTGACCGCGGAGAGCCGCCTGCCCCAGCATTGGCTGCAGTTCAGCGCTGAATTGGAGCGTCGCATCGACAGCCTCACGCTCACCTACTTCGTGGATCAGGTTTCGCTGCCGCTCGCCGCGGCGGCCAGTGGGCAGGACTGGGAGCTGTTCTCCCCCCGCTGTTCGGCAACCCCCCATGTGTTCCGCTTCATCCAGGAGCCGCTGCTCTTTCACTACTGGCAATGGCATGCCCTGGCCGCCCAGGCCGCCCGCACCGCCCCGTTGCATGCGCACCTCAAGCAGATCAGCGGCGAACTGCAGCGCGAAACCGGCCTGGATCTGCGCTTCCAACTCCTCACCCAGTGGCCTCGCTGGTATGGCCGGGTGCGGCATCTGGCCAGGGGTCGGCTGGAACGCCTGGGGCTGATCGCCGCGAAAGGCACGGGGTTGCGCTGAGTGGCGCCGATACGACGATGACCGCCATTTTTTTTGATCCCGCCTGGCTCGCGAGTGTGGAGCCCCGGGACTGGCAATGCCTCGCCCGCAACCTGCTGACAGCCAGCGATGATCCGGTGCGTGAGGACCAGCAAGCGCGGCTGGATTTTTACCGCTGTTGTGAGGTGATTGATCTGGGCGATTGCCTGCGGCTTGTCCCCGTGGAGCAGGCCGAAGCGATCCTGCTGCCGATCAGCCATCGCGATCAATACTTCGGCACCGGCAGCGCAGCTGCCTTCGCACGGGCCTGCCGGGCCGCAGATCAGCTCTCCTGTCGCAGCGGTCTGCCCATCCTCGTGGAGGGGATCACCCGCGATCTCACGGACCCGGCCAGGGATCTGCAGCTGCCGCTGAAGAACTACCTCTATCTCAACACCGCGATCGTTGCCGCCGGCCCCGCGGAGAGGGTGCACTCCCACACCTATTGCCTGCCCGATTATCTGGAGAAGTACTGCCAGGGGCGGGTTGACCCCATCGAAGCTTCCGCCGGACCGACGGTGAGCTTCTGGGGCGTGTGTGCCCCCTTTGTCCAGCGCTGGTCGAAAACTCGACTCATTGATTATGGCCGCTATGCCCTCAGCCACCTCGATAGCATCGGACTCGACAGTGAGCGCATCGCTCGCCGCCTGGGCACCAATATGAAGCATGCCCATCGCGCCCGGGTCGTACGCAGCATTCAGGCCTGTCCAAGCCTCCAGTTTGATCTGCGTCTGCGACCGATGGGAGGATTGGTCGATGGTCGATTCTGGCTGGAATCAGATCATTCTGAGTACCGGCAAGGCTTCTACGAAAGCATCCATCGAAGCCTCTACAGCGTTTGCTGTAGAGGCACAGAAAATTACGCGATCCGCTTTTATGAGACCCTTTGCCTGGGGCGGATCCCGGTGGTTGTAGATACCGATCTGCGCTGGCCGCTGGAGGAGAGTATTGATTACGAAAGGCATTGCCTTATCATCCCCAAATCCAAGGCAGGTCTCGCCGCAAAATTGATTCTCGAACACCACCAACGCCACAGCAATGAGCAGCTGCGCCAGCTGCAGTTCGCCAATCGGCGCCTCTGGGAAACCCATCTCAGCCCGGCCGCGTTCTACGGCAGGCTCCAGCCCCTGCTGCGCCGCCTGCGGCAGCCCCCCCGATGATCCGGATTTCCGTTCTGCTCTGCACCCACAACCCCCATCCGGGCCGGCTCGATCGCTGCCTGCAGGGGCTCGCCTGCCAGAGCCTCGATCGCGCCCAGTGGGAGCTGCTGGTGATCGACAACGCCAGCACCCCCTCCCTGAGCCTCGACACCTTCCGAGCGGCCGGGGCCTCCCACCTGCGCCTGCTCCAGGAGCGGGAACTCGGTCTCACGCCAGCACGGCTGGCGGGCATTGCCGCGGCCCAGGGCGACATCCTGGTCTTCGTCGACGATGACAACGTCCTGGCACCGGATTACCTCTGCCAGGCCCTGACCTTCCTGGACGGCGAGCCCAGGGTGGGAGCCGCCGGAGGGGTGCTGAAGGGGGAGTTTGAGGTGCCGCCGCCGCGCTGGTTGCTTCCCCATCTCAACCTCCTCGGCATCCGGGACTTTGGCGAGCGACCGATCCAGGCCCTCATTTACAACCAGGTGGGCCCCTGGGAACCCATCGGCGCCGGCATGGTGATTCGCCGCAGTGTGGCGCGCCATTACGCCGTGGTGGCCGCCGATCCGCGCCGGCGCTGCCTCGATCGCCGCGGCCAGGCTCTGGCCAGCTGCGGCGATACGGACATGGCGCGCTGCGCCCCGGAGCTGGGCCTGGCCCTGGCCTACGAGCCCAGCCTGCGGCTGCTGCACCTGATGCCCGCCGCCCGGGTGCGCTACGGCTACATTTTGCGCTTGGTGCACGGCATCAAGCGCAGCGGCATCCTGTTGGATCGCATCCGCACGGGCCAACCCTCCCAGCTCAGCCATCCCCTGGAGATGGGCCGCCAATTCCTGATCCGAGGCCCGCGACTCTTCAGCCCCGACCTGCGCCAATGGCTGCTCAGCCTGGCCGCACTGCGCGGCGAGATCCAGGCGCGACGCGTGAGGCTGGAGGGATGACGGAGGCCCTGCCGCGGATCAGCCTCGTCACACCGTCCTTTCAACAGGGCCGCTTCCTGGCGGAGACCATCGAGTCGGTGCTCGATCAGGGCTACCCCAACCTGCAGTACATCCTCGTCGATGGCAGCAGCCGCGACGACTCCGTGGCGGTGATCCAGCGCTATGCCGACCATCTCGACTGGTGGGTGAGCGAACCCGACCAGGGCCAGAGCGACGCCCTGCGCAAAGGTTTCGCCCGGGCCGATGGCGTGCTGATGAACTGGCTCAATTCCGACGATCTGCTGCGACCGGGCGCCCTGCACGCTGTGGCGGAGCGCTGGCTGGCCAGCGACGCTGACCTGATCCTTGGCGAAGACCTCCCCTTCACGGTCGACCCATCCCAACCGGTGGGACATTTCCGCCCCGGCGGCCAGAGCTGGCCGGACTGTCTGAGGTTCTGGAGCGAAGAGTTTCTCTACCACCAGCCCTGCAGCTTCTTTTCCGCAAGAGCCTGGCGGGCCAGCGGCGGCCTGGATGCCTCGCTGCACTACGTGATGGATTACGACCTCTACTGCCGCATCCTGGCCCTGCCGGACTGTCGTGTCGAGATCCTCGAGCGTCCTCTGAGCGCCTTCCGTCTGCACGCCGACGCCAAGACCAGCGCCCAGCGACCCCGTTTCCTGGAGGAGCAGGCCCGGGTGTCGCGGCGCTACTGGCGGGCGGGCGGGCTGAATCCGGCCCTTTGCGAACGGGAGCTGCGCGCCTACAGCGCACGCTGCCGCTTTCACCAGGGCCTCGAGGCCCTGCGCCAGCGGCGACTGGGGGAGGGATTGCTGCGGCTGGGCCATGGCCTCGCCACCTCGCCCCTCTCCTTCCTGCGCCATGCCGCCTCGCGCCTGCCGGGCGGGGTCGGAGGTTCGGCGTGAAGCTGAGCGTCGCCATCGCCACCTTCGGCCGGGAACAGGTGTTGCTTGAAACCGTGGAGAGCCTGCTGGCCCTCCGGGAGGTCCCCCGCGGCGACGACTGGGAGCTGCTGATCGTCGACCAGACCCCCACCCACAGGAGCGCCACTGCGCGGCAGCTGGAGGCCTGGCATCGGGCGGGCCTGCTCCGCTGGCTGCGTCAGTTCCCCGCCTCCACAACGGCGGCGATGAACCGCCTGCTGCTGGAAGCGCGGGGGGAGCGGGTCCTGTTCGTCGATGACGACATCATTCCCGACCCCGACCTGCTGGCGGCCCACCTGGCGGCGGGGATCCGCCATCCCGGAGCGCTGATCGCCGGCCGGGTTCTCCAGCCCTGGCATCACGGCGAGCCGGATCCGCCGGGAGCCCCCTTCTCGTTCAACAGCCTGCAGGCCTGCGCGGCCGACGAGTTCATCGGCTGCAACTTCAGCCTGCCCCGCCGGCAAGCCCTGGAGCTCGGCGGCTTCGATCGCAATTTCGTGCGCGTCGCCTATCGCTTTGAAGCCGAATTCGCCCACCGTTGGCGGCAGGCTGGCCAGGCCATCGCCTACGAGCCCGGCGCCCTGATCCACCATCTCAAGGCCGAGCGCGGCGGCACCCGCAGCTTCGGCCAACACCTCACCACCCTGCGGCCTGACCACGCCGTCGGCCGCTACTACTTCCTGCTGCGCACCCAACCCCTGGGCCCCGCCCTGACCGCCAGCGCTGGGGAGCTGGTCCGTTCCGTGCGCAGCCGCCACCATCTGCGACGCCCCTGGTGGATCCCGCTCACCCTGACGGCGGAACTGCGGGGCCTGGCCTGGGCGCTCCGCCTGCACCGCAGGGGACCACGGCTGGCAGCCCCAGCACGCCCCCGGCTGCTGATCGCCAGCAGCCACCCGATCCAGTACCAGGCCCCCCTGTTCCGCGCCCTGGCGGCCTGTCCCGACGTCGACCCGGAGGTTTTGCTGCTCACCCTGCCGGACGCCATCCAGCAGGGCGAGGGGTTCGGGGTCGCCTTCGACTGGGACGTGCCGCTGCTGGAGGGCTACCGCTGGCGACGGGCCGCCTCCACCCATGGGGGCGGCCTGGGGAGGGGCTTCCGGGGACTGCGGCTGCGCCACCCATCCCGCGAGCTGCTCGGGGGCGACCGACCGCCCGACGCCGTGTTGATCACCGGCTGGCAGGTTCAGGGTCTGCTGCAGCTCTACCTGGCGGCCTGGCGACGCCGCCTGCCGATCCTGCTGCGGATGGAGGCAGCCGACCGGCCGCGGCGCCGCTGGCCGGTGCGGATGATGCACCGTTTTCTGGTCGGAGAGGCGCGCGCCTGCCTGCCGATCGGCCAGAGCAACACCCGCTTCTACGAGGCCTGCGGTGCGCCGGCAGAACGGCTGTTCCGCTCCCCTTACTTCGTCGACAACACCTTCTTCGCCGCCCAGGCCGCCGCCCTGCGACCCCGGCGCGGCGACCTGCGCAGCCGCTGGGGCATCCCGGTTGAAGCCTTCTGTTTCCTGTTCGTCGGCAAGCTCCAGGACAAGAAGCATCCGCTCGACCTGCTCGAAGCGCTGGATCGGCTGATCGCCGACCCCGCCGCCCCCAGGGTGCATCTGCTGGTGGTCGGCAGCGGCGAACTGGAGGGGGCCTGCCGAGAGATGGCGGAGCGCTGCTCCCTGCCGGTGAGTTTTGCCGGCTTCCTCAACCAGGGGGAGATCCCGGGCGCCTACGTCGCCGCCGACGCCCTCGTGCTTCCCTCCGACTGCGGCGAGACCTGGGGGCTGGTGGTGAACGAGGCGATGGCCTGCGGTCTGCCGGCGATCGTCAGCGATCAGGTGGGCTGCGCCGAGGATCTCCTGGAGCCCGGCAGCACCGGAACCGTCTTCCCGTGCCGGGATGTGGAGGCCCTGGCCCGGGCGATCGGCTCGATGGCCGCCGATCCGGGCGCAGCCGTCCGGATGGGCGAGGCCGCGCGTCAGAGGGTGAACCATCTCTACGGCGTGGAGCAGGCCCAGGAGGGCATCCGGCTGGCGCTCCGCCAGGCCCTGGCGACAGGCTGATGGAGTGTCCCCGTCGCGACCTGATCCGCACCCACCCCCACCTGGGGGGGTGGGTGGCCTCCAGGACCCTCTGGCTGGGCGAGCCGCTCGAAGGCCGGGGCCTCGAGCCGGTGCTGGCCTGGTACGAACCCTGGAGCCTCTCTGGAACTGTCCGTGCCCGCGGGCCAGTGGCTTCGGGGCCGGCGGCCGGGTCAGCGGCGATCGGCAACGGCGGCAGCGGCTGGGCGCAGGGGCTCGTGACCGGATCGAGGCCCACGCGGCCAACCGGGTGGCCCGTGCGACGATTAAGCAAAACTGGCGTGAGCTTTACCCTGGAGCCCCCCTGCCGGACTGAGCGATGAACGTCCTGTTCCTGCTGGTGCTATTCGTGCCCCTGTTGATCTACCTGGGGGACGGCAAATGGCGAGAGGCGGTTGTGTATTGCCTGGTGATCGGCTTCGTCCAGGATCCGCTGCGCAAGATCGCCCCCAATCAGCCGGCATTATATGTGGGGCTTGTGCTCCTCGGCATCGTTCTCACAGCCGTATTTCTCTACAATCGCATCGGCCATATCAACTTACCACAGCTCTTCAACGGCCAACAACAATTGATCTCAACGGTCAACCTATTTCTGGCCCTGCTGGTGCTACAAACGTTCAACTCACTGCTCACCCTGAATTCTTGGTATCACACCTTAATCGGGGTTGGCTTTTACTCGGCGCCGCTGATCACCATGTGGCTCGGCTTCCAATTTGGCCTTAAACCGGCTGCCATTCAGCGCTTCTTGCAGGTTTACATCGGCCTGGGCTTTTTGTTTGCTTTCACCCTGCTGCTTGCCTATCAAGGTTACCAAGGTCCCCTGTTCAGCGAAGTCACCGGTGGCGTGCAGATCCTGGTGGCCGGGGTGGGCTACCTCCAGGGATACACAGGCTTCTGGCGCAGCAGCGAGGTGGCAGGCTGGCACCTGGCCAGCTGTGCCTGCTTTCTCTTCATCCTGGCGGTCCAGCGTCGCAAGCCCTTGCCGATTGCCATTGGCTCGGCGCTGGTGATCACCCTGATGGTCATTGCCACCCTCACGGGACGGCGCAAGGCGGTGGCCATGGTCGGTGCCTTTCTGGCCACCTTCGGCCTGCTGATCGCCTGGAGAGGCGATCCCAGGGTGCGCTTCAGCGTTTTGGCCGGCATTCTCGGCGGGGTGGCAATCCTCTATCTCGCGGTGACGTTTGGGGGCAATCCTCTCAGTGGCGGAACTTCAGGAGCCTTTGTTGAGCGCGGCCTGACCGTCTGGGGGGACCTCTATTCGCGCCTGGTGACCTTCGGCGGCTCGACGGCGAATGTCGCCTTGCAGGCCTCCGGTGCGCTGGGATACGGGGTGGGGGCGGTCGCCCAGGGAGCCGCCAGCCTGGGCCAGGGGGAGGGAAATTCCGGAGCTGCCGAAGGGGGCCTGGGCAAGATCATCTTCGAGCTCGGAGCCGCGGGCTTCCTGCTGATGCTCCTGACGATCAGCCTGCTCACCCAGTTCTTCTTTCGCATCGTGCGACAGTTGCGCTATGCGCCCCCGTCCTATGGCCTGTTGAACCTGGGCCTGCTCGCCTACCTGGCGGCAAATGTGTTGAACTTCACATCAGCGAGCCAGGTGTACGGCGACCCCTTCGTGTTGATCATCCTCGGGCTCAGTGCCGGGTTCATCCTGGCCGCTCCGCCCGTGATTCAGGCCTACCTGCGGGAGCAGCGCGCTCTGGCGGAGCGTCTCCCGGCGACCAGCCCACCCGCCCTCCCGGCCCCAGCGCCCCCCGGCGTCTCCCACTCCTGAAGGTCCTCCATCTCATTCCTTCGGTCGGTCCCAGCCGTGGTGGCCCCAGCGAGGCCGCCCTGGCGATGGTGGCGGCGCTGCGGGCCGAGGGCCTGACCGCCGCCCTTGTGGCCAGCAACGACGATGGGCCCGCGCTGCTGCAGGAGCCCACCAGCCGCTGGATTGAGCACCGGGGCATCCCCGTGCAACTCTTCCCCCGCTGGAGCCCACCGTTGCGGCCGCTGCGGGAATTCGCCTACGCCCCAGCCCTTGCCGACTGGCTGAAGCACCATCTCCATGAGTGGGATCTGCTCCATGTCCATTCGCTCTTCTCCTGGCCCGCCAGCCGGGGCATGGCGATCGCCCGTGCCCGGGGCACCCCCTACCTGATCCACTGCCTGGGCCACCTGCAGCCCTGGAGCCTGGGCCAGAGCGCCTGGCGCAAGCGGCTCTATCTCTCCCTGATCGAGAGGCGCAACCTCAATGGCGCCGCCGCCCTGCAGGCCACATCGCCGATGGAGGCCGCCGACTTCGCCCGCCTGCGGCTGCTCCCCCCCGTCCTGGACCTGCCCCTGGGGGTCAACCTCCCCGAGCTGCGGGAGGACGCCCGGACGCAACTGGGACAAGCGCTTCCCCAGCTCGAGGCCGATGGGCCACGCCTGCTCTTCCTCTCCCGCCTCCATCCGAAGAAAGGCCTCGAATGCCTGCTGGAGGCCCTCGCCCTGCTGCAGCGACACCAGCCCCAGAGACCCTGGCAGCTGCTGATCGCTGGCAGCGGCGAGCCGACCTATGTGCAGGAGTTGCGACGGCTGGCGGAGCGCCTGGCCATCGCGAACCGCTGCCACTGGCTGGGCTTTGTTGGCGGCGACCGCAAGGATCTGCTGCTGCAGGGCTGCGACTGGTTCGTGCTTCCATCCGCCGCCGAGAATTTCGGCATCGCCGTCGCCGAAGCCCTGGCGGCCGCCACCCCCGTGCTCCTGTCCCCCCAGGTGGGGCTGGCGGCGGCGGTGGCCGAAGCCGGTGCCGGACTGCTCAGCCCCGTCGATCCGCTCCAGCTGGCGGAGAGCCTGAGCGCCGCCCTGCAGCGACCCCATGCCCCCCTGGCCCAGGCGGCGCGCCGGCTGGCGGAGGAGCGCTACGCCTGGTCCAGCCTCGCCGGACGGATGATCGAGGGCTATGAGCAGATCCTGCGCGCCCATGGATGAGGGGAGCCCCGCGATTCCCGAGGCGGTCGGCCGGGCGATCACCCCCCTGCTGATCTGCTGCGACGAGATCGCCAACATCGAGCGCACCCTGGCGGCCCTGCTCTGGGCGCAGCGGGTGGTGGTGATCGACAGCGGCAGCCGGGACGGGACCCTGGAGGCGATCGCCCGGATCTGTCCGCAGGCGGAGGTGCTGCACCGTCCCTTCGACTCGTTCGCACGCCAGTGCAACTTCGGTCTGGCCCAGATCCGCAGCGCCTGGGTGCTCAGCCTGGATGCCGATTACGTTCTCAGCCGCTGCTTCCTGGCGGCGCTGGCGGGTTTCGACCCGGAGTCTCCCCAGGCCGGCTGGCGGGTGCCCCTGCGCTACTGCATCGCCGGCCGCCCCATCCGGGGCAGCATGCTGCCGCCCCGGATCTGTCTCTACCGGCCGGCAAGGGCCCGCTATCACGACGACGGCCATGGCCATCGCGTGAGCGTGGAGGGGCCCCTGGGGACCTTCCCAGCGCCGATCCTGCATGACGACCGCAAACCGCTCGATCGCTGGCTGGCCTCCCAGCAGCGTTATCTGCGCCAGGAGCTGGACAAACTGCGCAGCACGCCCTTGCCAAACCTGGGTCGTTTCGACCGTTGGCGAGCGCGGCGTTGGTTGATGCCCCTGCTGGTGCTCCCCTATTGCCTGGTGCTGCGCGGTGGCATCCTCGACGGCTGGCGCGGGTGGTATTACGCCTTCCAGCGCCTCTATGCCGAGCTGCTGCTCAGCCTGATGCTGATGGAGCCGAGCATGGAGCCCAGCCGTGACGAAAGCCGGGCTGGCGGCCAGTGAGCGCGCAGGCGCACCGCCGGGTGCCGCTCTGGCCGCTACGGCCTCCATCGCGGCCGTAGCGCTGCTTTCGTTGGAAGCAATTTCCCATTCCGCTGCTCCCGCCGCACCCTCCCTCGCTCCATGACCCTGATCCTCGGCATCAACGCCTTCCATGCCGACGCTGCGGCGGCGTTGATCCTCGACGGCCGGATCCTGGCAGCGGCGGAAGAAGAACGCTTTCGCCGCGTCAAGCACTGGGCTGGATTTCCCAGCGAGGCCATCGCCTGGTGCCTGGCCGATGCCGGAGTCAGCCTCAGTGCTGTCGACCACGTGGCCATCAACAGCCAGCCGGGAGCCCACCGCCTGCGCAAGATCGCCTACACCCTTCAGAACCGCCCCGATCCCCGCTTCCTCCTCCAGCGCTGGCGCAACAAACGGGAGCGGGCTGATCTGGCCTCCCAGCTGTCGAGCGGCTTCCCGGGCCAGGAGATCAGGGCCGAGCTTCACTTCGTCGAACACCACCGGGCCCACCTGGCCTCCGCCTTCTACGCCTCTCCCTTCCCGCGAGCCGCGGTGGTCTCAGTGGATGGCTTCGGTGACTTCGCCAGCGGCGCCTGGGGTTTCGGGGAGGGGAGCCGGCTCGATCTGAACGGCCAGATCTGGTTCCCCCATTCCCTGGGGGCCTTCTACACGGCGATCACCCAGTTCCTGGGCTTCCCCCACTACGGCGACGAATACAAGGTGATGGGGTTGGCCCCCTATGGCAGCCCCACCAAGCTGGACGCGATGCGCCAGATCGTGCGGCTCCAACCGGACGGGACCTTCGCCCTGGATCTGCGCTATTTCCGCCATGCCACCGAACGCCTGCCCCACCAGTGGAGCCATGGGGAGCCGGTGGTGGGGCAGCACTGGGCCCCTGCCCTGGAGGATCTGCTGGGGCCGGCCCGCCGCTCCGAGGAGCCCCTGGAGCAGCGGCACAAGGACATCGCCCGCTCGGCCCAGGCGATGTACGAGGAGGCCTTCTTCCATCTGCTGCGGGCCCTGCACGCCACCCAGCCCGTCGATCAGCTGTGCATCGCCGGCGGCTGCGGCGCCAACTCCGTGGCCAATGGCAAGGTGACCGTCGCCACCCCCTTCCGGGAGGTGTTCGTGCAGGCGGCGGCAGGCGATGCCGGTGGGGCTCTGGGGGCGGCCCTGGAGGTCTGGCACCGGCTCGGCGGCAGCCGCTGCGCGCCGATGGCCAACGCCTACCTGGGCACGGGGGCCAAAGAGGGGGAGGTGGCCAGCCTGCTGGCGGATCCCGCCACCCGCTCGGCCCTGGAGCAGGCGCACTGCAGCCTGGAGCGCCTGCCGGAGGAGGCGTTGTGCGACCAGGTGGCGGAGGCGATCAGCCAGGGACTGGTGATCGGCTGGTTCGAGGGAAGGATGGAATGGGGCCCGCGGGCCCTCGGCCACCGCTCGATCCTCGGCGATCCCCGCCGGGCCGACATGAAGGACATCCTCAACCTCAAAATCAAGCGTCGTGAATCCTTCCGCCCCTTCGCACCTTCGGTGCTGCGGGAAGCCGTTCCCGACTGGTTTGAACTGGACGGGGAGGTGCCCTTCATGATGCAGGTGTATCCGATCCGCCCTGACAAGAGGCCCCTGATCCCCGCCGTCACCCACGTGGATGGCACCGGCAGGCTGCAGACCGTGAGCGAAGCGGCCAACGGTCGCTATTACCGACTGATCCGGGCGTTCGCCGAACGGACGGGGGTGCCGATGGTGCTGAACACCTCCTTCAATGAGAACGAACCGATCGTCTGCAACCCCTTCCAGGCGCTGGATTGCTTCCTGCGCACCCGCATGGATCTGCTGGTCCTCGAGGACACCGTGATCCGTCGCCATGGCTGAGTGGCCAACCACGACCTGCGAGCCACGCATCGAGGTGGTGGTGCCGACCCTGAACTCCCAGGCGATCCTGCCCCGTCTGGTGCGCTCCCTGCAGCAGCAGAGCTGGCCCCACTGGCGACTCTCATTCATCGACGGCCCCAGCTCCGCCTCACACCGGGCCAGCCTGGAGCGGCTATGCCAGGAGGATGGACGGCTGCGCTGGAGCGGCCAGGACCCCGAGCAGCCAGGCATCTTCGGCGCCATGAACCAGGGGGCGGCCCAGGCCGATCCGCAGGCCTGGCTGCTGTTCTGGGGCAGCGATGACTGGGCGGCGGGCCCCACGGTGCTGGACACCCTGGCGGCGCGGCTGCGTGAGCTCTGCGTCCAGGATCGGGAGCCCGATCTGGTGGTCTGCCGCGCTCGCTATGAAAACGGGCGCCCGAGCGTCTTCCGTTGGCGGCACTCCTACCGGCGCTCCCTCTGGCTCGGCAGCACGCCCCCCCACCAGGCCACCGCCATCGGCCCTGGAGCTAGACGACGCCTGCCCAGCTACGCCGAGGGCTTCCGCCTCTCCGCCGATCTCGACCATTTCCTCAGGCTTTCCGCCTTCCCGGATCTGCGGGTCGAGCGTCTCGATCTGGAACTGGTGGGGATGGGAAGCGGTGGCGTCAGCGGCGTGCAGACCCGTCGGAGACTGCAGGAGGTGCG
Organism: Aphanothece sp.; assembly: GCA_040381155.1. GTDB lineage: Bacteria > Cyanobacteriota > Cyanobacteriia > PCC-6307 > Cyanobiaceae > Cyanobium. The sequence goes on from JBEIHT010000001.1 coordinate 21,336, forward strand.
CCGGGCCTACCAACGGGCCTTCGGCGCCGCCTGGCCGCTGCCGTTCCTGCTGCGCTACGGGCAACGGCTGACCAGCGTGGTGCAGCGATGAGCCGGCTGCTGCTGTTCGGAGCCGGCACAGCAAGCGGCGCGGCCCTGATGGCGGCCGCCGGCTCAGAGCCGCTGCTGGCGGTCGGCCGCCGGCAGCCCCGCTGGCCCTCAGGCCTGGCCGGGGACCGTGGCTTCCTGGCGGTCAATCTCTGCGAGCCCGCCAGCTTCGAGGCCCAGGAGGGGGAGCAGCGCTGGATCAGCTTCGCGCCGATCTGGCATCTGGCACCGTTTCTGGCCACGCTCCGTCAGGAGCATGCGGAACGCCTGCGGGGGCTCACCAGCCTGGTGGCCTGCTCCTCCTCGTCGGCCCTCACCAAGCGCTACGCGGCCAACGGGTTCGACCGTGATTTGGTGAGGCGGCTGCGGGCCTCGGAGCAGAGCCTGCTGGAGAGCTGTGCCGCCCTGGGGGTGCCCTGCCGCATCCTGGCGCCCACCCTGATCTATGGCCAGGCCGGCGGCTACGGCGACCGCAACCTCAGCCGGCTTCTGGGACTGATGCGGCGTCTGCCCCTCCTGCCCGTGCCGGCCCGCAGCGGGCTGCGCCAGCCGATCCATGTCCACCAGCTGGCGGCCGTGGCGCTGCAGGTGAGCGCCCGACTGGAGCAGGAGGGTGCCGGCAACGAATGGCCAGCCATTCTCCCCATCGGCGGCGACGAGAGCCTCAGCTACACGGCCATGCTGGAGCGGCTGCGCGGGGCGGCACCGTCCGGGGATCCGGCCCGGCGCTGCCGCTTCCTGCCGCTGCCTCCGAGGCTGCTGCTCTGGCTGGCCAGCCCGCTGCTGCTGCTCTCCCCGAAGTCCTTCGAGGCGATGCAGCGCACCCAGGCCGACCTGGCCGAATTCCTTCCCGCCCACCGGCTGCTGGGGAACAATCCCCAGCCCTTCCCGGTGGCTCCCCTCGCCCTCGGCCAGGCTTCACCAGGGGAGTGAGCCTTCCGCACCGGCCTGCCATGCCTCCCTTCACCTCCCCCAGCCTGACCCCGATCGCTGGCTTCCTGGTGGCCGCGCTGCTGAGCTGGCTGCTGGTGGCGGCCCTGATGCCCTGGCTGCGGCGAGGGCTGTTGGATCACCCCAACGCCCGCAGCTCCCACCAGCGGGCCACCCCCCGGGGCGGCGGCGTGGCGTTCGTGCTCGTCGGCAGCCTGCTGACGGCATGGCTTGGCCATGGAGCGGCGGCCATGGTCCCTTTGCTCTGCTGTCCCCTGGCCCTGGTGGGGCTCCTCGACGATCGCCTGAATCTGCCGGCCGTCTGGCGCTACGGCGCCCAACTGCTGACCGCGCTGGCCTTGCTGGCGGTGGCCCAGACACCGCTTCCCCCCTGGACATGGCCGCTGGCGGTGGTGGCGATCACCGCGGTGATCAACTTCGTCAACTTCATGGATGGCCTGGACGGGCTGGTGGCGGCTTGCGGTGTGGTGCTCTTCACCCTGCTGGCGGCGCTGCCGGGTGGAGCTTCCCTCGCGCCTCTGGCGGGGGCTCTGCTGGGCTTTCTGGCCTGGAACTGGAGTCCGGCCCGGGTGTTCATGGGAGATGTGGGCAGCACCTGGATCGGGGCGGTCTACGCCGGTCTGGTGTTGCAGCAATCCGACCCGACCATGGGTCTGTCGCTGCTCATCGCGGCGCTTCCCCTGCTGGCGGATCCCCTGGTTTGCGTGCTGCGCAGGCTGGCGGCTGCGCAACCGGTGTTCCAGGCGCACCGGTTGCATCTTTATCAGCGGCTGCACCAGGCCGGCTGGAGCCACCGGCGGGTGGCGCTGCTGTACACCCTGGCAAGCGCAGCCCTGGCCCTGGCCCTGCTCCTGCTGGGGCCGGTAGGTCTTCTGGCCCTGGCGGCGCTGGAAGTGAGCCTGGCGGCAACCCTGGAAAGAGGACAGGCCCTATCATTCAGCGAATCAAGCGCTTTAGCGGCTCGCCAGCCCAAATCACCGTAAAGTAAAATAATGTCATTAGGAATCTGATCGATGAGCAATTTTCTTTTACGAGATCCTGATTGCGTCCTCATCCACATTCCCAAGACCGCTGGCACCTCAATCCGCAAAGGTGCCTGGCAGGGTCGTTATGAAGGGCCAGTGTACGGAAGCATTCCCCAAGACTGGAAGCGATTCCCCAGCTTTGCCTTCGTTCGCCACCCTCTCGACCGCTTCATCTCTGCCTGGAAGATGTTCACGCAAGGAACCCACAATGAACCCAGCTGGTCACTGCCCGCCGACGCCCGCCCGCTGACGCTGGAACAATTTTCAGAAATTGTCTTTGACGATTCGATCCTGTTCGACGAACGGCGCCGAAGCTTCGAGGAAAAGATACGCCACCACACCATGCCCCAGAGCCATCCCTTTTATTGCCTAAGCGAGGCTGAATTTGTCGGTCGGTTTGAATACCTGGAGCGAGATTTTGCCCTACTTGCAAATCGACTGGGCCTCAAGTGCGCCCTGCCCCATATGCATTTCACGAAACATAGCTGCTGGAAAGAATACATTTATGGGCCCCTGTTAGAACGTTGCACAAATTTCTATGCTGACGATTTCCGGGAGCTGGGCTACTGATGCAGCAGCTCACCCAGTTCCGGTCCGTTCAACGTCAGCTTCTGCTGCGGCGCTTGACAATGTTCGCTTTCGATGGACTGCTGATCGTTGTTTGCTTCCTCGGCGCTTTTTTCCTGAGACTTCAGGAAACTGAAACCCTGATCAATGCCCTTCAGAAATCAAAGCACCTACTACCCCTGGCGGTTTTCACTGGCCTGCCCGTGCTTTTTTTCAGTGGCTGGTACCGAGGGCTGACGCGCTTTGCCGGCAGTCATTCGCTCTATGGACTGATTCCCCGCAGCGCCGTGATGGTGTTGGTCCTGCTGCTGATCAGCACCTTGATTGGTGGCGCTCAACCGCCGAGATCGTTCTGGATTCTGTACTGGCTGCTCTTCACGGGTCTCGCCATCGCCAGCCGCATTGTGCTCCGGGATCTCTTGATTCGACAACTGGAGCGACGCCAGATCAAGCCCGGTCACCACGACAATTCCATCCCCACTCTCATCTATGGCGCCGGCTCTTCTGGCCTTGGCCTGCTGCTGGCCTTACGTCATGATCCCCGGTTCCGCATTGTAGCTTTCCTCGATGATGACACGCTCCTGCACGGGCGCACCCTGCAACGGCTCAGCATCGAAAACCCCAGTCAACTGACGTCGCTGATCCAACGGCACGGCATCCGCCAGGTCCTGCTCGCCCTGCCTTCGATTTCCCGTAAACGCAAACGGCTACTGGTCGATCAGCTGACCCACCAGGGGCTGTCGGTGTTGTCGATTCCCTCCCTGGCCCAATTGGCCAGGGGCGAACGCATCGTCAGCGATCTCCAAGCCGTTTCGATCGAGGATCTGCTGGGTCGTGAGCCCTCCAACCCGGATACCGGGCTACTCGGAGCCTGCGTGAGTGGCAAGGCGGTGCTGGTGACCGGGGCTGGCGGCTCAATCGGTAGCGAATTATGCCGTCAGATCATGGAACTGGGGGCCACGAAATTATTAATGTTGGAGCGAAATGAATATGCTTTATATGTCATCAATGATCAACTGCTATCCCAACGGACGCAACCTTTTCCAAAAACAGAACTGATTCCTGTTCTTGGTGATGCCGCCCAGGCCAACAGGCTCACAGAACTCTGCCGCCAGCACGGCGTTGCCACGATTTTCCACGCTGCGGCCTACAAGCATGTGCCCATGGTAGAAGCCAATCTTTGTGCGGGTGTGGCCAACAATGTCGAAGCCACACTGGCCGTGATCCAATCGGCCCGCCAGGCTGGCATCAACCACCTCACCCTGATCTCCACCGACAAAGCCGTGCGACCCACCAACGCGATGGGAGCCAGCAAGCGGGTCTGCGAATTGTTGATTCAGGCCGCCGCCTCCGAGATCGCTGCCCATGGCAGCGGACCGGTCATGGCCATGGTTCGATTCGGGAACGTTCTCGGCTCCTCAGGCTCGGTGATTCCGCTTTTCCACCGCCAGATCGCCTCCGGCGGCCCAGTGACGGTGACCCATCCTGCGATCACCCGCTATTTCATGACCATTCCTGAAGCGGTGCAGCTCGTGCTTCAGGCCAGTGGTATGGCAGAGGGTGGCGAACTTTTCCTGCTCGACATGGGGGATCCTGTGCGCATCGCCGACCTGGCCCGTCAGATGATCGAACTCTCAGGGCTGCGGGTGCGTGATGAGCACAATCCCGATGGCGATATCGCGATCCAGTACACCGGCCTACGGCCGGGAGAAAAACTCTACGAGGAGTTGTTGATCAACAGCGATGACTACCCCACCCAACACCCCCTCATCCGACGCGCCAGCGAACCCATCCACCCCAGCCAGGACCTGCACGGCCTTGTTCAAGCCCTCTCACAGGCCGCTGCCCGCTGGGATGAGGCCGCCACTTCGGCTTTACTGAGACGTCTGGTGCCCGAATACCGACCCGAACGGCGACCCAATCGCCAGTCAGGCCCCCAGCCGAGCCTGCCCGACCCTGCCTTGCGATGACCACCACTCCCAAGCGAACCCTCCTCAACCTTCTGAAGACCCAGTGGCTCAAGCTTCCAGAAGCACCACGGCGCTGGCTTGTTCAGCAGATCCCCCCGATCCCCCCTGCCACACCCCGCAACCTCTGGCTGCTTCTGGCGGCGGCGGTGGCCACCCAGAACGTGGCGATCTTCACCAGCAGCCAGAACCCCCATATCGGGGTTTTCGCGCTCCTGGTCTGGGGTGGCGCTTTGATCTGCATGGAAGATCAGATTGAGGACCTGGAGCCAAGCCCCAGCCGGCTGGGATTGCTGCTGGGAAGTGGGCTCATCCTCTGGGTGCTGGCGCGCACCGCAATCATCCAGTTCTGGGACGGCTTGCTTTACATCATGGCGCCTTTGGCAGGTTTGGCACTGGTCCTGATCTGCGTGCCCTTGCAGGGAATATTAAAACTCAAGGAAACGTTGATTTGTCTGCTGATGCTGCCAGCGTTTGCCCTGATCAACCGCAGTTTGCCCGAGGAGCCCCTAAGTCTGCTGACCGCGAAGATCGCTGCCTTTTGGGTGAGTATTTTAGGTGTACCTGTGGATGTGCGGGGTCGCGATGTGCTGCTAATCAAGGGCGGCGTCACTGTGCTAGGTGGCTGCAACGGTCTGGACATGATTGCCCAGATCGTCTGCGTGGCGCTGATTTTCCTGATGGCCTTTCCGATCCGCTCCAATCTCAGCCGCTTGCTTTGCCTGCTTGCGGCACCAGCTGTGGGCCTGTTCTGTAATACGCTGCGGATCGCCTTGCTGGCCTTGATCACAACGACAGGCCAAGGCAAGGGAGATACCCTGTTCGAATTCTTTCATACTGAGATGGGATCGCTGATCTTCTCTGGGGTTGCCGTCTTCCTCTTCGGTGTGATTTATATGTGGCTTCTCGAGCGTGAACTGCCACCGTTACCTGATTCGCACCCATGATGATCGCGACACAACCCACCCTCACCCCTCTCGGGCGCTGGTACGGCGTTCTTGCGGCCATCGCCTCACTCGCAGCCCTGCAGGCGACCCTTTTTCCCTCTTGGCCAAAGGCAGATTCCTTGCCTGAGGCTGCCATCCTTCAGGTCTTCCGAGAGGCGGGACTTCGTCCGCAGCCCGTGAAACTGCCGTCCAGCAAGTCAAACGGGATTCGCAGTCTGGAAGTCTCCGTATCCGCCCCGCTTGTGGTCCGCCTCTCCGGAGGTGAAGAACTCCGTCTGGTGCGGGGCGCCTTCCGCCAGCGCTACACCCTCCAGACGGCCGGAATTGCAGCCAAGAGCCCAGATCTGGCGCTGACGCAACGCCGGCTGCTGGTTGGTCCGCCGCCTGCAAGCGAAGGCATGATCAACAATCAACCAGCCCGACAGACCTGTTTTGTTCCCCATGCGCCGTTACCATCGGCCTACGGAGCCACGAGTGAACAGATCCTCCCCCTGGTTGACAGCTCCTCCGTGGGTACAGCAGCCCGAATCCGGCGTCTGATCGGCATCCAAGCCAACTACAACTATTCCTGCATCCTGGTAAGTCTGCGCAGTGCGGATCAAGCCCCGGTCTCTGAAAGCCTATGGCAGCGAATCCTGGCCGTGCTTCCCCGAGCGCTCAGAGAGGCCGAACCTGGTCGCTAACCAGTCAACAAAACGACTATTTCTGCCTATCCTTACCCTAAAGACACCCACAGCCCACCAGTCGCCATGCCCGAGGCCTCCCAAAATCCCTTGAGCGGCCGCAGGCCAATGGGCGATGCCGCTCCCAGCACCGAAGTTTTGAAATCAAGCTCGGTTCGAAGTCCTAAAGGTCTCGAACCCTCCGTCATGGAACTGGGAGGCTACGGACTACTGGCTTACAGCCTATTCAATCTTGCTCGCTCCCTGGCCGCCAACAAACTTGGCGCGGATCCAGAAGTGAAGCTGGCTGTAATGTCAAATCTTGTGGGCCTCTTTCCCTTCTTCTTGCTTGGGGCGGTGTTGGTCTTTGCACCCCAGGGTGCATATCAAGCCAAGGGCCTTGCCAAACAGCTGACACGATGGCTGGTTGCATTTTTTGCCCTGCTATTTTTTCTATTCATCCCAGGCTCTTTCTTGCAAAGACATATTCTAATCGAGAGGGGCGCTCTTCAGGCAGGGAGATTAGAGGAAGTTTTGCAGAGTCGCAAGCAACAGATTCTTGCCGCAGTACAAAACACACAAAGCCCCACCGAAATCCAGCAGCAATTAATTCGTTTTCCTGAAATCAAGACGCCTATTGCCTTCGCATCTCTAAAATCTCCCACGGTCATCCGCCAGCAGCTTGCCGCCTCCTTGGACATGGCCATCAATCTTGAGGTCAATCGCTTCAGAAAAGAACAGCAGCAACGGCAAGCGGGCTTATCAAAGGTGGTCTTGAGCATTTCACTGGGCAGCTTGCTCAGCACTAGTTTTTTGCTTATTCTATCCACTTATCTTTTCCCCAGTCTAAAGCAGAATCGCCATTCAATTGCTCGATCCAACAAGACCATCATCAAAGCAATATCGGCACCCATCTCAACCTTGAAGAAACTCACTCTTGCTCGACTATCCAGGCCTCACTTTTCCCGAATCTTCGCCATTCTAGGCTTGCAACAACCTCGTTCTAGCCGCCGCCGCTGATGGGTTTGTATCCCCCGTTTCAAAGGCTGCTCCGCCAACGAGGGTTCCTCGGCCGGCGGACCCCAACTGAAAACCAGGAGAGCCTGCCACTTCCGTACAGCTGGATTCTCACCAATCGGCTGGCCATTGGACCCATGCCCCGCCAAGCATCCCATTGGCAACAACTTGAGCAGGTGGGATTTCAATCTCGTTTCAGCTGCTGCTATCCGGAAGAAGAGCAGTTCAGCCCGATTCCCGACCATTGGCAGAGCCTGTCCCTGGCACTGCCGGATCATCGCAATCAGGAGGATCTAAGGCCGGAAAAGCTGTCAGAAGCCTTGGATCTTGCGCGCGGATTACTGAACAGCCGCCCTCCAGTCTATCTTCACTGTCTCGCAGGCCGGGAACGTTCGCCCCTGATTGGGGTTGGCATCACCGCCCTGGAACGACAGATCGACGTCTTTGCAGCCTTGGACTGGGTGCGCCGCTGCCATCCGGCAGCGGCGCCAATTTATGACCAACTTGACTTGCTCGACCGGCTTTTACGCGAGCATCCAGAGATGAACAAGCGATGACCCCATTGGCCCGGGACTCCCTAAGAACAGGCCGTCAACGCGATGCATCCTCTTCAGGATTATGGCGCTGCTCTCCATCTGCATTCAGATCAGCACTGATATCCTGATCCTCCCGCGCGGAGCGTTCATCCTCTTGTTCTGAACGGCTCTTGCCAAATGGCATTCGCCGGGCGACCCAGCCAGCCAGCCTGGATGAAGCACTGGAATCAGCCTGGCCTGGCTGGGACGGTTGGGCGTCGCTGGTGGCCTGGGTGTTCTGAGGAGAATCGGCGGCAGCCTGCTCGATATATCCATTGGTGAGATAGCCATTTTCACGCGCTGATTTAGCTAAGTCGGAGAAACCAGCAGACTCGGCACCACCATTACCTCTGGAGAGATACGTGTCACGAGTATTTTTGAAACGGCCTTTGATATAACTCGTCAAATTGTCGCCGTAAGAGCCGTAAGAGCGCTTGTCCTTGCTGTAAGCCCCCGCATAGGCGTAATGATAGTAGTAACCATATTCATACCCATAATCATTCAGGCGGCTCGGGAAGTTCACCTGGTTACAAATCAGGCCGAGCACATCAACACCGGTTGCCTTGATGCGACGGCAGGCTTGCGGAGCCAGATCGCGACTCACCTTGCCGAGGCCAACAAGGAAGAGGATGCCATCCAGCTTCTCACCAAGCAGGATCGGATCCGCGAGCATCAAACAGGGGGGCGCATCCCAAAGAACGATGTGGTAATCAGGAAGGGCGCGAATTTGATCTACCACTTCCTGGCAACGGCTGGAATTGAGCAGCTTTGCCGGGTCGGGGGGCTTTGGTCCGGAGGGGATGATGTCGAGATTGTCCTGAATGCGTTTGATGAGTGTTTCAGGTTTCGTGGTCGAATCAGAGAGCAGGGTGGAGAGTCCATCCCCCTGTTCAATGCCGAGATAGCGGCTTTGCATCGGCAGTCGCATATCCGCATCAACGATCAGGACCTTGAGGCCAAGATCGGCAAGAGTGCGGGCAAAAATGGTGACAGATGTGGATTTTCCTTCCCCTTGGGTGGAGGAAGTAATGCCGACCAAGCGAATATCGCGATCGGCGCGCAGCAGTCGGAAAGTGGTGAAGAGGCTACGCAACGACTCCTTGATGGCAAACCGCTCGCTGGCTGTCATCTTGGCGATGCTGGAGGAGATTTCCGCACCGGGCTCCAAGGGGAGGTAAGGAATCAGGCCAAGCACGGGAAGTTGCAGCTCTTTTTCTGCCTCCATTGGCGTGTGGAAGACATTGTCGGTACGCTCCCGCAGAATCGTTGCTGCCAGACCAGCGAGCAGGCCAATGAGAATGGCTCTCAAGAGGTTGCGCTGAATATCCGGCTCGACGGGCACATCGCCAAATTCGGCTGGCGTAATGATTTGCCACGGGGTGGTGGAACGCGCCAATTCCAGCCGGATGCGTTCGCGAGCCTCAACGTATGAGGAGTATTGCTCCCTGACACGATTCAACTGAGAGTCAAGCTCTTCATAAGCACTTACCTTCTGCGGACTATTTCGAAAGTTTTCGTTAAGGAGCAAAATTTGCCGGTTAATCTCATCCTGCTGGGCCAAATTGGCAACTAATTGCGCGCGTGCTGCATCGAGCGACCGCTGGCGCAGGAGTGGCGTTAGCCGGTTGCGCCGAGCCAGCAGGGACTGCACAACAGGCGAATCTTCTCGGAAGGTGGCACGCGCGACAGCCAGTTGAGCCTCAAGGTCATAGAGCTGTTGTGAAGGGTCAACCGCTCCGACAACAGCTTCCTGTCCCGCACCACGCCCGGGAATCAACACCCCTTGGCGACCCAACTGCTCGATGGCCGTGGGGGCGCCACTTGGCATGAACTGAAGGCGACCAGATTGGATGGATTGCAGAGTATTGGAGAGTTGTACCTGCTCGGTCTGCAAACTCCTTAGCTGTCCGACAAGTGCTTCGCGCGCGGTGAGGATAGAAGAAGCTGTCTGGGATGGGTCCAGGAAGTTGTTCTCTTTCCGAAATTGCAACATCAGCCCCTGCAACTGATTCATGCGGGTCATGATCTGCGGACCCTGACGACCGAGAAAGTTGATCGCGGATTCGAGAGCAGCCTGGCGCTGAACGAGCGAGAAACGGGTGTAATCTTGGGACAGGGAATTGAGAATCGCGCGGCCTTTGGCAGGGTCTCCCCAACGCAAGGATACGTTGAGGACATTCTGAACATCCTGGGAAGCGGGGCTGATCGTCAGGTTATTGATTACATCCATCATGTTGACCCCCTGCTTATCCGCCATTGAGCGGATGAGTAGGGGGCTACGCAGCAGAACAACGAGACTTGGCACATCAGGCTTGAAGTTGCTGCGGGCGATGCTCTCAATCGAACCGGTCCCGCCGCCGCCGCCGCGATCCTCCAGGGGATTGCTGATCTGTAACTGGAAGCCGCCCTGGTAGACCGGAGTGAAGATGCGCTGCCGCAGGGTGTTGATCGCCAGCGCGCCGGTAACCAGGGTGGTGGTCAACAGGAAGAGCCCCTGGCGACGCTTGATCGTGCGCAACAGACCGGCCGCGCTGCCGCCGGCTCGCTCGTCAGGACCTAGCGGTGAACTTTGGGGGGTGAAATCGTAGGCACTGGCCCGGCCGGAGGTCAGGGCCGGGGAAACAGCAAGATCAGAAGGACCTCCCCCGAGGGGCGAAGCGGGCACGAGATCTGAGGGGGCGCCCGTTCTGGTCACGTAGGCACAGCGGATGTCAGGCCCTCCATTGTAGGGCCAGTTCCCTGACGGTCAGTGCGCCAGCCAGCCAGCGGACTGAGTGTCGGTACGGTGTCAGGAGGCCCTGCTTCGCCATGTCCCAGTATCATGCCTGGGCACGCTTCCGTGCTAGCAGCCGAGAACGTTCCCCGATGGCCCATGCCATGAACCCGGGCATTGGCCCAAAATCCGTCGGTTTGGCAAGATCTGCCTATGGCGTCGGCCCAGCCCTGGCGGCCAGCCTGTTTTTCCCTTGGCATGCGCCCGCTTTAGCGACCCCCAAGGAATCCCCCTCCTCGTACATGGGCGCTCCGACAAGGACACCCCCTGGTCAGGGGGTGTCCTTGTCGGAGGTTTACAGTGATCTCTATGTGTTGGGACCTGGGGACGGGCTCAATCTCATTTTTCTCGACCCGGAAGCTCGGGCGGTGGGCGGTAGTTTCGGCATTCTTCCCGACGGCACTACCACACTACCCCTGATTGGCACTGTTCAACTGAACGGTCTGACCATCGGCCAAGCCACCCGCTGGCTCACCTCCCTCTATGGTCGCCAGTTGGTTCGCCCCCAGCTCACCCTTAGCCTCACCAATCCCCGTCCGGTGAAGGTCACCGTTCTCGGGGAAGTGGGTCGGCCCGGCCTGTATCCGCTCGGCACCTTCTCCACTCCTGTGATCGCCATCCAGACGGCTGGGGGCATCACGCTCAACTCGGACATCCGCCGCGTGTTGCTCCGCCGCCTGGCTGGTCCGGACGGCAGCCAGAAACAGACTATTCTGGATCTCTCACAACTCTATAAATTTGGCAACCAGCGCCAGAATCCCATTCTCTTCGATGGCGACACCTTGGTGGTGGGTCGCACTGAAAATCCACCCTCTGATGAAGTATTGCAGATTGGAGCCACCAATCTGGCTCCGCCCTCCATCAATGTGACGATCCTAGGGGAAGTGAAAAGTCCCGGCACAATCAGCCTCCCCGCCAACACCCCCCTGGTGGAGGCCATCCTGCGCGCTGGAGGCACCCGCAAATGGCGAGCAAACAAAAACAGCATCGAGATCGTCCGCCTGAACCGCAATGGCGTCACAACCCGGGAGGTGTTCAGCTTCCGGGAAGATCGCGACATTTCACAGGCCTTCAATCCGCCCCTGCGTGATCGCGACACCATCATTGTGAACCGCACGTTCTTTGGACAGGCTCTGGATGTGGTGAATGATGTGCTCGTGCCGCTCAGCACCGTTGGCAGCCTCCTGAACAACAATTATTTCTGGAACTGGAACAACCGCTGAGCCATCGGCCTGGTCCCTTCCGAGCCTCCCCCACCCGTCGCCCATGCCCCGCCAAACGCTGCCATCGGCCTCCCGCCCCGTGGCCTGGGCCCTGCTGAGCCAGGCCATCTGGCTGCCCTTGCTGGCCATCGACCTGCACGACCGATGGCAGGCCAGCGTGGAAGCCCAGGCTCCCCGACCGGGCGAGGTGGGCCTCAGGCCTTCTTTGCCCCCCGGGCACCCCGGCACAGGCGTGGTGCCGCCGGCCCTGGCGGGACGCCTCTCCGGCCGGCCCAGCGGTGACAACTCAGGAATCCTGCTGGGATCTCGGTCTGGGGCTGAGGATCAGGGGGTGGGTTCCAGGCCAGCCGGCATGGTGCCGGGCAGCGGGGCTGTGGGATCCCTGATCGCCACAGCCCAGGCCGCTTCTACGCCGCCCACCCTGGGCACCAACCTCACGGCCAGCCGAAGCGAGGCCAGCCTGCCGGGGGGCTACAGCCGTGCTGAGCTTCTCGGCGGACCGATCGGCCTGGCCGATCTGCAGGCGGGGGTGATTCCGCCGCTCGCCCTGGCCGAACAGGGGCGTCGCACCCTGAGCGGCGATCCGATGGCGGCCCTGCCGGAGGGCTGGCGCGAGCCGATGCGGCAGGCCCTGAGGGACCTGCCCAGCCCTGGGGGTGCCAAGGTTCACATCGAGAGTGCCCGGCTGATCCACATTCCCTCAAGCCGGATCAGCGCCGCCACAGAGGTGCCCCTGGCGCTGCAAGCCGACGGCAGTGTCGACATTCTCAGCCGGCCCAAGGAGACCGCCGTGGTGGAGGAGATCCGCAACTGGTCGTCGCGTCAACCCCTGCCGGCCGCTGGCAGCGTGACGCCTGCGGTGGTCCACCTCCATCCCCTGGAAGATGCGCAACCACTGCGCCCAGCGGCACCCTCCGCCCCGGAGCCGGTCAGCACGCCAGCGCCCACCCCTGAGAAGGCCCCGTAGGGGCCAGGGACCCCGAGCAAAGCCAAGACCTTCTGTGCGGAGACGCTGACACCGCTTCTCGTCGTTGTCCCGTGCGAAGCCGCTGGCTAGCTTGCCAATGAACCCCTTTTTCTTCTCTCACGCCTGATGAACAAGTACGCCCTGCCGTTCATCACCTCAGCCGCAGGTCTCCTTGCTTTGAGCTGGGGTCAAGCTGCCCACGCCCAGGGGCTTGCGAAGTTTACATTTGAGTGTTTTGCCGACGCCTCCACCACTCCCTCCAATCCCTGCACCCTGCCGACGACTGGTTCAACAAGCCTGAACCCAGTCAACTCAGGCTTGTACAACATCACGCAAGGCATCAATGGTACCACGCCGCAGAGTTATGCCATTGACATCGAAACCCTGACGGCTTCCATTCCACCACCGCCGGCACCGAACACAAGCGCAACAACCAATCAATACGGAACCCGCTTTCACTATAACCACGTCCCCAGCTCTAACGGGGTATCGACAACAACCACGAGCGGAATTTTTTCGGGCGCCAGCTTTTTCAGCGGCAATGGCAATCTCTTCAGGCTCAACTACGGCGATCGCAGCGGCACACCTGCCACCAGCGGTACGGCAACGAACTTCAGCCGTGATCTAGCCTTCAGCTTCGCCAATGTGCAGGGTGGCAACCCCTTCCAGCTCGACGGCAGCTGCGGGCTCTGCGCTAAGCCGATCACGTTGCTGAGTAATTTCAACGGCATCGGTACCTTCGTGGGCACGGACCCCAACAACGGTGTCTACAGCTACAAATCCGATCCGGCTTCGATTCAGTTCTTCGGTGGCGACCTGGCCTCGCTCCTTTTTGAAGGGTCGGTCACCGTGGAAAACGGCGTGACCGTAAAGACCAGCGGTGCGATGACATTCACGTATCCTGTGCCTTCGCCCCTGCCCGTGCTCGGCGGTGGAATAGCCCTGGCGTGGTCGCGACGCCTGCGTCGCCGCATCAGCCTGGCCAAAGCCGAGGGCTGATGCGATCGCCGGCGACGCCGGCTGAATCACCAGAAGAAGGCTGCTGTGGTGGCAGCCTTTTTTTATGGTCCGAAATCAGAGCGGCGAGAGCGTGTATTGAAAACGCTCCATATCATCCGCATAAATCTCAGCCGTACGTGCGAGCAGCCGCTGGCGATCCGGCAGGGCCGCTTCGTCCAGATCCAGGGTGGGCGGATTCGCCCATTCAAAGCGGATGGGTTCGTTCAGCCTGACGCTGAGGGCCGCGGCGAGGGCGGGCAGGTTCTCATAGCGAAACACCTCCACGCCGCTGGCTGCACCAGGGAGATAGTGGCTCTGGCTGCGCAGGTGGGGATGGTCCAGCCAGGCGGCCAGTTCGAGGAAGGCGGCCAGATCGAGGCTGTGCAGGTCGCGATCACAGCGGTAGGCGTAGAGCTGGCAGAGATCGGGATCCTTGCGCCGGAAGGCCGAGACAAGGCGGGTCCAGGGATGGCGCACCACGGTGAACCACCACCACTGCTGCCAATGCGGAACCCCTTCGTCGACCAGCAGAGCCTGCAGTTCAAGGCTGGAGAGATGCTGCAGAAAGTTTGTGGCGTAGCGGCGCTGCAGCAGGTCCTCCGTGCGAATGCGGCCGAAACAGTGCTGCCGATCCTCCAGCCGCCAGTCGCCGTGAAGGCCGAGGGCTTGTTCGATCGCCGTGCCCGCCGTCTTGGGGATGTGAATGAAGGCCAGCCCCCGCTCGCGATCGATCGGCATCAGGCGCTCCAGGGCAGCGGGCAGCCATTCCAGTGCACGACGGCGGCCTCCTGCTCCAGGGAGCGAAGCGCCTCGATCCAGGCCAGCAGGGTGCTGTCGTCGGCCATGGGGTCGATGCGCTGATCCTTGAGGGCGGTGTGGGCCACGCAGAGGTTCCAGCGCCGGTGGCGGAGCAGGCGGTCATCATGGCCGGCCTGCTGGAGGGCCCAGATCAGGGCCCCCTGGTCGTGCCAGCGCACGGCATCGCGGGGGAGGGCGCGGCGCAGAAAGATCTGGCGAATCGGGAACTGGTAGGCCTCCAGGAGATGGGCGTCCCGCTGGCGATCCCAGCCGGTGAGCCCGGCGTTCAGGCGCAGGCGATTGGCCTGGTGGAGGCCCGGCAGCAGCGGCAGGAGGTCGTAGAGGCCGGCGGGATTGTCGGTGGCTTCGGGGGCGAGGTTTTCCTCCACCACAAAGGGGCCCTCCTCCAGCCCCTGGACCATCGCCTCGAGATCCCGGAGCAGGACCAGATCCGAGTCCATCCAGAACACCTTCGGCCAGGGGGCGTCTTCAATCAGGGTGGGACAGATCCAGAGGGGCCATTCCCGTTTGGAGGCCTTGGCCAGGCGGCTGTCTCCGCAGGCCGCCTGGATGGCGCGGACCAGGGGGGTGTCGGGAATGGCTCGCCGCTCAAGGCCCGGCTGGGCCTCGATCCAGGCGCGGGCGGCCTCGCCCAGGCCGAGGTCGTAGACGATGATCGGCAGGCGCCCACCGCAGGAGAGGGTCAGCAGGCGGGTGCCGCAGAAGTAGGCGTCGTCGGCAAGGGTGATGATGCCCAGCGGCTCGGCCCCTGGGGTCACGGCCCCTGGGGTCTCGGCCCCTGGGGTCTCGGTGGGGATCGGGGTGGCTGGCTGGGTGGACGGGCTGGAGAGGGCCAGGCCATTCGGGGGTCGGCGGTAGCGGCCCTCCTGCTGGCGGGCGGCGCACTGGGCGGCATCCGGCAGATGCCAGCGACAGATGGCGCCCAGGCGACCGGCCAGGTAGTGGCGGTAGTCGACGCGCCAGGTCAGGCCGAGGCTGGGGGGGCCGGGGTTGCCCAGATAAGCCCGGCCGCCGAGGCGGATCTTGTTGAGGTATTGGGCCTGGCCGCGGTAGGGGAAATGGAGGATCAGCAGCCTTTCCTGGGGATCGCTCTGGCCCGGCTCCTGCAGCTGGGCGTCGTGATTGCCCTGGGCCACGACGACGTGGGGATCGGCCCGGTGCATCACCTTGCCGGGGAGGGGATCCCCAAGGCTGTTGCGGGAATCGGCGTCGAACCAGTCGAGCTCCTGCAGGCCGATAGCCGGGGTGGTGGCCTCCAGCTCGCGCGGCATGACGGCATTCCAGCGGCGGGCCCGCTGCAGATGACAGGCGGGGGGGATCGAGGCGATGGCCTGCCGGAGGGTCTGCTGAGGGGCGAGGCTGATCCAGAACTCGTCGGCGTCGGCGTGGATCACCCAGTCGGCGCCATGGCGGGTCGCGGCGGCGCGGGCCATGCGGGTCACCCAGGCCGATTGTTCATAGGTGTCGCTGGGGTCATGGATCAACTCGGCGAGTCCCCGGGCGACGTACTCCGCGGCGATGGCGCCCGTGGCATCGCGGGAGCCGTTGTCGGTGATCAGGAAGAAGTCGACCCCCTGGGCGAGGTGATGTTCCAGGTTCAGACGCAGCACATCGGCCTCGTCGCGGACCAGCAGAGTCATCACCAGCTTCATCCGCCTTCCTTTCGGCCTCGGGTCGCAAGGGCCAGCTCGGCCAGGTTATCCAACATCGCCTGGATGACCTCGCAGGCGCGGTGGCACTCGACCTGCGCCCGGCGGGCCATTTCGCCGGGCCAGCGCTCGGCCTGATCGCGCACCAGCCGCTCCTGCCGGGCGGGATCCGCCTGCGCCCAACCCGGGGGAAGGAGCGCGGCCTCGAGAAGGCCGAAACGGCGCAGCAGGCCAAGGGCCCCGGCACTGGCCTCCGCGGGCACCGAGAGGGAGCGACCGGCGCTGAGCAGCAGCAGCAGGGCGCCCTCTTGGTCGGCCAGCCAGTGATCGGTGGAGGCGGCCAGCGGCGCCCGCAGCAGGCGGGGCCAGGAGCGGCCGGAGAGGGATCCGGCGGCACGCTCGGGGCTGCGCAGCCGCGCCAGGGCGGAGGCATCCAGCGTCAGGAACGGGGCATCCACGGCCTGGGCGAAGCGCTGCAGGCTGGCGGCAAGCGCAGGGTCGGGGCTGTCGACCACCGCCAGGGAGGGCGAGTCGGATCGGGGGGGGGGCGCGGCTGGGGGGAAGAGCCCGGCGTAGAGGAGCAGGGCCGGATCCTCCACGGCCACGGCCGCGGTGCCGGCGGGGAGGGCAGAGGAACCCTGGGGATCCGTCAGAAACACCCGATCAAAGGGTGGCCCGTGGCACCAGCCCGGTGCGGCCCGGATCACCGCCGTCGCCAGGCCGGCGGCGTGGGCGTCCTGACAGGCGGCGCGGAAGGCGCGGGCCCGCTCGCCATCGGGCCGCAGCCCGCCGGCATCGAGCACCAGCAGGCGGACGTCGCCCGCGGCGGCGGCGAGCCGCTCGGGCAGGGCGGCCGGGTCGTGGACCCCGCCGCGGGCCACCAACCCGCGTTGGGCCAGCCCGTCGCCGAGGGCCTGGGCCGCGGCGAGGTGGCCCAGGTGGAAGCCGCGGGCCAGGCGGCTGCGGTCGTTGAGCAACAGCCAGCCCGGGCCTGCGGGTCCGGGCTGGCAGCCGGCCGCCGTCAGCGGCTCCGGCGGGGGGTGCTGCAGGGGTGGCAGGGCCACGGGCCAGGGGAAGCGGGCATGGGGACGGGCCCGCTGGAAGACGCTGTCCTGGTGGAGCAGACGACTGACCAGCTCCCGCAGAATCGCAGTCACCAGCGCTGGGGCCTGGGCGCCCGAGGGGGGCCGCCCGCTGCAGGCGTCGAGGCGGGCCACCAGGTTGGCGACCATGTCGCCGCGTTCGGGCAGGAAGGTGGTGAGGCCATCAAAAATCTCCCGGAACGCCACCGCGCTGGGGAAGGGGGTCGCCGGCGCGCTCCCCCGCTCGGTCTCGTAGAGCTTGACCGTGTTGACCAGGAAGGAGGCCGACGCCGCGAGGATCGCCTGGGCCGGATCGGGATGGATGTCCGCCAGGCTGTCGCAGGCGGAGATCAGCCAGCGGCAGTCGAGCAGCTCCAGCAGCAGGTCGCCATGGCGCTGCCAGAGCTCAAGGAAGCGCCGCCCGTTGCACTCCGGCTGAAGGCCACGACGCAGGGCCACATTGAGGGCCGCATGGAGCCACACCAGCGCGCATTCGCCGGCGAAACCATCGGCGAGCATCTCCAGCTGCTGGGCAAGGGACGGACGACGGCCGAAGGGAACCGCCGGCACTCGGCCACAGACCAGGCGATGCCGCCAGGCGTCGACATCGAGATCGCCATCCCCCTCCAGCCAGTTGACGAGGATGCGGATCTCGTCCATGGCCCCGGGCAGAGCAGATAGAATACCCACAGATTGAATTGCCGGCAGCGGCCGCGATGTTCGTATCCCGCGACCTCACAGCCTGTCGCTCTCCCTTGTTGCGGGTGTTTGCCGTGGCGGTTGCCCTGCTCGGGCCCGGCGCCCCCGCCCTGGCCTCCCTGGCCCCGCCGGAGCCGCCCGCCTCCTTCGCCCCCGATGGCACGGCCGCGGCGAGCCTCGATCCGGCCCCCTGGCAGCCGGTGCTGCCCGAAGCCTCCGAAGCGGGCTGGCTGCCCGTCGGCAACGTGTTCGTGCTGCCCGCTCCCTTCGGGCCAGAGCCGTCCAACCTGAATCCGGTGGAGCAGGCCGCCCTGCCGCGCACGTCCCTCCCCTACGAAGACCCGGGCTTCTTCGGCATCGGCGGCGGCGTGCGCTGGGGCTCGGCCTCCGGTGTCAACACGGGCGAACCCACCAGCGGGGTGCTGACAGGCCGGATCTCCTACAAGCTGGGCACGGATTTTTCCCTATCGCTGCGGCCGAGCTACATCTTCGGCAACCGGGATCTGCAGGGCAACAACAACGACGAGGGCGAATTTCAGATGCCCCTCACCATCGACCTGTTCCGCAAGGCCTTCATCTCCCCCTATCTCGGTGGCGGCATCGCTAATAACACCGACTCCACCGGCGCCACCAACCCGATGCTGACGGCCGGGGTGGACATCAACATCACCCGCAACATCGTGCTGGGTCTGAATGCCAATTACATTTACCAGAATGACATCGGCGACACTGACTGGCAGGCGATGAGCCTGCTTTACCTGCGCTTCTGAGCCGTTTCAGTCCGCCACCGACTCGATGGCGGCGGCGATGGCGGCCCGTTGATCGTGGTCGTAGCCCCAGCGATCGAGGAAGGCCACCTCCGCCCCCTGGCCGTCGCGGGCGGCGCTCAGCAGCGCCTCCAGCCGCTCCTTCACCTGGACCGGATCCAGTTGCCGCAACAATTCGCGGCTGCGGGCCTGCACCCGCTCAGAACCAGCCTTTCGCTCGCTGTCGCCGTTGCGGCCGTGGGCCAGGGCCATGGCGGTGCTCATCGCCAGATTGCGGGCCGTCAGGTCGACCATGGGCGGACCGGCGGCCCGGAGCTGCAGCACCAGGGGCTCGGGCAGCCGGTCCATCAGGGGCGTGTCGCCGGTGAGGGCGACAACGAAGAAGCCGCGGGCGCCGTCGCGGCTGGCCACCAGGGCCCCCACCTGGTCGGCGAGCACCTCATCGCTGAGCTCGCCGGACTCCCAGGCCGCCAGCCAGCCGGCCGCGGTTTCCATCGCCTCGGGGAACGAGAGGGGAGTGGGGTCGCTCATCACGGGGCGGCCGGTTTGCCGTGACCTTACCGCCCCCGGCCTGGTGCCAGGGTGAGGGGATGGACCCCCTGTCGCTTCCTTCCCCCCTGCCGGAGACGCCGAGCGGTTTCCGCTCGGGCTTCGTGGCCCTGATCGGCCGGCCCAACGTGGGCAAGTCGACCCTGCTCAACCAGCTGGTGGGCGAGAAGGTGGCGATCACCTCGCCGGTGGCCCAGACCACCCGCCACCGCCTGCGGGCGATTCTGACCACCGATGACGCCCAGCTGGTGTTGCTGGACACCCCGGGCATCCACAAACCCCAGCACCTCCTGGGCGAGCGGCTGGTGCGCAGCGCCCGCACCGCGGTGGGCGAGGTGGATCTGGTGCTGTTGCTCATGGATGGCAGCGCACCGGCGGGCCGGGGGGACGCCTTCATCGTCGACCTGCTGCGCCAGGCCGGCACCCCCGTGCAGGTGGCCCTCAACAAGAGCGACCGCACCGGAGCCGACGCCGACGATCTGGCGGCCACCTACCGGGCGCTGATGCCCGACTGGCCGCTGCACCGCTGCAGCGCCCTCTCCGGCGCCGGCTGCGGCGAGCTGGTGGCGGCCCTCAGCGCCGCCCTGCCGGAGGGACCGCTGCTTTATCCCCCCGATGCCGTCACCGACCAGCCGGAAACGGTGCTGCTGGCGGAGCTGGTGCGGGAGCAGGTGCTGCGGCACACCCGCGAGGAGGTGCCCCATTCGGTGGCCGTGGCGATCGAGCGGATCGAGGCGATGGAGGGGAAGGGGTCTTCCCAGCGCACCGCCGTGCTGGCCACGGTGCTGGTGGAGCGGAGCAGCCAGAAGGGAATCCTGATCGGCCAGGGGGGCCGGATGTTACGCACCATCGGCCAGGGGGCCCGGCTGCAGATGCAGAAGCTGTTCGAGGGTCCGGTGCACTTGGAGTTGTTCGTCAAGGTGGTGCCCAATTGGCGCCGGCATCCAGGACGACTGGCGGAGCTGGGGTATCGGGGAGACTGAGGGTTCTTTCGCCGGCGATCCCGGCCCGGCCATGAGCGAGAGCGCTTTTCCCCCCAGCGACCTGCCCGCCTTCCTGCGGCTCTGTGCCGGCGAATGGCTGGCCCTGCGCAGCTCCCTGGCCCTGGCGGAGGAGGGGGCTGCTCAGGACGGAGAGGAGGAGGAGAGCTGGCATCGCTCGGAGCGGGGGGAGCTGCGCATCGCCTATCTGGCGCCGGCGGCCGCTGGAGAGCCGGGTGGACTGGAGATCTCGCCACCACAGCAGCCGACCCGGCGGCTGCGCTTCCTGGAGGATGGCCGCTTCCACGGCGAGGACAGCCCAGGCCCGGCAGGGCCAGGGGCCCAGGGGGAGTGGCGGCTCTGGGCGGATGGCAGCCTGGAGCTGACGCGGCGGCAGGGGGATCGGGAGGTGCGGGAGCGCATCTGGTTCACCCAGCCCAACCTGCGGTTGCGCAGCTGCGTGGAGCGGTGGACCGACGGCAGGCCGGGCCGGGCCAGCTTCAGCTCGGAAATCCGCCGGCTGGGCAAGCCAGCGACCCCATGAGTGGCCTGCGCCTCGATGTGATCAGTCTGGTGCCGGAGGCGTTCGCGCCCCTGCTCGGCCCGGGGGTGATCGGCCGGGCCTTCGCCGCCGGCATCGCCCAGCTGCACCTCCACAATCCCCGCGACTTCGCCGGCGACCGCTACCGCAAAGTCGACGATGAGCCCTATGGTGGCGGCGCGGGCATGGTGCTCAAGCCCGAGCCGATGTTCGCGGCGTTCGAGGCGGTGCCGACGCAGCACCGGCGCCGGGTGCTGCTGATGAGCCCCCAGGGCCAGCCGCTGGTGCAGGCGGATCTGCGGCGCTGGGCCAGCGGCTGCGACCAGCTGGTGCTGCTCTGCGGCCATTACGAAGGCTTCGACGAGCGCATCCGCGGCCTGGCGGACGAGGAGGTGTCGATCGGCGACTTCGTGCTCACCGGCGGCGAGCTGCCGGCGATGGTGGTGATCAACGGGGTGGTGCGGCTGCTGCCGGGAACCGTCGGCAGCGCCGCCTCCCTGGAGGAGGAGAGCCACAGCGACCTGTTGCTGGAGCATCCCCACTACACCCGACCGGCCGAGTTCCGGGGCCAGAGCGTTCCGGAGGTGCTGCGCGGTGGCGACCATGGGGCGATCGCCCGCTGGCGGAGCGAGCAGCAGCAACAGCGCACCCGCGAGCGCCGCCCCGACCTCTGGCGACGCTGGCAGGAGCAACAGGCGGAACTGCTCAGAAATCCGCCGGATCGGCCGGCGGCGGGAAGTCGAGATCGCCCTCCCGGGGGGTGATCTGCAGGGCCGCCAGGCGCACCAGCTCCGGGCCACTCACCCCGAGCTTGGCGACGATGTTCTTGCGGTGGGTTTCCACCGTGCGCTGGGAGAGGTGCAAGTGGGCGGCAATCTCGCGGTTGCTGCGGCCGCAGCCGACCAGGGCGAAGATCTCCCCTTCTCTCTGGGTCAGCCGGCGGCTGGGAAGCGGCAGGGTTTCGAGGACGGCCGCTTCCGCTGCGCTGCCCTGGGCGAGCCGGTGGCGGCAGAGCTCGGCGATCTCCTGGCTGAGGGTGCCATAGGCCCGGGTCTTGTCGACCACGGCGTGCACCATCCCCCGCAGGGGCGCGGGGCAGACAAAACTGCTGGCCTCCCCGGAGAGCACGATCACCCGGGCGGCCGGCACCACCTCCAGCAGGGTCTGGGCGACCTCCAGGCCGCGCCCATCCGGCAGGGCCAGGTCGAGGATGAGCACATCGGGATGCTGCTGGAGGCAGACCGCCCGGCCTTCCGCCACGGTGAGCGCCGTGCCGACGATGTCGAGCCCCTCCTGGCCGCGCAACATGGCGACGAGGAGCTGGAGGAACATCACCTGGTCCTCGACGACGACGCAGCGGAGTTTTCCGGGCAAACCTTCACCCTTCACCAAAAAATCATAACCAGATTCTTCATCTTCCCCCAGCTCCCCTGGTCGCCGACTGCCGGCCCACGCCCCGCCAGAGTGGCCCGGTGGTGAGGCAGCCCCATGCAGGTGCGCATCGGCAACGGTTACGACATCCACCGCCTGGTGCCGGGTCGCCCCCTGATCCTCGGCGGGATCCGGCTCCAACACCCCGACGGGCTGGGGCTAGAGGGTCACAGCGACGCGGACGTGCTGGTGCACGCCCTGATGGACGCCCTGCTCGGCGCCCTGGGGCTGGGGGACATCGGCCGCCACTTCCCGCCCGACGATGGGCGCTGGCGGGGGGCCGACAGCCTGGAGCTGCTGGAGCGGGTGATGGAGCTGGTGCGGGAGCGCGGCTGGCGGGTGATCAATGTCGACAGCGTGGTGGTGGCGGAGCGGCCGAAGCTGCGGCCCCACATCGAGGCGATGCGGGACGCCATCGCCCGCCACCTGGGGGTGGAGAGCGATCAGGTGGGGGTGAAGGCCACCACCAATGAAGGGCTGGGGCCCACGGGCCGGGAGGAGGGGATCGCCGCCCATGCGGTGGCGCTGCTGGGCAGGGCCGAGGGCGGGAAAATCCCTTAGGATCTCGTCACCTTTCTTTGCATCCTCTGGTGATCGGCGGCTCCCCCTCCCCCCAAAGCCCACGCCCGCCGATCGGCCCGAGCACCATCACCCCCGTCGGTTCGCCGGGCTTCGACGCCTCCCTCACGGCCTTCGCCGATCCGGACGGCTCCCTGGAGGTGGCGGTGATTGAGCACCTGCGGGTGCGGGTTCAGGCCGACGCCCAGGCCGCCTGGCTTCACGCCGAAGCCCACAGCTGGGATCCCTGGCTGCGTCGCCAGAGCGGTTATCTCGGTCGGGATCTGCGCTGGGACGCCGAGCGGGAGGAGGGGGTGCTGCTGATCCGCTGGGCCAGCCGCGAGCAGTGGAAGGCGATCCCCGAGGCGGAGGTCGACGCCATCCAGGCCGAATTTGAAGCCCTGGCCCGCGATTTCCTCCGGTCCGGTTCGGCCTCAAGCGACCACCTGCCCGCCAACCCCTTCCCGCTGGTGCACGCCGGTGAGCTCGACCCCTCCGCCCCTATCGCCGCCTGACGCCCGCCTTGATCTCGGCCGCCGCCAGCGCCTGGGCATGGTGGAAGCCATCTGGGGACAGGACAAAAGTCCTGCCCAGATCGCGGCGATCCTCCTGGAGCTGCGCCAGGCCGGCGAACTGGGCCTGGTCACCCGGGTGACCCCCGCCAAGGTGCGGGCCGTGATCCGGGAGCTGGGGCGGCAAGAGCCGGAAGCGCCGCTGCCGTTGCAGCACCACCCGGAAGCCCGCGCCCTGGTGAGCCCGGCCCCGCCCGCCGCTGACCCGGCCCTGGGGGAGGTGGTCGTACTCGGTGGCGGCAGCAGCGACCGGACGGTGGCCGCGGAGGCCCGCCTGGCCCTGGCCTGCCACGGAGTGGAGAGCCAGCTGGTGCTGGACGTGGGGGTGGCGGGGCTGCATCGGCTGCTGGAGCAGCTGGAGGGCCTGCGGTCGGCGCGGGTGCTGATCGCCTGTGCCGGGATGGAGGGCGCCCTGCCCACCGTGCTCGCCGGACTGTTGCCCCAACCGGTGATCGGTGTGCCGGTTTCGGTGGGCTACGGCGTCAGCGCCGGCGGCATGGCCGCCTTGCACGGCATGCTCGCCAGCTGTGCTCCGGGGCTGACGGTGGTGAACATCGACAACGGCTACGGGGCGGCGATGGCGGCCCTGCGCATCCTTCAGAGTTCAGGATCCGCCTGAATCAGAGGTGCTGGAGCTGGGGGTAGGCGGTGAGCAACTCCTCGGTGCTGAGCACTTCGCCGGCCCCCTCGGGCTGCCAGATCACCTCCAGGGCGATCAGGTCTTCCGCGCCGATGGCGCCCAGTTTCTGCAGGGAATCCCTCAGATCTTCGGCACTGTTGGAGCCTCGGAGGCTGAGGCGGCGGCGGCTGGCCACCAGCAGGGTGACGGCGATGTAGTCGCTGGTGGCGTCGCTGCTGCCGGCCTGGAGCGTGGAGGAGCCGGCGCTGCGGCGTCCGGCAACGTTGAGGGTGAGCTCGCGGCTGAGCTTGCTGCGCTCCTGCACCGACAGACGGTTGAAGGTGCTCTCGGCGCTGAGGAAGGGGACCTGGCCCTCTTCGAGATTGGCGTAGACCCAGAGCTCGGGATTGCGAAGCAGGGACAGGCTGGTTTCCTGCAGCACCCGCTGCAGCCCCTCGCTGGAGGAGGTATCGGCGCTGCCGGCGAGGCGGCGCAGGTCGGCCTGCAGATCCCGCGCCGAGGAGAGCAGGCCCACCTGCAGCTGGGCGATCGTGACGGGCCCATCGGCGACGACGCCCGGCAGGGACCCCCCATCCGAGGAGGGCAGGCCGGAGCCGGCGCCACGGAAGGCGTTGACAAGCAGCCCCACCACCGCCATCAGCACCAGCAACCCGAACATGCCGCCGCCGAAGCCGAAGATCGGCACGATGAAGGGGAAGCCCAGCCCGCCACCGCCGTAACCGCCGCCCCGGTAATAGCCGCCGCCGCCGTAGTAGCCGCCGCCGCCGTAGCTGCGACCGCCACCGCCGCCGTAGCTGCGCGGGCCGGAGGGGGCCGAACGGAAGCTGCCGCCGCCGATTCGCCCGCCGCTGGCCGCATCCGCCGGCAGGGGGTGGCTGAACAGCAGACCGCCCAGGAGCACCGGCAACACCAGCAGGCTCGTCATGCGCCGCAGCAATCGGGCAGCCATCGCATCAGACAGGAAGTGAAGGAAATCTAGGAACCGCCCCCGACGATGGTGACCACCTCAAGCGCGTCGGATTCCACCACCGGCTGCTCACCCCAGCAGCGCCGCGGCAGGATCTGGCCGTTGAACTCCACCACCACCAGGCGGGGCTGAAAGCCGAGCTCCGCCAGCACCGCCTCCAGGCTCAGGCCCGCCGAAGCGCTGCGCGGTTCCCCGTTGACCAGGATCGTGATCGTCATCGCGGCCCCTCCTCGCCGAGGGCGGCCAGCAGGGCGGCGGTGGTGGCGGCGACATCGGCGGCGCCGGTGATGGCGCGCACCACCGCCACACGCTCGGCGCCGGCGGCGCGCACCTCCGCCAGATTGGCGGCGTCGATGCCGCCGATGGCGAAGAAGGGGAGCGGCGCTTCAGCCGCCGCGGCCCGCACGTAGGCGAGACCCACGGGCTCCCGGCCCGGCTTGGTGGGGGTGGCATGAACGGGCCCGACGCCCACATAGTCACAACCCTCGACCACCGCCTGGCGCAGCTGCTCCAGGGCATGGGTGCTGCGGCCGATCAGGCGCTCCGGCCCGAGCAGGCGGCGGGCCACGGCCACGGGCAGGTCTCCCTGGCCCAGATGGACGCCGTCGGCATCCACCGCCAGGGCCAGATCGATCCGATCGTTGACCAGGAACAGGGCGCCGTGGTCAGCACAGCGGCGGCGCAACCCCAGGGCCTGCTCCAAGCGCTGACGATCCTCCAGGCCCGCCTCCGCCTTGGCCCGGTACTGCACCAGCTTCAGGCCGGCGGCCAGGGCCTGCTCCACCCGCTGCTCCAGATCCGGCATGGGGCTGGTGACGAGGTAAAGGCGGGCGGCGGCGAGGCGGCGGCGGCGTTCGTCGCCGCCGCCGGCGGCGCGCAGCAGGGCCACTTCCAGGTCGTAGAGGGCGTAGCGGATCACCGCCGCCTCGGCGGCCAGCTCCGGATCCTCGCCGCGGCCGAATTCCTCCAGCACCCGGAGCGCCTCCTGGACCCGCGCCGCGTTGGCAGCCAGCACCGCCTCGGGGCTGTGGCGCGCCTGCTGGGCGGGGTGGCCCATGCCGGCCGCGCCATCGCCGGCGGTGTCGCGGGCGAGCTTGTAGCGGAGCTGGTGCAGGCGGCCGAGCCGCTGGCGCAGGTCCTTGCAGCGGGCCACCAGATCGGCGCGATCCAGGGCGAAGCGGGCCCAGTCCTCCAGCACCCGCAGGCCCTCGCGGGCCCGGTCGAGATTGGCGTCGAGCAGCCGCTCGATCGCGGCCTGGCCGCCGGGGAGGACGGGCTGGCTGTCGGCGGTGGAGCTCATGGGGGCGCAGAGGCCGCTGGGGTTCCTCCTGTCTAGGGTGTGGCAGCGCCCGCGAGCCCGATGGCCGACCTTCCGAGCAGTCCCGACCCCGGCGGTTCTGACAATCCGATGCTGGTTCTGGTGTCGGGCATCCTGCTGCTGGGGGGCATCGCCGCCTTCATCGGCTGGGGCCTCACCCACGCCTATCCCGGCGCCGGATCGGTTAGGAGCCGGCCCGCCGCCGCCGCGTCCTGGCCGATCTGGGCGCTGAGAGCGTCCAGGCTCTCGAAGCGCCGCTGGCGCCGCAGCAGGGCCACGGGCTCCACCAGCAGCTGGCGGCCCACCACTTCAATCGTGCGGTCGAGCAGATGGACCTCCACCGCCGAGGGGGCCAGCGGGTCCACGGTGGGCTGGGGGCCCAGGTTCATCACCGCCGCCATTCCTTCCCCGACCACCCCCTCCCGGGCAGCCCCAGCCCCGTCGGGCTCCAGCAGCCAGGCCCGGGCGGCATACACCCCCTCCAGGGGCAGGAACTTGCGGCCGTCCACCTGCAGGTTGGCGGTGGGCCATCCCAGGGGCCGCCCCAGGCCGCGGCCCCGCACCACCCGGCCGCGGAAGCGGTACGGACGCTCCAGCAGGCGGGCGGCCTCGCCGATCTCTCCGGCGGCCAGGGCGGCCCGGATGCGGCTGCTGCTCAGCCGTCCGTCCCGATCCGCCTCCATCGGCACCACGCGCACGGCGATGCCATGGGCGGCCCCGAAGCGCTCCAACTCGGCCACCCCGCCGCTGCGGCCCACCCCGAAGCGGAAGTTTTCACCCACCGCAAGACGGCGGGCCCCCAGCTGCCCCGCCAGCACCTCGGCCACGAAGGCTTCCGGGGTCAGGGCGGCGAGGGCGGCATCGAAGGGCACCAGCACCAGCTGGCGGATCCCCAGGGGCTCCAGCAGCTCGAGCTTCTCCTCCGGCAGGTCCAGTCGCAACCGCAGCTCACCCCGCAGCACCTCGCGGGGATGGGGCCAGAAGATCACCACCGTGGGCACCAGGCCGTCCCCTTCCTCCTGGGGGCCTGCCACAGCGGCGATCACGCGCCGATGACCCCGGTGCAGACCATCAAAACTGCCCAGCGCGATGGCGGTGGGCCGCAGGGCATCGCGGGGACCGTGCAGCGAAATCAAGGGCCGGGGGGGAGGGCGCGCTCGCCCGGGCGATCCTCCCATGGCAAGTTTGGAGGGCCAGTCCGGGGCTCCATGGCCGACCCGCTCGACCTGCAGCGCATCTCCTTCGCCTTGCGCCGCGTGGGCTGGGCGCGCTTTTGGATCCAGATGGCCCTTGGCGTGGTGGTGGTCGGGGTGCTGATCTTCAACAACATCGGCGGTCAGATCGCGTCCCGCGCCGACAAGGCGCTGGGGCTGGGGCCGGGCCTGACCCTGACCACCTTCTCGTTCTTCGTGCTCTGCTGGAGCCTCTGGCAGAGCTGGTTGGTGGTGCGCTGCGGCCGGGCCCTGGGCAGCCCGGTGCATCCGAGCAAGGGGGAGACGGCCCGGCTGCTGAAGCGCGGGATCCTCGGCGATCTGGCTGGGCTGACCCTGGCGGCCGTGGGCTACCAGGCCCTGGCGGGGAGCCTGTTCGTGCAGGCCTCGATGCAGGCCGGCTTCGCCTTCGGCGGCATGATGACCACCCCCGGTGGGCGCATCACCAACTACCCGATCACCTCCCTGGAGATGCTCAGCGTGCTGAGCAACACCCAGGTGCTCTTCGCCCACCTGATCGGCCTGGGACTGAGCCTCTGGTTTCTGCAGCGCATCTACCGGAGGGCCTGAGCACCGCCTGGGGACACCAATTCTTCCGGGGCCGGCAGGCGATCGGGGCGCCCGCGCCAGAACAGCTCCGGCTGCAGGGGCACCAGGGCCGCCCCCCCCGCCCGGATCCAGGCGACATCCGAGGGCCAGCCCGCCGGTTCCGCCCGCGCCGATTCAAGGTCGTCCACCACCTCCCCCGCCAGCCAGTAGTAGGTGCGCCCGCGCGGATCGACGCGGCGGTCGAACTGGTCGGTGTAGCGGCGCACCGCGGTGCGACACCAGCGCAGCGGGCCGATCTGCTCCGCCGGCAGGGCGGGCACATTGAGGTTGAGCAGCAGGCCCGGCGGCCAGCCCAGCGCCAGCATCCCCTCGGCCACCTCCAGCGCCAGGCGGGCGGCGGCGGCGAACTCACGCCAGTGGAAATCGGCGCTGCTCACCGCCAGGGCCGGCAGCCGCTCGATCGTGCCCTCCATCGCCGCCGCCACCGTGCCGGAATAAAGCACATCAGTGCCGAGATTCGGGCCGTGGTTGATGCCGGAGAGCACCAGGTCGGGGGGTTCCTCCAGCAGGCGGAACAGGCCGAGCTTGACGCAGTCGGAGGGATTGCCGCTGCAGGCCCAGGCGGTGACCCCCGGGGCGAACAGCTCGTCGGCCCTCTCGGCCCGCAGGGGGCTTTGCAGGGTGAGGCCGTGGCCGGTGGCGGAGCGCTCCTGGTCGGGGCAGACCACCGTGACCCGGTGCCCGCGCCCCACCGCTTCGGCCGCCAGGGCCTGGATGCCGCCGGCGAACACCCCATCGTCGTTGCTGAGCAGGATGCGGAGGGGGGCCATCGGTTGTGGCGCAAACCGGCAGTGCGAACGCTACGCGGGCCCCTGGCGGCCGCTGCCTACAGTCAGGCCCAACGCCAGCCGCCGCCCCCGTGAGCGCCCCCGTCAGCCTGCAGCAGCTCACCGACCAGCTGGCCGCCCTGGAGGCCGAGGCCGCCGCTGCGATCGCCAGTGCGCCGGATGCCGCCGCCCTGGAGGCCCTGCGGGTGGGGCTGCTGGGCAAGAAAGGGCGCCTCTCGTCGGTGCTGGGGACGATGGGTCAGCTGCCCGGCGAGGAGCGACCGCTGGTGGGGGAGCGGGCCAACCGGCTCAAGCAGCAGCTGCAGGGGCTGCTGAGCGAACGGCAGGAGGGGATGCGCGGGGCGGCGCTGGCCGAGCGGCTGGAGACGGAGCGACTGGATGTGACGGCGCCGCCCAGCTACGTGCCGCCGGGCCATCGTCACCCCCTGATCGCCACGATCGAGGAGATCGTCGACATCTTCGCGGGGCTGGGCTACCGGGTGTCCGAGGGGCCGGAGATCGAAAGCGACCATTACAACTTCTCCGCCCTGAACATCCCCCCCGACCACCCGGCCCGGGACATGCAGGACACCTTCTACCTCTCCCCCGGCGCCGACGGCGGCGAGCGGCTGCTGCGCACCCACACCTCGCCGGTGCAGATCCGCTACCTGGAGAGCAACCCGCCGCCGGTGCGGGTGGTGGCGCCTGGCCGGGTCTTCCGCCGCGACGCGGTGGATGCCACCCATTCGCCGGTCTTCCATCAGGTGGAGGTGCTGGCCCTCGATGAGGGGCTCGACTTCAGCCACCTGCGCGGCACCGTGATGGCGTTCCTGAAAAGCTTCTTCGGCGATCTGCCGGTGCGCTTCCGGGCCAGCTATTTCCCCTTCACCGAGCCCTCCGCCGAGGTGGACGTGCAGTGGCGCGGCCGCTGGCTGGAGGTGATGGGTTGCGGGATGGTGGATCCGGCGGTGCTGGAGGGTCTGGGCCTGGATCCCCGCCGCTGGAGCGGCTTCGCCGCGGGTCTGGGGGTGGAGCGATTCTGCATGGTGCGCCACGGCATCGACGACATCCGCCGCCTGTACACCAGCGACCTGCGCTTCCTTGAGCAGTTCTGAGCCGTGCCGCTGCCTGCGGTTCCCGACCATAAACTCGGGGATTCCCCCCGCCAGCGGCCGGTGTCCCGGGTCGGCCTGATCGTCAACGACGGCAAGGACCTTGCCCTGGCCACCGCCGACGCGATCGAACAGCGTCTCGCTGGCGCCGGCCTGGAGGTGGTGCGGGTCAGCAGCGCCGGCGGGGTGGTGGGCTTCGCCAACCCCGACCAGCTCCTGCGGGCGAAGGGCTACGCCGCCTGCGTGCCGCCGGCCTTCGATCCGGAGATGGCCCTGGCCCTGGTGCTCGGCGGCGATGGCACCGTGCTCTCCGCCGCCCGCCAGACGGCCCCGATCGGGGTGCCGATCCTCACCATCAACACGGGCCATCTGGGGTTCCTGGCGGAGGCGTACCTCAAGGATCTCGATCGCGCCCTTGAGCAGGTGGTGAGCGGTCGCTGGACGGTGGAGGAGCGCACGATGCTGGTCGTGAGCGTGATGCGGGCGGAGCAGCGGCGCTGGGAGGTGCTCTGCCTCAACGAAATGGCCCTGCATCGCGAGCCGCTCACGAGCATGTGCCACTTCGAGATCGCGATCGGCCGCCACGCCCCGGTGGACATCGCCGCCGACGGGGTGATCCTCTCCTCCCCCACCGGCTCCACCGCCTACGCCCTCAGCGCCGGCGGCCCGGTGATCACCCCGGACTGTCCGGTGCTGCAGCTCACCCCGATCGCCCCCCACTCCCTGGCCTCGCGGGCCCTGGTGTTCAGCGACCGGGAGCCGGTGACGATCTTCCCGGCCACACCCGAGCGGCTGATGATGGTGGTGGATGGCAGCGCCGGCTGTTACATCTGGCCGGAGGACCGGGTGCTGATCCGCCGCAGCGACCATCCGGCCCGCTTCGTGCGCCTGGCCGACCACGAGTTCTTCCAGGTGCTGCGCAACAAGCTGGGCTGGGGATTGCCCCACGTCGCCAAGCCCGTAGGCGAGGGGGTGGCGTGAGCGGGGCGCGGGCGGCGGAGGGCGACGGCACGCGGGTGCTGCTGGTGGGGGAGGCGGCCGAGGGGCTGGCGGCCCGGCTCGCCCTCTCCGGCTACCAGCCCCTGGAGGCCACGGCTGCGGGCGAGGCACCCCAGGCGGTGGTGCTGGCCCCTGACAGCGAGGGGAAGCTGGCCGCCCTGCGGCGGGCGTGGGGGACGGTGCCGATCCTGCTCGGCCTGAGGCGGGATTCCCTCGAGGAGCGGGTGCGCTGCCTGGCCAGCGGTGCCGACGACTTCTGGCTGACGGACCGCCCCCCCAGCGACCTGCTGGCCCGCCTGCGCCTGCACCTCCGCCTGGCCGACCGGGCCCAGCCCGGGGAGGTGGTGGAGCTGCGGCTGGCGGATCTGGTGCTCGACCCCAGCCGACGGCTGGTGCGGCGGGCGGGCCGGGATCTCCCCCTCACCGAGCGGGAATACCAGCTGCTGGCGCTGCTGCTGCGGCACCGGGGCGAAGTGGTCAGCCGCGAGCGGATCCTGGCCTCCGTCTGGGAGGAGGGCGGGGGCGCCGCCAGCAATGTGATCGAGGTCTACGTGCGCTATCTGCGCCAGAAGCTGGAGCGCCACGGGGGGCGGCGCCTGCTCCACACCGTGCGGGGCCAGGGCTACTGTCTGGCGGAACGGTGGCCGCCCTGCGGAGAGGGGTGATGGGGCTCTGGTGGAGGCGATCGGCCGCTCTGGCCCTCGGGGTCGCGGCCAGCTCCGTCGGGCTGACAGCCTGTCTGACCCGGGGGCAGGCCCGCGGCGCCAGCGGTCCACCGCAAACCCTGCCGGTGACCGCCCGCTGGTGCCTGGAGCCCGGCAAGGGGCCCGGCTGCATCGGCCTGGAGGTGGCCGTCACCCCCCAGCAGCAGGCCTGGGGTCTGCAGATGCGCCCCCGCCTGCCGGCCTTGCGGGGGATGTGGTTTCCCTACGACCTGCCCACGCCGCTGCGCTTCTGGATGCACCGCACCCCCGAACCGCTCGACATCATCTTTCTGCGCCAGGGGCGGGTGATCGCCATCGCCGCTGCCATTCCCTGCATGCGCCTGCCCTGCCCCACCTACGGGCCGGACGAACCGGCGGACGGGGTGGTGGAACTGGCCGCCGGCGAGGCCAAACGGCTGGGGATCCGGGTGGGCAGCCCGGCGACGATCGAGCGGATCCCGCCGCCCTGAGCCCCTCCCCCCGGCGGACCCGGCAGATCCCCGGCTCAGGGGCGGCGCCCCGTGAGCACCAGCACGGGATTGAGCGGCGCCAGGCGGGTGCCATCCCCCAGCGGGGCGCCGCGCCAGCTCTGGTGCTGGCTCACCGACACCGCCAGGCCGGCCCCCTCCAGCAGCGGCCGCAGCTCGGCCAGCGCCTCCAGCGTGGCCAGGGGAATGACCACGACGCCGCCGGGACGCAGGCGCTCGAGCACGGCGCGGAGCAGGGCGGCCCGCTGGCGGCCGCCACCCCCGAGCAGCACCCGATCGGGGTCGGGCAACGCCAGCAGCCCCTGCGGGGCCGCCGCCTCCACCACCCCGGCGGGGCTCACCGCCAACCGGGCGGCGTTGGCCTCGATCAGGGCCTTGGCACCGGGGCGGCGATCCAGGGCCCAGAGCCGCAGGCCCGGGCGCAGGCGCAGGGCCTCCAGTCCGATCGTGCCGACCCCGGCCCCCAGATCCCAGAGCACACCGCTGGCCGGCAGGTCGAGGTCGGCCAGCAGCTG
This sequence comes from Aphanothece sp., assembly GCA_040381155.1. Classification (GTDB taxonomy): domain Bacteria; phylum Cyanobacteriota; class Cyanobacteriia; order PCC-6307; family Cyanobiaceae; genus Cyanobium. The sequence continues at coordinate 54,073 of JBEIHT010000001.1, forward strand.
GATGCGCAGTTCCCGCTTGGTCATCAGACCCGGATGGTCATCGTGCTGGAGCCAGAGGCCGTCGTCGATCCCGAACAGGGGCAGGTGGGCGGGGTCGGGGGGTGGCGGCGGCTGGGCGACCAGGAGCACCAGGTGAAGAGGATCAAGATCCGCGGGCAGGGGATCGCCGGGCGCCAGGCACAGCATCCGCTCCGCCGGATGCCCCAGGCGCTCGGCCAGCCAGAACGCGTAGGCGGCCTCCAGGGCGGAGGCCCGCAGGATCGCCCGCACTTCGGCGGCACCGCCACGGCCGGGGTCCGGCAACACCGCCAGCGCCGGCGGTCGCTTGGCCAGGGCGGTGGCGAGGGCCTCGGGGTCGCGGCCGTGCAGGCTCACCCAGGCGGCGTCCTGCCAGGGGCGACCGAGGCGGGCAAAGGCCAGCTGCAGGGAGGTGGGCGCGGGGTGGAAGCGCAGGCGCTCCGGCGGCAACTCCTGCAGCAGCAGCCGGCCGAGGCCGAACCAGAGCGGATCGCCGCTGCCCAGCAGAATCACCCGCTGGCCGGCCGCCAGGGCCTGGCGCAGGCGGGGGAGCAGCTCCGCCGGCCGGTCGCTGGCGAGCAGCTCCGGGGCGGCGGCGCCAGGGGCCAGCCAGGCGGCCAGATCCGGCAGCAGGCGACGCGGGGCGGCCAGCAGATCGGCGCGGCGGATCTCGGCTTGCCAGCGGCCGCTCAGGCCGTGGACACCGGCGGCGTCGGTGCCCACCACCTCAAGCGGGGCCAGGGGGCTGGGGCTGTGCAGGGATCGACCGCCGCTGCCGCCATGATGGCGCCCGCTCCGGCGTGCCCCGCGCCATCGGAACCTGACAAGCTGGCCCGATCTTCCCTGACGCGATGGCGCCCTTCGGCTTCTCCGCCCTCCGGAATCTGCGCAGCGGCGGCGGCGAGCGGCCCCCCCAGGATCTCGCCAGCTGGCAGCGGCCCTTTGGTCAGGGCTGGGAGCGGCCCTACACGGTGCGCTACGCCAGCAACCTCGATGACGGCCCGAACCATGGCGCGCCGCTGGGGGGATTCGGCGCCGGCTGCCTGGGCCGCGGTCCGGACGGCAGCTTCAACCTCTGGCACCTCGATGGCGGCGAGCACTGGTTCGGCCTGATCCCCGATTGTCAGTTCGCCCTCTTCGAGCGCGACGGGGAGGGCAGCCGCTGCCATGCCCTGGCCACGGCGCCGCCGCGAGATGATTCCCGCCCCGATGACTCCCGCCCCGACGCCGCCGCCCCCCTGGGCGCCTGGCAGTGGTATCCCGCCAGCGACGACACCCGGACCAGCGGCACCTACACCGCCCGCTACCCCCTGCACCGCTTCGACTACGAGGGGGTCTACCGGGCCCGGGTGCGCTGCGAGGCCTTCAGCCCGATCCTGCCCGGCGATTACCAGCGCAGCAGCTACCCGGTGGCGGTGTTCCACTGGCGCTTCAGCAACCCCGGCGACACCCCGCTGGAGCTCTCTCTCCTGCTGAGCTGGCGCAACACCTGCGGCTGGTTCACCAACACCGATCCCGCCGCAGCGGTGCATTTCCGCGATGACGGCAGCCCGGAGCACACCTATCTGCCGGCGATCGGCCGCAGCCGCGGGCAACGCAACCGCCAGTGCGACAGCGAGGGGCTGAGGGGGATCCTGCTGGAGGGGGAGCGCTCGGAACCCCTGGCGGAGGGCCAGGGCCAGTGGTGCCTGGCGGTGCCCGACCCCGCCAGCCTGGGGGAGCCGGTGGAGCTGTTCCGCTGCAGCCGCTGGAATCCCGCTGGGGATGGGGCGGAGATCTGGCAGCCCTTCGCCAGCGACGGCGCGATCCCGGAGAGCGACAACGACCGCCGGAGCGGCGAGGGGGATCCGGCCAGCGCCGCCCTGGCGGTGCGCTTCCGCCTGGAGCCTGGCGCCAGCCTGGAGCTGCCGGTGGTGATCGCCTGGGACCTGCCGGTGACGGCCTTCGCCAGCGGCAGCCGCGCCCTGCGCCGCTACACCGACTTCTTCGGCGCCGGTGGCGACAACGCCGCAGCGATCGCCGCCGAGGCCCTGCGCGACTGGCGCGACTGGCGGGCGGCGATCGAGGCCTGGCAGCAACCGGTGCGGGAGCGGGCCGACCTGCCGGAGCAGCTGCGCATGGCCCTGTTGAACGAGCTCTACGACCTGGCCAGCGGTGGCAGCCTCTGGACCGCCGCCACGCCGCAGGATCCGGTGGGTCGCTTCGGGGTGCTCGAGTGCCTCGACTACGCCTGGTACGAAAGCCTGGATGTGCGCCTCTACGGCTCCTTCGCCCTGCTGCAGCTCTGGCCGGAGCTCGACAAGGCGGTGCTGCGGGATTTCGCCCGCGCCATCCCCGCCGCCGACCCGACACCGCGGCCGATCGGCTGGTATTTCACCCAGGGCCGCGGCCGGGTGGAAGCGCCCCGCAAGCTGGCCGGCGCCACCCCCCACGACCTGGGCGCACCGAACGAGCGGCCGTTCGACGCCACCAATTACACCGCCTATCAGGACTGCAACCTCTGGAAGGACCTGGCCAGCGACTTCGTGTTGCAGGTGTGGCGCACCTTCCGGCTGGCCCCCAGTGGCGAGGATCTGCGCTTCCTGGCGGACTGCTGGCCGGCGGCGGTCACGGCCCTGCGGTATCTCAAGGGCTTTGACGCCAACGACGACGGCCTGCCGGACAACGGCGGCGCCCCGGACCAGACGTTTGACGACTGGCCGCTGCAGGGAGTGAGTGCCTACTGCGGCGCCCTCTGGATCGCCGCCCTGGAGGCGGCCCTGGCGATGGGCCAGCGGCTGCAGCTGGAGCTGGGGCTGGACACCAGCGGCGAACAGCGGCAGTTCGGGGAGTGGCTGGAGCGCTCCCGTGCCAATTTCGATCGGCTGCTCTGGAACGGCGAGTACTACCGCATCGACGCGGAGAGCGGCACGCCGGTGGTGATGGCCGACCAGCTCTGCGGCGACTTCTACGCCCGCCTGCTCGGCCTGCCGCCGGTGGTGGCGGACGAGCGGGCCCGCTCCACCCTCAAGGCGGTGCGGGAGTCGTGTTTCGAGGGCTTCCAGGGCGGCCGGCTGGGGGTGGCCAATGGCCTGCGCCGCGACGGCACCCCGCTGGATCCGAACGGCACCCATCCGCTGGAGGTGTGGACGGGCATCAACTTCGGCCTGGCCGCCTATTACCGGCTGATGGGGGACACGGAAACGGCACTGGCGATCTGCTCGGCGGTGGTGGAGCAGGTGTACGGCGGCGGGCTGCAGTTCCGCACGCCGGAGGCGATCACGGCGGCCCACACCTTCCGCGCCTGCCACTACCTGCGGGCGATGGCGATCTGGGCCCTGTGGGCCAGCCACACCGACTGGCAGCCGATCCCGGGGGCGGAGCGCCAGCCCCAGGCCCTGCCATGAGGACCTTCCGCTTGCTGGCGGCGGCCCTGGCCCTCTGGCTGCTGCTGCTGGCCCCCGCCCCGGCCTTGGCCCAGATCCAGGCCAGCCCCCAGGAGACGGGCACCGGGCTGGTGCGCAGCCTGGAGAGCCTGCGGGATCTCGACTACCAGAGCTGGCAGGTGGTGGCCTACCGGGAGGGTCCAGCCGGGCCGCAGGCCGCGGTGGTGCTGCGGATCGTGGGCTATCCGGGCCAGGTGCGGATCGATCACCCCACGCCGCTGGTGGTGCGGGCCGGGCGACGCGAATGGCTGCTCGCCGACATCACCCTGGCCAGCGCCAAGCTGGCGGGCGACAACCGCGCCGCCGCCGCCGAGTTCGACCTGTCCCCCCTGCTGGCCGACCTGCGCCTGAACCGGCCGCTGCGGCTGCAGCTGAGCGGCGTGTTCGTGGAGCTGCCGGTGCCGCCCTACGTGGTGGCGGAATGGCGCAGCCTCACAGAGGCGGGGCCGCCACCGGCGCCGCTGGAGCGGTGAGGCCTCCGGACCCCGCACCCAGGCCCGCCAGTCCCTGGCTTCCCTGGATGCGCCGGGCCCTGCAGCTCGCGGAGCTGGGCCGGGGTCGCACCAGCCCCAACCCCCTGGTGGGGGCAGTGATTCTCGATGCCGGCGGGGCGCTGGTGGGGGAGGGGTACCACGAGCGCGCCGGCGGCCCCCACGCCGAGGTGGGCGCCCTGCGCCAGGCGGGCGAGCGGGCCCGCGGCGGCACCCTGATCGTCAGCCTGGAGCCCTGCTGCCACCACGGCCGCACCCCGCCCTGCAGCGAGGCGGTGATCGCCGCTGGCCTGGCGCGGGTCGTGCTTGCGATGCGCGACCCCGATCCCCAGGTGGCTGGGGGCGGCATCGCCCGGCTGCGGGCGGCGGGCCTGACGGTGGTCGAGGGGGTGGCCGAACAGGACGCCCTGGCCATCAACGCCGCATTCCGGCACCGCCTGGCCACGGGCCGGCCCCTCGGCATCCTCAAGTGGGCCATGAGTCTGGACGGCCGCACGGCTCTGGCCAATGGGGACAGCCAGTGGATCAGCGGACCGCCGGCCCGGGCCTGGGTGCACGAACTGCGGGCGGAGTGCGACGCGGTGATCGTCGGCGGTGGCACCGTGCGCCAGGACGACCCCCTGCTGACCAGCCGGGGCCGGCGGCAGCCGGAGCCCCTGCGGGTGGTGCTCAGCCGCGCCCTGGAGCTGCCGGCCGGCGCCCGCCTCTGGGATTGCAGCTCCGCCCCCACCCTGGTGGCCCATGGGCCGGAGGCGCCCGGGGAGCGCCGCGCCTGGCTCGAGGCCCTCGGGGTGGAGCGCCTGGAGCTGGCGGCCTGCGAACCCGCCGCGCTGCTGGAGGCCCTGGCGAAGCGGGGATGCAACCAGGTGTTGTGGGAATGCGGTCCGGCCCTGGCCGCCGCCGCCGTGCGCCAGGGCTGTGTGCAGCGGATCGCCGCGGTGATCGCCCCGAAACTGCTGGGGGGCGTCGCCGCCCGCACCCCCCTGGGGGATCTGGGGCTCAGCGCCATGGCCCAGAGCCAGCCCTGGCAGGGGGGCGCCCTGCGGCGGCTCGGGGACGACTGGCTCTGGACCCTGGGGGCCCCTCCTCCCCCACCGGGCAGGCCATGACCGCCTCGCCAGCCTCCGCGGGAATGGCCGCCACCCTGCCGATCGCCCTCTTCAGCCTGCTGCTCGCCGGGCTCGCCTGGCTGGGGATCGATCTGCTGGCCCGCCGGTTCAGGACCCAGAGCCTCGCTCGGGAGCTGCTGCAGCGCTGCCGGCTGAGCATCAGCGCCACCCTGCTGCTGGGCGGCCTGGGCTGGTGGCTGCTGGACGCCGCGGGACGCCTCGGCTGGCCGTTCCCCCTCGGCGGCCGGGACGGGCGGGACGTGGTGATCAGCCTGGGCATCGCCTGGACCGTGCTGCGTTGCAAGCCGCCCCTGATCCGCCAGATCGAGGGGGATCCCCGCTGGCTGGCCCGGCGCAGCGCGACCGACCGCCGGGCCCTGCTCGACCTCACGGACAAGCTGATCTCCGCCACGATCCTGCTGCTGGCGGCCCTGGTGGTGTTACGGCTGCTGGGGGTCTCCCCGGCCCTGCTGCTCACCGCCAGTGGCATCGGGGCGGCGGCGGTGGGCTTCGGGGCCAAGGCCCTGGTGGAGAATCTGCTCAGCGGGGTGATGATTTACCTGTTCCGGCCCTTCACGGTGGGCGATTGGATCGAACTGCCCGACAAACGCCTCTCGGGCAGCGTCGAGGCGATCGGCAGCTACTACACCGAGCTGCTCACGGCGGAGCGGGAACCGCTTTTCGTACCCAATGCCCTGTTCGCCGGCTTTGCCGTGGCGAATGCCAGCCGCCGCGACCACCGGCGGCTGCTGCTGGAGCTGGCCCTGCGCCCCGAGGATGCGGAGCGGGTGGCCGCCATCAGCGCCGACCTGCGCCAGATGCTGCTGAACACTCCGGAGGTGGTGAGGGAGCTGCCACGCCGGGTGCATGTGAGCGGCCTGGATGGCCAGGGGCTGCACCTGCGGCTGGAGGCCTTCGGCCCGGCGGATCCCGAGGCCTTCCACAACCTGCGCCAGGCGCTGGTGCTGGAGCTGGCGGCCGCGATCCGACGCCATGGCGCCGGCTTGCGCTCCCCTGGGGCAGGTGAGGATGGCGCGGGCCAGGGGGCAAACAAACGATGGCGTTCCGAGCCCTGAATTCCCGGGTCGTCAGGGGCGATGCCTGGAGTTCAGGGCACACACGTGCGCAAGGGGCCCCGGAGACGGCGCAAGAGCGGCTTTTTTCATCAAATCAACTCCGGATGCAGCGGATCCCCCTTGAACGGGCCCTCCACATCAGCGGTGATCCAGCCCCCGTAAAAGCCTCCCGGCTGGGGCTGCACCAGCTCCCCATCCAACCAGCAGCCATCCATCGCAGCGGGGTAAAGGGCGAACCATCCCGCCAGCTCGGCGTAGGCGGCAGTGGGCTCCGGGTACTGCCACACCACCCGCTCCAGCGTCCGACCGTCGGCGGCCACCACATCGAAATAGCGGGCTATTCCCTTCCATTCGCAGAAGCTGCGGCCTGGGGCCGGACGCAACATCGTGGCGTCCAACGCTGCGGGCGGCAGATAGAACGTGGGCGGGTGGAAGGTCTCCAGCACCCGCAACGAGCGGCGGCTGTCCGCCAGCACGCGCCCGAACACCTCCACCCGCACATGGCGTTCGCAGGGCTCCAGGGCCGGAGGGCGAGGGTAGTCGGCCACCCGTTCGCGAGGGGATTCCATCGGCTCAACCCGGAATGAAATGGCGCAGTCGGCGGGCCTCCTCACCCGCCCGCCGCTGCAGATCCGCGTCGCTGAGGTCCGCCTCCGCCCGCTGCTGGGCGGCGATCACATCGTTCTCATCGATCGTGAAGCCAGCCTCCCGGGCCAGGGTGAGGAACGTCTCCAGATCCACCCCCTCGCGAAGGTGGCTGTTGAGCTCTGGCCGACTGCGGCTGTGGGCGAGGAAAGCGTCAAGCTGCTGGAGGCTCACGGAATCGGCAGGACACGTCCCCCTGTCTAGCGGATGTGACGCGTGGCGGGAATAATCCATGGGGGGCGCTGGAACCAGGAGCGCTGCGCTGAGATCCACCAAGCAGGACAGATCCTCCATCGACCCCACAGAAACACCCCAGCGAGACAGTCAGAAAAGACCAGGAACCAGAACTCACTGCAATGAATCTGCCGACTCCAGGCCTCCGCAACTCTCCGGGGCCAGCCAGGTTGATCTCGCAACGATGAGCAGCAGCATCAGAAGGAATCGCAGGCGATGCCAGCGGCAGGGCCTGCAGCTGCGGCCCAAGCGTTGGGCAGCCATGGCCATCCCCCCTGGACGGCAGCCGCCAGGCCGGGGGTCAGGATGGAGCCGGAGCCGCTTCGGTTTATCATCAGCTAAAATGAATTGATCCACAAGGCCTCTGGCATTCCCCCATGAAAGCGCTGTCGTCTCCGACAAAATATCGTATTGCAGAACTAATCCTTCGCCTGCCGATCCCCTTGTCCCTATGGGGGGAACTAGAAAAACTCGCCGCTATTGCACAGGGCAAATCCTGGGGGATGTCCAGCATCCACCAGGAGGTGAATGCCTGCCTCTCTCTGCTCGGCAGAGAGCCACAGATCATCTGTGATGTCGGTGCCAATCGCGGCGATTACAGTTGGGAATTACTACGGCGCCATGGTCACGGTCAATTCTTTCTTTTTGAGCCGTCAGCCACCAATCTCAGCATCCTGATGGATCGCTACCGAGCCTTTCCCCAGTTGAAGATTTTTCCCGTTGCCCTCTCCGATCAGCAAGGCTCAGCCATCCTTTTCGCCAGCGTCCCTGGCTCCGGTGAAGCCTCCCTCTCCGAGGTCCAGGGGGAGGATGCTGCAACCAAGATGGAGCATCAAGAAAGCATCGCAACCGAACGCTTCGACGCCTTCAGAGACGAGCTGACCCAGAACGGCAGCCGCTGCATCGATCTGGTCAAGATCGACGTTGAAGGCCATGAGCTGGCCGTCTTAAAGGGCTGCGGTGAGCTGATCGGAAAAATCAGGATGGTTCAATTCGAATATGGCTCCCGCAACCTCGATACGCGCACAAATTTTCGCGATTTCTGGTTTTTCTTTCAGCAGCATGGATTCTCCCTCTTCAGGATCACACCCCGGGGAGTGCAGGCGATTCCCTGCTACTCGGCCTGGGATGAGTCGCTGGTCACCACCAACTTCATCGCCCTCAATCAGCGCTTGCCGCGCTGAGGCTGTGGCGCTCTAACCGCACCGCTTCCCAGGGCGCCGGATCCCAGGGGGCCAGCAGCGGCTCCAGGGCCCGCAGGGCGGGCCCATCGCTGGGCTCCAACCAGGCCTCCTCCAGCCCCACAGGAATCACCACCGGCATGCGGTCATGCACCCGCCGCAGCAGGTCGTTGGGGGAGGTGGTGAGCACAACGGCGGTGTCCAGCTCGCCCCCGTCGGCGCCCACCCAGCGCTCCCAGAGGCCGCCGAGCCAGAAGGGCTCGCCGCTGCGGAGCCGGAACAACCAGGGCTGCTTCCAGGATTTACCGGTGGCGGGATCGGTGCGGGTCTGCCACTCATAGAAACCGTCAGCCGGCAGCAGGGCGCGACGATGGCGCCAGGGTCCCCGGAAGAAGGGCTTCTCGGCCACCGTCTCGCTGCGGGCATTGATCGGCCGGCGCAGGCCGCGGGGATCGCGGCTCCAGCCCGGCACCAGGCCCCAGAGGGCCAGACCCACCGAGATCCGGCCGTGCTCCTGCCGCTGCAGCAGCAGCGGCTCACCGGGACGCACCTGGGACCGGGGGGCGTAGTGCTCGACCAGGCCCTCCGGCAGCGGACCCTTCAGCCGCGGCAGCAGCCGATCGAGGGCGGTGGTGAGGGAGTAACGGCCGCACATGGTCCGGGGGAAGGCGTTCGGTTCTCCCGACCGCCCCGGGGGCGGACAACGGAAGCCCGGGCCTAGCTTGGTCCCATTCCAAGTCAGCCGCGCATGGCCATCCGCCAGGACGACAACCGCCCCAGCCGCCGCTTCGGCATCATCAACCTGGTGCTCATTGGCCTGGGGGTGTTGCTGCTGGTCAGCAATCTGGTGCCCAATCCGGCGATGCAGGTGCCGCGCGTGCCCTACTCCCTGTTCATCGACCAGGTGAATGACAACAACGTGCGCCGCGCGTTCATCACCTCCGACCAGATCCGCTACGAGCTGATCAAGGCACCGGCGGAGGGGGCTCCCACCGTGCTGGCCACCACGCCGATCTTCGACATGGATCTGCCCCAGCGGTTGGAGGAGCACAGCGTGGAGTTCGCCGCGGCGCCGCCGCGCAAGCCGAACATCTTCACCACCATCCTCAGCTGGGTGGTGCCGCCGCTGATCTTCATCCTGGTGCTGCAGTTCTTCGCCCGCCGCAGCGGCATGGGCGGGGCCCAGGGGGCCCTGAGCTTCACCAAGAGCAAGGCGCGGGTCTACGTGCCGGATGAGGAGTCCCGCGTCACCTTTGCCGACGTGGCCGGCGTCGATGAGGCCAAGACCGAACTCGCCGAGATCGTCGACTTCCTCAAGACCCCCGAGCGCTACGCCGCCATCGGCGCCCGCATCCCCAAGGGCGTGCTGCTGGTGGGCCCGCCTGGCACCGGCAAGACCCTGCTCTCCAAGGCCGTGACCGGCGAAGCGGGCGTGCCGTTCTTCATCATCAGCGGCTCGGAATTCGTCGAATTGTTCGTGGGTGCCGGCGCCGCCCGGGTGCGCGACCTGTTTGAAGAGGCCAAAAAGAAGGCGCCCTGCATCATCTTCATCGACGAACTCGACGCCATCGGCAAGAGCCGCTCCGGCTCGATGGGCGTGGTGGGCGGCAACGACGAACGGGAGCAGACCCTCAACCAGTTGCTCACCGAAATGGATGGTTTCGCCGCCCAGGACAAGCCGGTGATCGTGCTGGCCGCCACCAACCAGCCGGAAACCCTTGATGCCGCCCTGTTGCGGCCCGGTCGTTTCGATCGCCAGGTGCTGGTGGATCGGCCGGATCTCTCCGGTCGCCGCATGATCCTCGAGATTTATGCCAAAAAGGTGAAACTCGCGGCCGGGGTTGATCTCGATCGCATCGCCCAGGCCACCGCCGGCTTCGCCGGCGCCGATCTCGCCAACCTGGTCAACGAAGCGGCCCTGCTGGCCGCCCGGGTCAACCGCACCTCCGTGGAGCAGGGCGACCTCAACGAGGCGATCGAGCGGGTGGTGGCTGGCCTGGAGAAAAAGAGCCGCGTGCTGCAGCCCGATGAGAAGAAAGTGGTGGCGTATCACGAGGTGGGTCACGCCATCGTGGGCCACCTGATGCCCGGCGGCAGCAAGGTGGCCAAGATTTCGATCGTGCCCCGGGGCATGAGCGCCCTGGGTTACACGCTGCAACTGCCCACCGAGGAGCGCTTCCTCAACTCCAAGGAGGACCTGGAGGGCCAGATCGCCACCCTGCTGGGGGGCCGCAGCGCCGAGGAGATTGTCTTCGGCGAGGTGACCACCGGTGCCGCCAACGACCTGCAGCGAGCCACCGACATTGCCGAGCAGATGGTGGGCACCTACGGGATGAGCGACACCCTCGGCCCGCTGGCTTACGACAAGCAGGGGGGCAGCCGCTTCCTCGGCGGCCCCAACAACCCCCGCCGCGTGGTGAGCGACGCCACCGCCCAGGCCATCGACCGGGAGGTGCGCTCCCTGGTGGATCGCGCCCACGACCGCGCCCTCTCGATCCTCCAGCACAACCGGGAGCTGCTGGAATCGATCTCCCAGGAGATCCTGGAGAAGGAGGTGATCGAGGGCGATGAGCTCAAGGACCTCCTGGCCACCAGCGTCATGCCTGGCGAAGCGGTCGCGGTCTGAAGGACCCTGGTTGGCGGTGGCGGGCCCCACGGGGGTGCGCCACCCTTGACGTCAGCCCCCCTGATCCCGCATAAGGGTTCTTTGGCCTGAGCCGATGGCTGCCGGCAGCGACGTTCCCGCCCTGGAGGGGCTGAAGGGTCGGGATTATCTCTCCTCGGCCGATTTCGATGCCACCCAGACCGGTGCCCTGCTCGATCTGGCGGCCGACCTCAAGGCCGGCCGACGGCGGCTCGACCTGAGCGGCCGCTGCCTCGGGCTGATCTTCACCAAGGCCTCCACCCGCACCAGGGTGAGCTTCACCGTGGCCATGGCCCGCGCCGGCGGGCAGACGATCGACCTCGATCCGGCCGTGACCCAGTTGGGGCGGGGCGAACCACTGGCGGACACCGCCCGGGTGCTCAGCCGCTATGTGGATGCCCTGGCGGTGCGCACCTTCGCCCAGGCCGAACTGGACGACTACGCCCACTGGGCCACGACCCCCGTGATCAATGCCCTCACCGACCGGGAGCACCCCTGCCAGGCCCTCGCCGACTACCTCACCCTGCAGGAGGCTTTCGGAGACATCGGCGGCCTCACCCTGGCCTATGTGGGGGACGGCAACAACGTGGCCCACTCCCTGATGCTCTGCGGTGCCCTGCTGGGGGTGAACGTGCGGGTCGGCTGCCCGGAGGGATTCGCCCCCGAGCCGGCGGTGCTGGAGCTGGCGCGCCAGCTGGCACCGGGGGGCTGCCGGATCGAGGTGGTGCATGAGCCGCTGGCCGCGGTGCGGGGCGCCCATGCCCTCTACACCGACGTCTGGGCGTCGATGGGCCAGGAGGCGGAGCAGAAGCGACGGGAGGAGGCCTTCCGCGGCTGGTGCCTGGATGAAGCCCTGGTGTCGGAGGCGGACAGCCGGGCGATCGTGCTCCATTGCCTGCCGGCCCACCGGGGCGAGGAGATCAGCGCCGGGGTGATCGAGGGGGGCGCCAGCCGCGTGTTCGACCAGGCGGAAAACCGCCTGCACGCCCAGCAGGCGCTTCTGGGCACCCTGCTGGGCGCCTGCTGAGTGGACAGAAGCGCGTCGAGGCGGTACACATGTACCAGAACCAGGCCGCCCATGCCCCACGATCTCACCCCCGCCCAGCAGGAGCTCTATGACTGGCTCGCTGACTACATCAGCAGCCATCGCCACAGCCCCTCGATCCGCCAGATGATGGAGGCGATGGGTCTGCGCTCCCCCGCACCGATCCAGAGCCGCCTGCGCCATTTGCAGCAGAAGGGCTGGATCACCTGGCAGGAGGGGCAGGCCCGCACCCTGCAGCTGCTGGCCGGCGTGGCGGCCCCTGGCATCCCCGTGCTCGGGGCGGTGGCCGCCGGTGGCCTGATCGAAACCTTCGACGACGTGCAGGAGCGGCTCGACCTGGCGCCGGTGCTGGAAACCCGCGGCCTGTTCGCCCTCACCGTCCACGGCGATTCGATGGTGGACGCCCACATCGCCGAGGGGGACGTGGTGCTGATGGAACCGGTGAGCGATCCGGCCCGCCTGCGGGAGGGCACGATCGTCAGCGCCCTGGTGCCCGGCAGCGGCACCACGCTCAAGCACTTCCACCGCCAGGGCAGCCAGGTGACGCTGGCGGCCGCCAACCCCGCCTACGCCCCGATCGTGCTGCCCGCCGACCAGGTGAGCGTGCAGGGCAAGCTGGTGGCCGTCTGGCGGCAGGTGTGAAGACCGCCGGGCGCGGGCCGGCGGCGGTGTAATCTCAATCTGCGCACGACAAGGCCACCAGGCCAACCGGATCCTCCAGCCATTCGGTGTCCGCGCCTCCCACGGGGCCATAGCTCAGCTGGTAGAGCACCTGCATGGCATGCAGGGGGTCAGCGGTTCGA
>JBEIHT010000002.1:0-65128 GCA_040381155.1 Aphanothece sp.
CATGCCGTTGGCTTTTAGGTGGGCCTTCACGGCTGCGAAAACCTATACGCCGAGATTCTTCTGCTCGAGCAGATGAGGGAACGCCAGGATCGTGGTCTCGTCTAGGATCGGATCGGATCGGATCGGATCGGATCGGATCGGTGATCAGTCCGATACCGGCAAATCGGCACATCATTGCCCTATGAATCAAGGCAACGTCTCTAGTGGATCGAGCGGTCATCCTCCCTTGCTGCTGGTCTTGGGCAGGTAATAAGCGAGAGCTGATCGCGAAGTGCAGCCTATTGTTGTCGCCAGATCCGTGAAGCATTGATGAAGGCAATCGGTGTGCAAAATACCCACCGGCACGGCGAGAATCTTCTCCAAACAGCAAAGAAGGTCAAGCTTATCAACAGTGAGCCGCTAAACCTCGATTGACAGTGAACATTTAGTCTCCAGGATAAATTAGTTTCAGCATCAAGAAAACAGGGTGGACAACACCAGTCGATGACTCTGATCGACAATGGACCCAGGTCGAAAGGCAGAAAATCAACGGCTTGCCGTAAGTCGAGTCGCCCAACAGGGTTGATTTCTCTCAATTTCGCCTGACCGCTAGAATTTCAGTACACAAAGAAGCCGAGAATAAGTGAGGACAGGCGCGTCAGATTGAGAAAGAAGGGATTCTTTTTAGCTATTCTCTGCCCGAATCCTCGCGATGCCGCAAAGCAGCCACAATCAACCCCACAAAAAAGGGCACTCGCAGGTGCCCTTATGAAACATTATAATACTCAGAAGCCAAGTGGCGAAAGAAAGAACTCAGAGCGATGGAGACCCGCAACTGTCAGGCTGTCCGCCAAGTTGCAGATTACAAAATCACTTGCTCTCGGTAAATTCCGCGTCGATCACATCGTCGCTGGAGGCGGCACCAGCGCCATTGCCGTTGCTGCCGTTGCCTCCGGGAGCGCCATCCGGAGCACCGGCGGCGCCTGCCTGCTGATAGACAGCGGCACCGGCGGCATAGAGAGCTTGCTGCAGTTGCTCAAGCACCGACTTCATCGTGGCGGTATCGTCCTTCTCCACGGCCTCCTTGAGCTGGGCGCTGAACTGCTCCACCTTGGCCTTGTCCTCGGCCCCCACCTTGTCGCCGAGTTCTCCGAGCTGCTTGTCGGCCTGGTAGATGAGCGTTTCGGCCTGATTCTTCAGGTCGATCTTCTCACGCTTCTCCTTGTCGGCCGTAGCATTGGCCTCGGCATCCTTCACCATCTTCTCCACCTCGTTTTCGCTGAGGGTGGAGGCCCCGGTGATCGAGATGCTCTGCTCCTTGCCGCTGCCCTTGTCCTTAGCGGTCACGCTGAGGATGCCGTTGGCGTCGATGTCGAAGGTGACCTCGATCTGGGGCACACCCCGGGGCGCCGGCGGAATGCCATCGAGACGGAACATGCCGAGCGACTTGTTGTCGCTGGCCATCTCGCGCTCGCCCTGGAGCACATGGATCTCCACGTTGGTCTGGCCGTCAACGGCGGTGGAATACACCTCCGATTTCTTGGTGGGGATCGTGGTGTTGCGGGTGATCATCTTGGTCATCACGCCACCCAGGGTTTCCACACCGAGGGAGAGGGGGGTGACATCGAGCAGCAGGATGTCCTTCACCTCACCGGCCAGCACACCGCCCTGGATGGCGGCGCCCACCGCCACCACCTCATCGGGGTTGACGGTCTGGTTGGGGTCTTTGCCGGTGACCCGCTTGACCAGCTCAAGGATGGCCGGGATGCGGGTGGAGCCGCCCACCATCACCACCTCATCGAGCTCGGCGGCCGAGAGCTTGGCGTCCTTGAGGGCCTGCTCCACCGGCACCTTGCAGCGGTCGATCAGCTTCGAGGCCAGCTCCTCGAATTTCGCCCGGGTGAGGGTGAGATCCAGGTGCTTGGGACCCTCCGGCGTGGCGGTGATGAAGGGCAGGTTGATCTCCGCCTGGGTGGCGCTGGAGAGCTCGATCTTGGCCTTCTCGGCAGCCTCGGTGAGGCGCTGCAGGGCCTGTTTGTCCTGGCGCAGGTCGATGCCCTCATTGCCCTTGAAGGTGGCGGCGAGGTAATCGACGATCACCTTGTCGAAATCGTCACCGCCCAGGTGGGTGTCGCCACTGGTGGAGAGCACCTCAAACACACCATCACCCACCTCCAGCACCGACACGTCGAAGGTGCCACCGCCCAGGTCGAAGACCAGGATGCGCTCATTGCTCTTCTTATCGAGGCCATAGGCCAGGGCGGCCGCCGTGGGCTCGTTGATGATCCGCAGCACCTCCAGGCCGGCGATCTTGCCGGCGTCCTTGGTGGCCTGGCGCTGGGAGTCGTTGAAGTAGGCGGGCACGGTGATCACCGCCTGGGTGACCGTTTCGCCCAGGTACTTGCCGGCGTCGTCGGCCAGTTTGCGCAGCACCTCGGCGGAGATCTCCTCCGGGGCGAACTGCTTGTTGAGCACCGGGCAGCGCACCTTCACATTGGCGCCGGCCTTCTCCACGCCATAGCTCACCTCCTTCGACTCCTCATTCACCTCATCAACCCGGCGGCCGATGAAGCGCTTGACGGAATAAAAAGTGTTCTCCGGATTCATGACCGCCTGGCGCTTGGCGATCTGACCCACCAGCTTGTCCTGGTTCTTGGTGTAAGCCACCACCGAGGGGGTCGTGCGGAACCCCTCAGCATTGGCGATCACCGTGGGCTTGCCACCCTCCATCACGGCGACGCAGCTGTTCGTGGTGCCGAGGTCAATGCCGACGACCTTTCCCATGGATTCCCACCTCCTGGAGTGGATGAAATGCGGACTGAGAGCATCTTCAGCAGGGGACTCGCGCCCCGGCGAGGGGTGGTTCCCGAACCCGCTGGGGCCGGTCGGGGCGCCAGAGGCCAGTGCTGGCAAGGGTTCCAGCGGGTCTACGGTCGGGTGCCGACGGCCGCCGTACCCCCATGCCCCCCGCCCCCCGGAAACCCCAGACGATCCGCGGCAGCACGGCCCTGGTGGGGGTGATCGGCGATCCGGTGCGCCACTCCCTCTCGCCGGCGATGCACAACGCCGCCCTGGCGCAGCTGGGGCTCGACTGGGCGTATCTGGCCCTCCCCGTTCCCGAGGCCGAACTGGCGGGGGCGCTGCGGGCCCTGGCGGCGATGGGCTGCCGCGGCCTGAACGTGACGCTTCCCCACAAGCAGACGGTGGCGGGCCTGGCCGCCGAGCTCAGCCCCCTGGCCGCCCGGTTGGGAGCCGTGAACACCCTGGTGCCCCGGACAGGGGGGGGCTGGTGGGGCACCAACACCGACGTGGAGGGGTTCAGCGCGCCGCTGCGGGAGGCCCTGGCCGCCGGCGAGAGCTGGCGGGGGCGCAGCGCCCTGGTGCTGGGCTGCGGCGGCAGCGCCCGGGCGGTGGTGGCGGGACTGGTGGAGCTGGGGCTGGAGCGCATCCGCATCGCCGGCCGGCGCCCCCAGGCCCTGGCGGAGGTTCTGGCGGACTGCCGCGACTGGGCGCCGGCCCTGCAGACCCTGCCATGGCCGGAGCAGCCGGGGGCGCTGGCCCAGGAGCTGGCCGCCGCCGACCTGGTGGTGCACACCACACCGGTGGGCATGGCGGCCCCGGGCGACCCGGGCGCGGCCGGCCGCTGCCCGCTGGCGGAGGCCGACCTGGAGGGGCTGGGCGCCGGCTGTGTGGTGTACGACCTCATCTACACCCCCCGGCCCAGCGAGCTGTTGCGGCGGGCCAGCGCCCGCGGCTGCCGCGTGCTGGACGGCCTGGAGATGCTGGTGCGCCAGGGGGCGGCCTCGTTGCGGCTGTGGAGCGGCCTGGAGGCCGTGCCCGTGGAGGCGATGCGGGCGGCCGCCCTGGCCCAGCTGGACTCCGCCTAGCCTTGACGCCACCTGGCCCCGACACGATCCGATGCAGGACCCTCCCCTCTGGCAGCGCCTGGTCGCGGCTCTGGCGTACCTGCTGCCCTGGAGCGACGGGATCGGCTTCGGCACCTCCCTGTTCCGGGAGTTTCCCGCGCTGCTCTGGCTGGCCCTGCCGGCCGCGCCGCTGCAGATCCTGCAGAACGCCGTCCCCCTGGGCAGCCTGGTGCTGTTCCTCGTGCTGTTCCTCGCCGTCGCCCGCAACCCGCAGGTGCCCTACTTCGTGCGCTTCGCCGTGCTCCAGGCCCTGCTGATCGACATCGTGCTGGTGTTGCTCCAGCTGGCCTTCCAGACCCTCTTCCCCTCCCTGGCGGACACCTTCCTGGTGCGCACCCTCACCAACGCCGTCTTCCTCGGCACCTTGCTGGTGGTGCTCTACGGCATGGTCGAGGCCGCCCGCGGGCGGGAGGCCGAGATCCCCACCGTCTCCGAGGCGGTGCGCATGCAGCTGTTCTGAGGGGCGCTCCGGGAGAGGCGCTGCGATAGGTTTCTGAATCCGTCGCTGGTGGTCGGCTCCGCCGGATCCCGCCCCCAGCCCCTCCCCAGGGCGACCAAGACGCACCCTCCCATGACCGACTCCTACTACGAAACGATGTACATCCTCCGCCCGGACATCCCGGAGGAGGAGGTGGAGAGCCATGTCACCCGCTATCGCGACATCGTCAGCGAGGCCGGTGGCCAGGTGCTCGACACCCAGATGCGCGGCAAGCGCCGCCTGGCCTACCCGATCGCCAAGCATCGGGAAGGCATCTACGTGCAGCTGAACCACGACGGCGACGGCCAGCAGGTGGCCCCCCTGGAGCGGGCCATGCGCCTCTCGGAGGATGTGATCCGCTACCTCACCGTCAAACAGTCCGGCCCGATGCCCGCCCCCCGCACCATCGCGGTGGAAGCGGCAGAGCCGGCGGCCCCAGCGCCCGCCACGGCGGCCGCCAGCGCCGAGTGAACCCGAAGTCGACCCTTGTGCTCCCGGTTTCACCCACCTAGAATCCCCCGGACTTGAGGGGATGGTGATGAGCGATTCCAGCGAATACCAAGCCTCGTTGCGGCGGGAGGCCCGGGCGGCCTCCGTCTCCAACCGCTGGTGGGAAAACGAGGGCCTGGCCCCGGCTGCGGCCGAACGCCCTGCTCCCGTGCCCGCCCCCGCCGGCTCCCTCGGGCCGGCGCCGCCGCCGCCCCCACCGCCGGAGGCGGCCTCCTACCAGGAGCAGGCGAGGCTCCGCCTGGAACTGGAGGCCGCCCGCGACGAGATCGCGGCTCTCCATGAAATGCTGGAGGATCTCCCGCAGATCTTCGAGCGCAAGTTCCGCCAGCGGGTTCAAGGGCTGGTGGAGGAGCAGAGCCGCCTTCTGGAGGACAACCAGCTCCTGCGCGACAGGCTCTACGCCCTCACGCCCGTCACCCCGACGGCCCTGCTGCCCCCCTCAGCCTCCGTGCCATCGCGCCCCTTCTCCTCGCGACCCGGTCTGCGCCAGGCGGTGCGGGCCGCCCTGGTGAGCCTGCGCCCCAGGCCGCGGCTCAGCCCCGGCGACGACGGGCGGACCACAGCCGCGTAGGCAGACCCCACACGTAAATGAAGCCCTCGGCGGCACGGTGGTCGAAACGATCCTCGGCGCCGTAGGTGGCCATGTCGGGCACGTACAGGCTGTCGCTGGCGCTGGCGCGGCCCACCACCGAGGCGTTTCCCTTGTGCAGGCGCACGCGCACCACGCCGCTCACCGTCTCCTGGGTGCGGTCGAGGAAAGCGTCGAGGGCCTCCTTCAGGGGCCCGAACCACAGGCCCTGATACACCAGATCGGCCCAGGTGGCCTCGATCTGGCGCTTGTAGCGCTGCACATCGGCGGCGAGGGTGAGGCTCTCGATCTCCTGGTGGGCGCGGATCAGCAACAGCAGACCAGGGGTTTCGTAAATCTCGCGGCTCTTGATGCCCACCACCCGGTTCTCGATCATGTCGAGGCGACCGAAGCCGTGCTCACCGGCCAACGCGTTGGCGCGGCGGATCAGGGTCACCGGATCCAGGGCCTCCCCGTCGATCGCCACCGGGTTGCCGCGCTCAAAGGCGATCTCCACCACCTGCCCCTGCTCCGGTGCGGCCTCGATCGAACGGGTGAGGGCGAAGACCTCCTCGGGGGGTTCCACCATCGGATCCTCCAGACGGCCAGCCTCGATGCTGCGGCCCAGGAGATTGAGATCGATCGAGTAGGGGGAACTGCGGCTCACCGGCGCCGGAATGCCGCAGCGCTCGCCGTAGGCGATCGTCTCCTCGCGGCTCATGCCCCACTCCCGCGCCGGTGCCAGCACCGTCAGGTCGGGGGCCAGGGCGCCGATGGCCACGTCAAAGCGCACCTGGTCGTTGCCCTTGCCGGTGCAGCCGTGGGCGACGGCGTCCGCGCCCCGCTCCCGGGCCAGCTGCACCAGCTGCCGGGCGATCAGGGGGCGGGCGAGGGCGGTGGAGAGGGGATAGCGGCCCTCGTAGAGGGCGTTGGCCCGGATCGCCGGGAAGGCGAACTCGCGGATGAAGGGCTCGATCAGGTCGGCGACGACCGACTCAGAGGCCCCCGCCGCCAGCGCCTTGCGTTGGATCGGCTCGAGCTCATCCCCCTGGCCGAGGTCGGCGGCGAAGGTGATCACCTCCTCCACCCCCCACTCCTGCCTGAGATAGGGGATGCAGACGCTGGTGTCGACGCCGCCGGAGTAGGCGAGCACCACCCGTCGGGCCCGTGGACCGCTCCCTGCCTTCGCGCCGGACTGGCTCATGCCCGCGTCTCCTCACTGGTTCGGACCGATTCTGTCCCCTCGACCGGCAGGGCCCAGCGGCGCAGCACCACCACCACGGTGGCGAGGGGGGGCAACAGCAGCAGGGCCAGCACCAGATCGGCCCGGATCGGCGGCGGGGCCGACCAGCGCTGCCCTGCCCACACCAGCAGGCCGCTGAGGGCGAGGGCGAGGGTCCAGAGGCGGGCCACGGGACCGAACTGGCGGAGGGGCATCGGAGGAAACCTGTTGGCCTGGCAGTGCAGACGGTAGGCTGACGGATTGGACTTTCTGGATCCAGCCCGCTGGAGCCCGCATGAGCATCCTCGATACGATCAACCCTTCGCTCACCCGTTACCGGCGCGATGAACCGGCGCCGGTGCTGCCGCTACGGGATGAGCCCGACCTGCTCAGCCTGCTGGAGGCCAGCGGCCGCCTGGTGGCGGATGAGGAGAGCGCCGGCACCGATGTGAGCACCGTGGAGGAGGAGGAGCTCTCGGCGCTGATGGGCGAGAAGGAGGATTACAACCAGGTGGACGACACCGCCGAGGAGGACTGGGAAGACTGACCCCGCCATGAAGGTGCCCGACGGCAGACTGCCCGCCGCTCTGCTGGCCTTGATCGTGCTGGGCGCCTGCCTGGCCGCCGACTGGCGGGTGAGCAATTCGATGCTCACCGTGCCCCTGCTGGTGGCGTTCGCCGTGAGCGCCGGGGTGGCCGCCTGGGGAGTGCCGCGGCTGCGGCGCCTCAAGCTCGGCCAGGTGATCCGCGACGAAGGTCCCCAGGCCCACCAGAGCAAGGCGGGCACCCCCACCATGGGGGGGCTGCTGGTGGTGCCGGTGGGGGTGCTGGTGGGCGCCCTGGTGGCCCCCACGGATCCGCGCCTGCTGGCGGTGGCCGCCGTGACCCTGGCGTTCATGGCCATCGGCGCGGTCGATGACTGGCGCAGCCTCACCCGCCAGACGAACACCGGGCTGACTCCCAGGGGCAAGCTGCTGCTGCAGGGGGGGGCCGCCCTGCTGTTTCTGATCTGGGCCGCCCTGGGCGGCTGGCTGGGGGGCGCCGCAGCCGGGGATGTGGGGCTGCCCTTCGGCTGGATCCTGCCCCTCGGGCTGTTGATCTGGCCCCTGGGATTGTTCGTGTTTCTGGCGGAGAGCAACGCCACCAACCTCACCGATGGGCTCGATGGCCTGGCCGCCGGCTGCGGCGCGATCGTGTTCAGCGGACTGGGGCTGCAACTGATGCTGCGCGGCAACGACGGCGATCCAGCCCTGGCGGCCTTCTGCCTCGCCATGGCGGGCTGCTGGCTGGGATTCCTCAGCCAGAACCGCCATCCGGCACGGGTGTTCATGGGGGACACCGGCTCGCTGGCGATGGGCGCGGCCCTCAGCGCCGTCGCCCTGCTGGGGGACAGCCTCTGGCCCCTGCTGCTGATGGGGGGGGTGTTCCTGGCCGAGTCCCTCTCGGTGATCCTGCAGGTGTGGGTGTTCAAGGCCACCAAGGGCCCCGACGGCCAGGGGCGTCGCCTGTTCCGGATGGCCCCGCTGCACCACCACTTCGAACTGGGCGGCCTCGGCGAGGAAAGGGTGGTGCTCGCGTTCTGGGGCGCCAGCCTGATACTGGTGGTGGTGGGGTTGCTCCTCCGCCCCTGACCCCCCTTACCGCCACTCCCGCCATGGCCCATTTCACCTGGAAGGAAGCCGGCCTCACCAGCGACTGCGCCAGCCTGGATGCCATGGCCGCCCGCTTTGAGGAATCCGCCGCCCTGATGCGACGCATGGCGGCCGAAGGTTTCCAACTGGACCGTGACCACGATGGTGTGGCCCGCATCACCCATCCCGATCCGGGGGTGTTCGAGGCCTACGGGTTCATCAACGAGGAGTCTCCGGAACGGCAACTCCAGTTGCTGCAGGACGAGAGCGCCTGATGACCCGGAAAGGTGACGGAGGCCTTCAGCGGCGGCGCAGGTAGCCGACGACCCAAACCACTACGAAGGCCAGGGACGAGAGCCCCAGATAAATCAATGTGCCCTTCTGGAGAGCGGCGATGTCGAAACCAAAGAGGCTGAAGCCATCCACGACGTCCCCGGCGGTCTGGAAAGCCAGGAGACGCTGAGACAGCAGGAAGACAGGCATCAGGACAGCCGGGAATTCACGTCAGTAAGGATGGAGCGCAAGCGGGCCTTAAACATGGACGATGCAATCGTAACGCTTCTTCAAGCGGGATCCGCGCCACTGCTTTCCGGGGGAGCCGATGATTCAAGAGATGAACCAGGGGCAGGGGCGGGGAGGCTGGTGGGGACCGATCGCCAGAAGCTGCCGTAACTTTTCTGCCAGGCATGACAGCCAAAGGGCAGGCGATCGGGGTCAAGGTAACGCTGAGCGAAGTATGCCGGATTCTCGTCCAGAGAAAAACATGACGCAACAGAAGGCTCTGGAACGGAAAAGCGAGGGAAAACTCGCGGCACGAGCAACCCAAGGAGGATATCCTCATGCAAACCACAACGGGCGTAATACGCCAGCGAATTGCGCCAGGATGTCAAACGCAGCAAAACCAGAAGAACGCGATTGACCATCCGCAACAAGGAACCGACAGAGGCTGCCGCGGCCCAGGGCTGAAGGGGGGCGTGAGCGCGAAGGAGTTCCCGCGCCCCGAGAACGGGCCATGAGCGAAAACGCCAGGAGGAAAGCACGTTGCAATGCTGAGCGACGTGACGAAGCGAAAGGCCGCCGTTACCCACCACTTCCCTGGGATAGTTCAGCCCGAGGGGGAGATCCTCCAGAGAGAGCAGGGGTGCCCCCAGATAGGCGCAACGCAATCGCAGCCAGGGAGCGAGGTCCGCCGAGAAGAGCCAGGCGTCCAACTGAACAAGCAGAATATAGTTCCAGCCCAGAAACTGCCTATAGAATAAAGGAGAAAGCATCAACTCGCTGTAAGTCCTCGTTGAGGCAAAGTACCTGGCCGGCAAGAAAAGGGTCTCCACGTTTCGCCGCACGGCTGAGGCCTCACCCAGGAGCGTTGCCAGGGCAGGGTCACGGCCGGGGTCGAGACCTTGGGGACAAACGAGACGGATTGGATAAGCAACAAGCAGTCGGATGGTGTTGGCCAGAGAGGCGAGCTCAGCCTCAGGCAAAGGAATCCGATATATAGGAATGACAATACAGCAACTATTTTCGGCTTGGCCTGGCATCAGTCGTGCACGCAGAAAAGATCAGACAACAGCATCTAGATGGAGATCACCAGCACACGGCTCTTGTAGGCGACCATCAAGGATGCGAATCACTGGGCGAACCTGGACTGCCCATTGGCCCGCAGCACAAAGTTTCGAACCTTGCGTGGATAATGCAGTGGTTGTTTTAAGGCAGTGCAGAATTTTGCCGCAAGAGGATCGAGTAATCGACCCCTTAAAGAGGCTTTGTAGCGAAGAACCTTGCCAGCGATATGGTTATCGAATGTATAGCGGTCAGCAACCACATCATTGATGCAGAAGCTGGGATGGACCAGGGGACCCAAACCCCCGGAGGCGATGTGGGTCAGACGATCATCGGTTGTGTGGGTGGCATCAGCACCGAAGCCGATATTGCTGACGAGATTTTTGTTTGGCAGCACGGATAATCCTGCATTGGTGAGACAGGAGAAAAACCATTGATAGTCCCACCATGAAAGGGGTTCCGACTGCAGGTAGGTGCGCCACCAGATCTCAGCCCAATAGGCCCGCTCGACAGGGTCAACAAAGAGGGAGGGGAAATAACCATGATCAACGATGGTGGGCCACAGCTTCAAATCCCGATCAAAAAAACGCCAGCGACTCCGCCAGCTTGCCCAGCCCCAGCAATGGGCATAGCGGCTGAAGTAGTAACTTCCATCGCCACGCCAGTGGCCATCCTGAAGATTGCTGCCGCCGATGCTCCAAACACGCTCATCGTCGCGATAACGCTGAAGAAGGACTTCACAGAAAGGAAAGAAGTCAGGATGGGGTACACAATCGTCTTCAAGGATGATGCCCTCGCTTTCATTCTCAAAAAACCAGCTGATGGCACGGATGGGCCCAACGCTGCAGCCTTGGTTTTCCAAACTGAACAGGTGCTGTACATGGCAAGGCCAATCGACCTCTTTCTCGATGACTTCACGGGTTGCGGTGACTTTTTCTTCCTCGTCAGGGCGGGATGGATTGGGGCCATCGCAGGCCACATAGAAGCGATCAGGAGCATATCTGCGCACGGCGTCAATGACCTCACGCGTTGTATGCGGGCGGCGCCAGGCAATGAGCAGAACGGCTACCGACATGCTCGGGGAGCACGGATAAGGAGAAATTCTAGCTGGCTTTCGAAGCGTAGGCAATCAGGGGGAAGTGGCCTGGCGAATCGGCAAGCAACGCCCATCCGCATGGGGTCTCTCGCGGGACCCTGCCGGAGGGGCCAGCAGCAGGCATGGGAAAGCCGGACTAGGCAGAAGCATGGGCGCTCACCCTGATGAGGGGCTGCGGCCGGTTAACCAACGAATCAGTTTTCTTGGATAATGGGTGGGGTGTTGCAGGGCGATCCCGATGCGAGCCAGGAAAGGATCGAGCAGCGATCCTTTGAACGATGCTTGGTAACGCATCGTCTTACCCGCAATGTGGTGGTAAAAGGTGTAGAGATCAGCTTCTCTGTCAACCAATACGAACGTGGGCTGCTGCCATTCGCTGGGCCCATCCTCCATGCGGTGGATTACTCTGCTGTCGGTTGTATGGGTTGCCTCAGGGCCAAAACCGATGTTGCTGACAAGGTTGCGATTCGGCAACGCTGTAAGTCCGCCCATGGATATACACGTAAATATCCAACGATAGGCCCAGGAGTCTGGATGATTATCTTTGTAGAGTCTGTCCCAGACACCAGTCCAGTAACCACGCTCCTCAGGGGTGGGAAAGATAGCCTCGAGCAGGCCAGATTCCTTCATTCGGGGCCAACGCAAAAGGTCACTGTCATACTGCTGCCAACAGCGGCGCCAGCTTGCCCAGCCCCAACAGTGAGGGTAGCGGCTGAAATAATAACCGCCGTCTCCGCGCCATTGTCCGTGCTGGAAATTATTGCCGCTGATACACCAGATTCTATCATCATCACGGTAGCGCTCAAGCAGGGTATTGCAATAGGAGAAGAAATCAGCATGCGGCACGCAGTCATCCTCAAGGATGATCCCCTCCTCTTCATGGTCAAAAAACCAGGAGATGGCCCGACTCACGGCCTGACGGCAGCCATAATTTGTATTGTTGAAAAGCCGCTGAACCTGGCAGTCCCAATCAATGTTCTGATCGATCAGCTGACGGGTAGCTTCGACCTTTCCAGACTCATCAGGCCTGCCGGGAAGGGCGCCATCACAAGCGACATAAAAGCGGGTTGGGGCGTATTCCCGAATGGACTGAAGAACCTTCAATGTGGTGTCAGGACGGCGCCAGGCCAGGAGAAGAACCGCTGCCTTCATACGTGGTGGGGATCGCCATTGAGCCTATCGCTTTATCCTGGTTGCACGGCAGGGTTCTCAAAACAATCCTGCTGATTCAGGGCGTCTCAGGTCGCCGTCAGGCCAGGATCAGCCTTTGTTCCCGGCCCCGAGGAGGGCAACGCGATGAACGGCCCGACGGATCGTCTTCCCCGCACCCTGATGCTGCTGGGCTGCGGTGAACTGGGGAAGGAGGTGGCGATTGCCGCCCAGCGGCTGGGCTGCCATGTGATCGCCGTAGACCGCTACGCCGGGGCACCCGCAATGCAGGTCGCAGACGTAGCGGAGGTGGTGGCGATGGGAGAGGCGGAGGCCCTGCGAGCCGTGGTGCGCCGCCACCGGCCCGACCTGGTGATCCCTGAGATCGAGGCTCTGGCGGTGGATGCCCTGGCCGAGCTGGAAGCGGAAGGCCTCACGGTGATCCCCACGGCGCGGGCGACGGCGGTCACGATGAACCGTGACCGCATCCGTGATCTGGCGGCAGGAGAGCTGGGGCTTCGCACCGCCCGCTACGCCTACGCCGGCAACGCCAGAGAGCTGGCGGAGGAGGCCCCAGCGCTGGGCTGGCCGGTGGTGGTGAAGCCGGTGATGAGTTCCTCCGGCAAGGGGCAGACCGTGGTGGCGGGGCCCGAGGGGATCGAGGCCGCCTGGCAAAACGCGATGGCGGGGGCGCGCGGTGTCGGCACCCGGGTGATCGTGGAGGAATTCCTGCGCTTCTCCTTGGAGATCACCCTGCTGACGGTGAAGCCCTGGCAAGGGGCAACCCTGTTCTGCCCGCCGATCGGCCATCTCCAGGAGCGAGGGGACTACCAGTGCAGCTGGCAGCCCGCCCCCTGGGCGAGCGCCAGCTCCAGGCCGCCCAGGCGATGGCTCGCACGGTCACAGACGCCCTCGGCGGCGCCGGCCTGTTTGGAGTGGAGTTCTTCCTCTGCGGTGAGCCCGGAGCGGAGGACGTGGTGTTCTCGGAACTCTCGCCCCGGCCGCACGACACGGGCCTGGTCACGCTGCTGAGCCAGAACCTCAGCGAGTTTGAGCTGCACCTGCGCGCCGTGCTCGGGCTGCCGATTCCAGAGATCCGCAACCTGGGAGCCGCCGCCTCACGGGTGATCCTGGCGACGGAGTCGGGGGAATCGGCTTACTACGAGGGGGTGGCGGAGGCCCTGGCGCAGCCGGAGAGCCAGGTGCTGCTCTTCGGCAAGGCGGAGGCCCGTCCCGGCCGCCGCATGGGCGTGGCCCTGGCCCGCGGGTCCGATCTGGCGGAGGCTCGGGCCAGGGCGGACGCGGCGGCGGCGGCTGTGCGGGTGGTGATCGGCCCATGAACCGTCGTCCCCCCTGGTGAGAACAGGTGGCGCGCCTTATGGTTCGGCCAGCTTTCCGCACCATGAGCCAGGCCCGATCCCATCAGCCATCCCCACGGCGACCGCGGGGGCGCTCTGGCCGACGCGCCAGTACGTTGTCCCCTGGACGGATCTCCGACCAGAACCCCGGGAGCGTGCCGGAACTGCTCAGTCGACGTCAGTCAGCCCCTTCCAGCATCCCCCGCCGCCGCGGACCCCACCGTCTCTTGGTGTTCGGCCTGGGACTGGCCCTGGGCTACGGCTTTGCCGGTCCCCTGCCGGCGCTGCTGGGGCCCACCGTGGCGGCCCTTGTGCATGCGCCCCACGGCATCGCAGCGATCGTCGACCCCCTGGGCATCGGCCAGCGGCAGGTGCTGGTGATGGGCAGTGATGTGGTCGGCGGCAACACCGACGTGATGTTCACCGTCCAGGTGAAGGATGGGATCACCCAGATCCTGCAGGTGCCCCGCGACACCTACGTGGAATCCGAGCCGCTGGGGGTGGTGAAGGCCAATGCCCTCTACGCGAGCGCCGGTCCTGAAAGCGTCAAGACCGAGGTGGGGCGTCTGGTGGGCGCACCCGTGCAGAAGCACCTCAAGGTCAATCTGGATGCGGTGATCAAGGTGGCGGATGCCCTCGGCGGCGTCGAGGTCGACGTGGCCAAGCCGATGTACTACGTGGATAACGCCCAAGGCCTGCTGATCGACCTCTATCCCGGCCGCCAGGTGCTGCGGGGTGCCCAACTGGAGGGCTTCCTGCGTTTCCGCCACGACGAACTGGGGGATCTGGGCCGGATGCAACGGCAGCGACTGGTCCTCGCCGAGGTGTTCCGCAAACTGGTCCAGCCCAGCACCCTGGCGCAGATGCCAGCCTTGCTGAAGATCGCTGGCGAGGACATCCACACCGATCTCTCACCGATCGAGATGACCCAGCTGGTCACGGCCATGACCCGTTCACGGCTCAGCACCCAGCGCCTGCCGGGTCGTCTGTACTGGCACAACGACCTCAGCTACTGGATGCCCGACTCAAACCTTGCTCACCCAACGGGCAACGGCGAGGAACCCACCCTCTGACCCCTCAGGGGGCCAGGGAGGCGGTGGGGACGAGCACCAGGGGGATCCGGGGGTTGCCCCAGCCACCGGGAGCCAGCAGGGGCGGCGCCCCGAGCTGGGGAAGGACGGCGGGGCCCGCGGCGTAGGCCGCGTCCGCCCAGCGCAGCAGCAGGACCCGCAGCGGGCCGCCGTCGCCGTTGCCGCGCAGGTTGAAGTGGTCGCCCCCTTCGGCCAGCACCAGCTGGTGCCCCTGTTCGGAGGGGTGGCGGAAGCGCTGGATCGCCTCAGGGCCCGGTGGCACCACCCAGTCGCGGCTACCCGAGATCAACAGGGTGCGGGCATTCATTGCCCGGGCCGCGTTGTGGTCGAAGAGCAGGCTGATCGGCGGGCTGACGGCCGCCACGGCCACCACCCGTGGGTCCGCCAGCGAGGGGCCGTCGGCGGCGGTGAGGAAGTTGCACTGCAGCACCCAGCTGATGTTCCGCTCCGGATCGGCGGGGTTGTCGCAGCGTTCTCGCAGACGGCGGGAGCTGGGGGCGGCGCCCGCCAGCTGCAGGGCGGTGGTGGCCCCCCAGGAATGGCCGAACACCACCACGCGGCGCGTGTCGATGCCGGCGAAGCCCGTCACACCCCCGGCCCCGACCGCGTCGATGACAGCGCTCACATCCAGCGGCCGCAGCCGCAGCTCCTGGGGACTGGGGGGTGGCACCTTGCCGGAAAGCATCGCCCGCTGCTGGCTGCTGTCGCTGCCCGGGTGTTCCGGCAGCACCACGCTGTAGCCATGGCTGGCCAGGTGCTGGGCCCAGCCCTCAAAGCTGGAGGGACTGTCCCAGAGGCCATGGGAGATCACCACCAGCCGGCCATTGGCCTGCCGCTCCGGGCGGATCACCACGATCCGCAGTGGGGCGGGGCGGTGCTTCACCGGCAGCAGCTGGTCGCCGCGCAGGGTGGGCAGGGAGCCTTCCGCCGCCTGGACCGGATCGACCGGGGCGGCGCTCAGGCGGGCCTCCAGGGCCTTGGCGGGGCTGAACTGGTCACGCATGCGCCGGATGCCCGCCAGGGCTTTCTGGAGATCCAGGGTGGCCGATTCACCGGGCAGGGCCTGCAGCACCGCCTGGATCGTCACGTCACCGGAGGCCGAGGCCTTGCGCAGCGCCTCGGAGAGTTCGGCGCCGTTGAGATCGGCGGGGACCCCATCGATCGAACCGAGGGTGGACGCCAGCAGCAGCACCTGCTCGAACATCGGCGTGCCCACGGAGTTGCGGAGCAGGTCCTGGGTGGAGACGGGCAGGGGGGTGGAGAACAGCTCGACGATGCGCCGACCCAGCGCCCCGTCGGTGGCCCGGTCGATCTCCGCCAGATCACTGCTGCCGTGGAGCAGGCGATCGGGGCTCGCCAGTTCGCTCACCTCCACGTCGAAGCTGATCTGCAGCAGGGGCAGCTGCAACTCCACCCGCTGCAGGGCCGCGGCCGGCACCTGGGCCCCAAGGGGCATGGCGGCGGCCAGCAGGGCGGCCAGCAGGGGGCGCCGAAGGGAGGGCAAGTGAGGCATCGGGCGCGGGCCGGGGGAGAGGGCTGGGGGCAGGGGACTGCATCGCCAGGGGGATCACCCCCGTTGCGGCCGATCGGGGGGCCGCTGCATGAGCTGATTCTGCAGGTGGTGGATCCGGCGCAGCAACAGAACCTCCGGCAGACAGCACGGTGGCGGTGGCGGCGCCACGGCGGGAACCTCCAGCTGGGTCTGGGTGAGGGACAGGGCCGGGGCGATCGTGTCGGCGAACAGATCGCTCGCCTCGTAGCAGGGAGACCCGGGGGCGCCGGCGAGGCTGGTGGGGCCGATCGTGTGGGCGCGCCAGAACGCCTCCAGCTGGCGCTGCGCCTCGATGTCGAGCAGCATCTGGCTCTGCCAGCCGTGCTCGAACGGAAAACTTTCCTGCCGCAGTTGGCGGGCCTGGGCGAGACGCATCGCCAGTCGGCGACGGCTGAGCAAGGGCAGATGGATGGCGTGAAAGCTGTCAACGGCCAGGCTGGGCTCCTTCAGATCCCAGCTCTCGACGGGGTGGAGTCGGTGGGCGCCGGGTCCGATCCAGCGATCCCGCAGCGCGCCGATCCGGAACAGGCTCTTGTCGACGAAGCGCAGGTCGAAGAAGTTCAGGAAACCCCGCCGGATGTCCGCGGCCAGCTGGGACGGGGGCAGATCCAGGAAGACGCAGGGCAGGGCACGGTGGCGCAGGCGTGGGTAGCTCGTCAGGTCGAGATCGTCGAAGTCGTCCGGGGCGATCCAGTTCCAGATCCGATAGCGCAGCTCGGCCAACTCGGGAGGAAGGCCCTCGAGCAGGCCGGGCAGCGGCATCACCGGAGAGACGGCGAACTCATCGGCGTCGAAGACGTACAACCAGTCGCCGGCGGCGGCCTCGGCGACGACCATCGACGCCAGCACGCTGACGATCGCCTCCTGCAGATAGGCGGGGCTGCGCACCTCCACCACCGTGAGGCGATCCCCCCAGTGGGCCCGCAGCCGCTGCACCCCCGCCAGGGTGGCATCCGCGCTGATCTGAACCGCGCAGTGCAGCCGTTCCACGTGGTGGAGCAGAGCATGGTTGATCGCCAACAGGCCCAGCGGCCATTCGTCGCGGATCAGGGTGAGACCGTGGATGCGGACCACCGCTCAGGCCTCCAGCGGCTGCAGCCAGCCCCTGGCGACAAGGTCCTCGATCGCAATCGGGCTGCAGCGACTGAGTTGCTCCTCGTCGAAGGCGTAGGCCAGGTAGCCGGAGATCTTGCCGTCGTAGGGATCGAGCCAGGAGAGGCTTTTGCCGAGCATCACGGCGGCGACGGCGATGTGGAGGCGATCGGTGACGATGTGAGCGGCGCTGGCGACGGACTCAAGAAAGCCGTCGAGGTCGGGGGCGCAGCAGGAGAGGTCGCGGTTCAGGTCCGGGACTGGCCGAAAGGGGAGTGAGCCCAGGCAGGACCCCTTGTCGGTGCGCAGGGCGAGCAGCAGGGGGGCAAGCCGGCTGACCGTGCCCGCTGCGGCAGGGGGGGCCTGCTCATGGAATCGCCGGCACCAGAGGGCGGGATCGGGCATCAGGACGGCTCGGCCGAACCGGCGGATCGCGGCGTAGGAGCGGGGCTGGCGGGCAAAGGCCCAGACGTTGGGCTGGGCGAGGGCCTGGGCGACCGGCGCCACATCCACGTCGTAATCGGAGGGCAGCACGATCACGTGGCGGTAGAGGCTGGCGGCCGCCAGGATCAGCTCCGGCAGCCACTCATGCCAGAGGCGGGTGAGGGCGCCACTACCAGGGATCACCAGGGTGTGCTCGGGATGGCTCGCCTCAAGGGCCTCGTGATGGTCGATCCGCTCGGCGGCGATACCGTGCTGGTCAAAGAGATCGCAGCAGCCACGCCAGATCAGATGATCGCCGATGTTGCCCGGCATCCGCACGATCAATCGCAGCGGTCCGAGACCACACAACCAGGGAGCAAGGGTCTGTCCATAGAGATCCAGGCGCACGGGAGAGTTACCAGCGGTAGATCAAGGTCAGAATAATAGCGTGGAACAAGAATTGCTCGCTGAATAATGAGGCGTTCCCTGCTTTGCAACAGACTGCTTTGCAACAGACTGCTTTTCAATCTTGATTCCTCGCCCAGGGTCTTAGGGGGGCCTGCATCGAGGCAACGCTGGAATAGGGCCAGATCTGGTCACAATGCAGTCCGCTGCTCAGGCCTTCTGGGGGGCACGGGAACCTGAAGCAAGCTGCCGAATGGAATCAGCGCATCAACACCCCCCATTAGAACTGGGGTTCAGGCTGGGCTGGGCTGGGGAATCACTGGAAACCAGTTGAGCGGCTGCTGTAGATTGTGATCGGCGAACAACTCATTGGCCCTGCGCACTTTGGTTTGTTTGTCAGAGCGGAAGCAAGCGATGATTTGTGGCGACCGCAACCTGTGGCTCAGGAGGGAGTTGGTCGCAAACTTATGCTATGCTAGGCTAGCACAGTCTGGACAATTGCCATTGTGATTCTCCCTCCAGAGCTTGACCTTGCGACCTACGCAGAACACAATCCAGATTTGCAGGCATTCAGCCAGGAGCAATTGCGCCAGCATTGGCATGAATTTGGACAGCACGAAGGACGAATAGCCTCTAAAGTTACAGATCGAAATGCGTTTTTGGGACTTTTAATTCTTAAATCCAAACTTCTTGAAATTGGAGTCTTTGATAATCCGACTCTTGAATTTCTTCGAAATGAAACAAGAATAATTCACTATGCTGATTGGCTTAGCAAGGAGGGCCTCATCAGCCGGGCCACTCTCTTGCCAAACAGAATTCCTGAGCGGGTACCAGACATCCAATGGATTTTAGCCCAAGGCTATGATCAGATTACCACAAAGTACGATGCCGTTGTTTCCCATCATTGCGTTGAACATCAGCCCGATTTGATTCGGCACTTTATCAATATACATTCTATTCTTGAGCCAGGTGGCTGTTACTTTTTTACAATACCAGACAAACGTCGCTGCTTTGATCATTTTATCAACGTCTCCACGATTGTTGACGTCCTTGAGGCTTACTATTTGGAAAAAACTTCGCCTTCATTCAAGTCTGTTCTCGAACATAGGTGTTTTATCGACCATACGTATCCCCTTGGCAGCAATCCTTACCAGGTCAAGGATCCAAATGTTAAAGAAAAGTTTGCACGTGCACTTTTAGAATACAAAACAACTCCATATGTGGACGTTCATTGCTGGCAATTCACACCCTTTAGTTTTAAAGAGTTGTATGATCAGTTAACATCGTTACAATTCCTACCTCCTTATAGTGAACTTCGTGTCTATCAAGGAGCTAACGAATTCTATGTGGCGCTGGTGTTCTAACAAGCTCCACTCACCTCCACTTCACTCAGAGTGGCTTGCAGCCCTGGCGGGTGCTGCGCGAGAACCTGCTTGAGGTATCTGCCGGTGTGACTGGTGCCATGCTCCGCCACAGCCTCCGGTGTACCGCACACCACGATTTTCCCCCCCTTGTCGCCACCCTCGGGGCCCAGATCGATGATCCAGTCGGCGCAGCGGATCACATCGAGATTGTGCTCGATTACCAGGATTGAATTGCCCTTGTCCACCAGGCGCTGGATCACATCCATCAGCTTGTGGACGTCGTAGAAGCTCAGGCCGGTGGTGGGTTCGTCGATCAGGTAGAGGGTTTTGCCCGTGGCGCGGCGGCTCAGCTCGGTGGCCAGCTTCACCCGCTGGGCCTCACCGCCCGAGAGGGTGGGCGCCGGCTGACCCAGCTTGATGTAGCCCAGACCCACATCCACCAGCGTGCGCAGCCGTTCGGCCGCCTGGGGGATGGCGGTGAACACCTCGGCAGCCTGCTCCACCGTCATCTCCAGCACGTCGGCGATCGTGTGGCCGCGGTAGGTGACCTGGAGCGTTTCCCGGTTGTAGCGGGCGCCTTTGCAGACATCGCACTGCACGTAGACATCCGGCAGGAAATTCATCTCGATCACATTCACCCCCTGACCACCGCAGGCCTCGCAGCGCCCCCCCTTGACATTGAAGCTGAACTGTCCCACCTGATAGCCGCGGGCCTTGGCCTCCACCGTGGCGGCGAACACCTGGCGGATCGGATCGAAGGCGCCGGTGTAGGTGGCGGGATTGGAGCGGGGGGTGCGGCCGATCGGCGACTGGTCGATGACGATCACCTTGTCGATCGCCTGGATGCCGCGCAGCTCCGCCAGGCCGGCGGGGAAGGGCACCTTCAGGCCGAGGCGGTGCTCGAGGGCCGGGTGCAGCAGCTCGTTGATCAGGGTGCTCTTGCCGCTGCCGCTCACGCCGGTGACGCACACCAGGCGGCCGAGCGGGATCTCCACATCAATGCCCTGCAGGTTGTTGCGGCTGGCATTGACGAGCGTGAGGCAGCGGCTGCCGGCGGAGCGCCGCTCGGCGGGGGTGGGGATGGAGCGGCGGCCGCTGAGGTAGGCGCCGGTGAGGGACTGCTCGGAGTCGAGCAGATCCTGGAGGCTGCCCTCGGCGACGATGCGGCCGCCATGGACGCCGGCGCCGGGGCCGATGTCGACCAGGTGGTCGGCGGCGCGGATCGTGTCCTCGTCGTGTTCGACGACGATCAGGGTGTTGCCCAGGTCGCGCAGGCGGGTGAGGGTGGCCAGCAGGCGGTCGTTGTCCCGCTGATGCAGACCGATGCTGGGCTCATCGAGCACATAGAGCACGCCGGTGAGGCCGGCGCCGATCTGGGTGGCCAGGCGGATCCGCTGCGCCTCCCCGCCGGAGAGGGTCATCGCCGGCCGGTCGAGGGTGATGTAGTCGAGACCGACATCGATCAGGAAGCGCAGGCGCAGGCGGATCTCCCGCAGCACCAGGTCGCCGATCTGGATCTGGCGGGGGGTGAGCAGGGGGTCGCTGCCCTCGCTGGCCCCCACCCCCATCAGCGCCTCGATGCGCTCCAGCGTCTGGCCGACGCTGACGCAGGTGAGCTCATGGATGCGGAAGGGTCCCACCTTCACCGCCAGGGCCTCGGGCCGCAGGCGCAGGCCGCGGCAGG
Organism: Aphanothece sp.; assembly: GCA_040381155.1. Lineage (GTDB taxonomy): Bacteria > Cyanobacteriota > Cyanobacteriia > PCC-6307 > Cyanobiaceae > Cyanobium. Next base: position 21,089 of record JBEIHT010000002.1, read on the forward strand.
TGGCACAGGGCACCAGCTCCAGATACTTCTCCAGCTTCTGGCGGATCGCTTCGCCGCTGGCATCCCGCAGCTGGCGCTCCAGGATCGGCAGCACCCCTTCAAAGGGTCGCTGATAGCCGCTGGCCTTTTTGTAGCGGCTGTCGGCCTGGATCGTGATCGGCTCGCCGGAGCCGTGCAACAGCACCTGGCGCTGCTCATCGCTGAGCTGGTTCCAGGGGGTCTTGAGCTCGAAGCCGAAGGCTTCGCCCACCGAGTAGAGCAGCGAGAAGTAGTAGGAGTTGTCCTTGTCGCTCCAGGGGGCAATCGCGGCGTACACCGGCAGGCTGGGATCGGGCACCACCCGCTCCATCGTGAAGGTGCGCAGGTGGCCGATCCCGTGGCAATCCGCGCAGGCGCCGTAGGGGCTGTTGAAGGAGAACAGGCGGGGGGAGAGCTCCTCCATCACCGCACCGTGCACGGGGCAGGCGAAGTTTTCGGAATAGAGGCGCTCCCGCTCCAGGCCCTCGGGCAGGTCTTCGCCCGCCTTGGGCACCACCTCCACCAGGGCCAGCCCCTCGCCACGCTTGAGGGCGGTGCCGAGGGAATCGGTGAGCCGCTCCTGCACCCCCTCGCGGGCGACGAGGCGGTCGACGACCACTTCGATGTTGTGGGCGTGGTTCTTGTCGAGCTCGATGTTGTCCGCCAGCTCGCGCACCTCCCCGTTGATGCGCACCCGGGCGAAGCCTTCCGCCGCCAGACCGGAGAGCAGCTTCACGTGGGTGCCCTTCTTGCCGCGCACCACCGGCGCCAGCAGCTGGTAGCGGGTGCCCTCCGGAAGGGTGAGGATCTGATCCACCATCTCATCGATGGTCTGGGGGCGGATCGAGCGGTCGCACTGGGGGCAGTGGGGCTCACCGGCGCGGCCGAACAGCAGGCGCAGGTAGTCCTGGATCTCCGTGACCGTGCCGACGGTGGAGCGGGGGTTGTGGCTGGTGGACTTCTGGTCGATCGAGATTGCCGGCGACAGCCCCTCGATCGCATCCACATCGGGCTTGTCCACCTGGCCCAGAAACTGGCGGGCGTAGGCGGAGAGGCTTTCGACGTAGCGGCGCTGGCCCTCGGCGAAGATCGTGTCGAAGGCCAGGGAGCTCTTGCCGCTGCCGCTCACGCCGGTGAACACCACCAGGCGGTTGCGGGGGATCGTGAGATCCACATCGCGCAGGTTGTGCTGGCGGGCGCCCCGCACCCGGATCACGTCCTCAAGGGAACCGCCGCTGAGCAGCCGATGGGACGCCCCGCCTTCGCTTCCGCTGGCGTTCCCGGTTCCACTTCCTTTTCCGTTTCTAGCGGTGGACCCGGCGCTGGCGCGGGGCATGGAGGCTGCTCGACAGCCGCTGATTCTATGGGCGGGCTCCGCGGACCGGCTCAGGCCGCCCGCGGCCGGCCGGGGGGTGGGGGATCGCGGCGCTCCAGCAGGCTGGCGGCAAAGCTGCGGGCCTCGCCGAGATCGCCGCCGGCCAGTTCCGCCAGCTCGGCCTGGCGTTCGCGGGCGTCCCGAAGTCGGGACACCCGCGTGTGGGTGAGGCCGTCCTCCACCACCTTGGCGACGCGGAAATGGTGGTCGGCGGCAGCGGCGACAAGGGGCTGGTGGGTGACGCAGAACACCTGCCGGGAACCCCCGAGCCGCTGCAAGAGCTCGGCCATGGCGCCGCTCACCCGGCCGCTGACGCCGGTGTCGATCTCATCGAACAGCAGGGTGACGTGGGGATCGGCTGCCGCCAGGCAGGTTTTGAGGGCGAGCAGGAAGCGGCTCATCTCACCGCCGGAAGCCACCTCCGCCAGGGGCGCCAGGGGCTGGCCGGGGTTGGCGCTGAAGCGGAACTGGACCAGGTCAGCCCCCTCCTCGCCGGGTTCGGCCGGCTCCAGGGCGACGGCGAAGCGCACATTGGCCAGGCCCATCGGCCGCAGGGCGGCCAGAAGCTGCTCCTCCAGCGCCTGGGCGGCCGCGGCGCGACGGGCGCTGAGGGCCTGATTGCAGCGATCTCGCTCCCTGCGGCTCTGGGCCTCCGCCTGCCGCAGGGACGCGAGGGCCGCCTCGGCCCCGCCGGGGGCCAGCTGCTGCCGTAGGCGATCACGCAGGCTGATCAGCTCCGCCAGATCGAGGCCGTGGCGGCGCTCCAGGGTGCGCAGTTCGGCGATGCGCTCCTGCAGCTCCGCCAGGCGGCCTGGATCGCTCTCCAGGCTGGCGCCGTAGCGATCCAGGTCGCGGCTGAGCTGCTGGAGGCCCAGCAGGGCACCGGTGCAGGCCTCCAGCAGGGGCGCAGCGGTGGGATCAAGGGAGGCCATCTGCAGCAGCTCCTCCTCACAGGCCGCCAGGTGGTCGAGGGCGGCCGGCGCCGCCTCCACCCCCTCCAGCAACCGGCCGAGCAGCACCGCCACCCCCTCCTGGAGGCGCACCCCATGGGCCAGCCGGTCCTGTTCGGCCTGCAGCCGCTGCCGCTCCTGTGGATCATCCAGAGCGGCGGCCTCGAGATCTTCGAGCAACTGCTCCTCCTGGCGGCGCTGGCGCTCCAGCCGCTCCCGGTCGGCCTCCGCCAGCGCGAGCGCCCGCTCCGCCGCCCGCCAGTGGCGGAAGGCCCCCCGCGCCGCCTCCAGCTCGGCCAGCACCGTTTCGCCGGCGAAACGGTCGAGCCAGCGCCGCTGCTGCCCCGGGCGGGCCAGCTGCTGGGTCTGACCCTGGACGGTGAGATCGAGGAGCAGGGGGCGGAGCTCCAGCACCTGGGCGCGGCTGATCGCCACGCCGCTGAGGCGGTGGCGGCTGCTCAGCCGCTCCTCCTGCAGGCGCCAGTCGCGGCTGAGCAGCAGCTCGTCGTCGTCGGCCTCCAGCTGCTGCGCCGCCAGCCACTCGCGCAGGGGCGGCGTGAGGGTGAAGCTGGCCTCGATCCGGCCGCGCCCGCTGCCGCGGCGCAGCAGCCGTGCCCCCTGGCTGCCCTGGGCACCGCCGAGCAGGGCATCAAGGGCGTCGAGGAGGATGGATTTACCGGCGCCCGTCTCGCCGGTGAGCACCGTGAAGCCCGGCTCGAAGGCGAGCTCGAGCCGCTCGATCAGGGCGATGTTCTCGAGACGCAGACCGGTGAGCACGGCAGCCGCCGCTGGCGCCCTCGACCGTAGCGGCGGCGGGATCAGATGCCCAGTGGCGGAACCGACCGGCGCTGGCGGAACCGCTCGATCTCCAGCTCCAGCACCCCTTCGGAGATGGCGAGCGCCTGGGCGACGGCGCGTAGGAAGCGATCTTCCCCCGGCTCGATCCTGCCGTTGGCGGCGACCACCCGGAACACCGATTCCAGGATCAGGCCGCGGGCGTTGTCGTCGAGGCGGGACCGCTCCCGCCGCAGTCCCGCCAGCACCACCTCGGCGGGGTTGGAACCGGCGGTGGCCTCCTGGGCCATGGCCAGCGCCGCCTGCCGCAGCGCCGTCGGATCGGGCGGATGGCCCATCAGATCGGTATAGATCGCCGCCATGGCGCCGATCTCCGCCTCCTCGATCGCGCCGTCGGCCAGGGTGGCGGCCACCAGGCAGGCCAGCAGCTGGTCGCGCACCCGCAGGGCGGTGCGATCGCCGCAGAGCGCCCCCCAGCGCAGATCGGAGAGGTCGCGCTGGCGGCGGTTGGCCTGGGATTCGCGCGGATCGCGCTTACAACCGCTGCGCCCGCCCGAGAGGCTGTCGTACTGATGGAAGGTGAAGCGCTCCACCAGCTCCCGGCAGAAGCGCACCCCCCGCACCGAATTGCCATAGCGATCCAGCCGCGGCGAGAAGGTGGCGAAGCCCATCAGGTTGGGCACCACCACCAGCACGGTGCCGGCCACTCCCGATTTGGCGGGCAGACCCACCTCGAGGCTGAAGGATCCGGCGTTGTCGTACATGCCCGCAGCCTGCATCACCGACAGGGTGCGCTTGACCACCTCGGTGTCAAGCACCTGGTCGCCGCTGATCGGACAGACGCCGCCGTTGGCCAGGGTGGCGGCGGCCATCGCCAGCATGCGCGCCGACATCTCAATGCTGCAGCAGGAGAGATAGACATCCATCATCTTGTGCAGATCCACGCCGCGGGGCAGGCCGAGGCGGGCGCGCAGGAGATAGGCGATCGCGAAGTTGTTGTCCGCCGTGTCCCGTTCGCAGAGCATGGTGGCCTCGCTGTAGCGCACCTCCGCCAGATCGCCGCTCAGCTGGCACCAGAGATCCATCAGCTCCTGGGTGATCGCTCGGGCGTCGCGATCGGGGGAGCCGGAGGCCACCAGGCCGGCGACGATGATCGCGCCCGCGTTCACACAGGGGTTGAAGGGGCGGTGGTCGGGAAGCAGATCGAGGGCATGGAAGGGCCTGCCGGAAGGCTCCACCCCCACGAAGCGATGGGTGAAGGCCTCCCCCTCGCGGCGCAGGGCATGGGCGTAGGTGATCGGCTTGGACACCGACTGAATCGAGTGATAGGTGTCCACGTCTCCGATCGCCAGTCGCTGGCCATCCACGGTGCAGAGGGCCACGCCCCAGGGCTCGGGATCGGCATCGCGCAGGATCGGAATCGAGGCGTTGTTGCTGCCGCTGCGATCGCTCGCCAGCCGGCGGTAGATGGTCTCGATGTCGTGGCGGAAGTCCTGCCAGTCGGGAATGGCCAGCTGACGCTGGAAGCTGCGGTGGACCATCAGCGCCTCCTCCGCCACCAGGGAGGCGAAGCTGGCGAAATCGATCGGGCGCTCGCCCTGCCGCTCCAGCCGCTCCATTGTGGTGGCCAGCCGGCGGTCATCGAGCTGGAGGCCACTGGCCTCGATCCGCTCGCGGATGCGTCGGGCCGACGTGAAGCCGTTGCTGGCAACGGAGCCGAACAGGTCGTGGAGACGCTCCATGGGCCCAGGAATCACGGCCTCAGCATCGTCGGATCCGAGCTGGGCGCAGCGGCGTCGCTGAAGCGGTGGTAGGGGAGACAGAATCGCGGTCCGTCCTCAGCCGACCGGCTCCCCCCACCGCCGATGCCCGCCACCGCTGCCGAATCCGCCCTGGCCGCCATGCGGGCCTCCGTGTTCGGGGCCGATCCCATGGCGGATCCGCCGCCTCTTGAACCGAGCATTCAGGCGCCCACGGATCCGGCGGCGCCGGTGAACGCCTCCCCCAGCAACAACCGGGAGGAACTCGGCGACTTTCTGGAGGCGGCCGGCCTGATGGCCTACGACCCAGCGGCGATCACGCGCATCTACGCAGGCCATCCGCGCCGCCTGCTGCGCCGTCTCTGGCAGACCCTGGTGCCGATCGGTCTGTATCTGATCGCGGTGGCCACCGATCGCTTCAGCGGCGCCCTGGCCAACCCGGATCGCGCCCGCGCCCGCGCCCGGGAGTGCGCCGAGCTGCTGGCGGCCCTGGGCCCCGCCTTCATCAAGGCGGGGCAGGCCCTCTCCACCCGGCCGGACATCGTGCCGCCGGTGCTGCTCGACGAGCTGGCCCGGTTGCAGGACCAGCTGCCGGGTTTCGACAGCCGCCTGGCGATGGCCTGCATCGTCGAAGACCTGGGCCAACCGATCGAGGCGGTGTACGACCAGCTCGACCGCGAGCCGATCTCCGCCGCCTCCCTGGGGCAGGTGCACCGGGGCGTGCTGCGGGGCGGCCAGCGGGTGGCGGTGAAGGTGCAACGGCCCGGCCTGCGCGAGCAGATCACGCTCGATCTCTACATCGTGCGCAACATCGCCGCCTGGCTGAATCGCAACGTGCGCCTGATCCGCTCCGACCTGGTGGCGTTGATCGACGAACTGGGGAGGCGAGTTTTTGAAGAAATGGATTACATCAATGAAGGCAAGAATGCCGATAAATTTCGTCAACTTCATGCCCATAACCCGCGCATCGCCGTTCCGGCCATCCACTGGCAAGCCACCAGCCGTCGTGTCTTGACGATGGAGTGGATCGATGGCACCAAACTCACCAATCTTGAGGCTGTGCGAGCCATCGGTGTCGACCCCGACGACATGGTTCAAGTGGGCGTCAACTGCAGCCTTCAGCAATTGCTGGAGCATGGCTTCTTCCATGCCGATCCCCACCCCGGCAATCTCCTAGCCATGGCGGACGGACGTCTCGCCTACCTGGATTTCGGCATGATGAGCGAGGTGAGCCGGGAGGCGCGCACCGGCCTGATCCAGGCGGTGGTGCACTTGGTGAACCGTGATTTTGGTTCGCTGTCCAAGGATTTTGTCTCCCTCGGCTTCCTCAGTGAGGAGGTGGATCTGGAGCCGATCGTGCCAGCGTTTGAGGGGGTCTTCGGCCAGGCCCTGGAAATGGGGGTGAGCCGCATGGACTTCAAGGCGGTGACCGATGACCTGAGCGGCGTGATGTACCGATTCCCGTTCCGGGTACCGCCCTATTACGCCCTGATCATCCGCTCGCTGGTGACGCTGGAGGGGATCGCCCTGAGCGTCGATCCCAACTTCAAGATCCTTGGTGCCGCCTACCCCTACTTCGCCCGCCGGCTGATGGAGGACCCCGATCCCGAACTGCGCCGCAGCCTGCGGGAGATGCTGTTTGACGGCGATGAGTTCCGCTGGCAGCGGCTGGAGAATCTGGTGGCGAGCGCCTCGCTGCAGGAGCAGCTGGATCTGGACGGGCTGCTCGACCAGGTGCTCGATTTCCTGTTCTCCGCCAACGGCGGCATGCTGCGCCAGCAGCTGGTGGAGGCCCTGGTGGCGCGAATGGATGAGCTGGCCTGGCGCACCACCATGAGGCTGGGCCGGCGGCTGCCCCCACCCCTGCTCCCCCCCGGCCTGCGGCAGCGCAACGAACCCCAGGCGCCGCTGACGGCGGTGGGCCCCCTGCTCGACCTGGAGCCGATCCGCCAGCTCGTGGGCATCCTGGCGGACCTGCCGGGCTTCGAGCCGCAACTGCTGCTGCGCCGCCTGCCGCGGGTGCTGCGGGAACCCGACCTGCGGCGCATGGGCCTGGAGGTGGCCCGGGGCCTTGCGGAACGGGGGGTGGTGCGGCTCGTCCGCGATGTACTGGTACCGAGCTCCCTTCGGAGCTCGGCCTAGATTGCAAGATTCCTGACTGAGCGATCTCCCCTGGTGACCTCCCTGCGCACACGCCAACGTTTCCTGGCGGCGGCCCTCGGGCTGAGCCTGGTCGCCGGTTCACCGGCGTGCCTGGCGGCCGAAAACATCGTATTCGTGAGCGGGGCCTTCCGGCGCTCGATCCCGGTAGCGGATCTGGAGCACCTGGCCGCCACCGGCCAGGCCCGGGGCCTGTTGGGCGACGTGATGCGCCTGAGCCGCCAGAACCCAGCAGACGCAGCCAGGATGCTGAAGGCCACCCTCAGCCTGCCCGTGGTGACCGTGAGCCGCTTGCTCAACACGAGCATCGGCGAGCGCATCCTGGAGCGCCTCAGCGGCATCGTCTTCCCGCTCAACGCCCGCCAGGTGGGTCTACCCGCCCTGCGTTCCGCGGTGGTGCTGGGCATCGCCGACAACGGCGGCTCCCTCTCACCCCTCTCCTTCCTGCGGGCCTACCCGAGCCAGGAGCTGGCGGTGAGCCTGCCGGCGCTTCTGGGCCTGATGCGCAAGGCCAGCTCCGTGGCCGATCTGGTGCGCTTCTTCTCCGAATCCCCCCTCGACCTGGGCAGCCGCGGCGATGGCGGCGACGGCAAGGGTGCTCCGGCTCCGAAGGATGGCGGCACGCCGCCCAAGGATGTGGGCACCGGTGCATCCTGACCCTGCCGCGGCGTACATTCGTCTCACCCGTCCGTTTCGTGCTCGGCCGTGCTCCAAGTCCTGCGGCGCCTCGGCGGCCCGCGCGCCACGCTGCAGGACTGGCCAGGCCTGATTGAGGCCTACCGGTCCTGGTTGCCGGTGAGTGCGGCAACGCCGGTGATCACCCTGCGGGAGGGGGCCACCCCCTTGATCCCGGCACCGGTGATCGCGGCCCGCCTCGGTCGCGGCGTGAAGGTGTTCCTCAAGTACGACGGCCTCAATCCCACCGGCTCCTTCAAGGACCGGGGCATGACGATGGCGATCAGCAAGGCTCGGGAGGAGGGTTCCGAGGCGGTGATCTGCGCCAGCACCGGCAACACCTCGGCGGCGGCCGCCGCCTACGCCCGCCGGGGCGGCATGCGCGCCTTCGTGCTGATCCCCGACGGCTACGTGGCCCAGGGGAAGCTGGCCCAGGCCCTGCTCTACGGCGCCGAGGTGCTGGCGGTGAAGGGCAACTTCGACCGGGCCCTGGCGATCGTGCGGGAGGTGGCGGATCGCTACCCCGTCACCCTGGTGAATTCCCTCAACCCCTACCGGCTGCAGGGGCAGAAGACGGCCGCCTTCGAGGTGGTCGACGCCCTCGGCGACGCCCCCGACTGGCTGTGCATCCCTGTGGGCAACGCGGGCAACATCAGTGCCTACTGGATGGGTTTCAAGGAGTACAAGGCGGCCGGCCACTGCACCCGCCTGCCGCGCATGATGGGCTTCCAGGCGGCCGGAGCCGCGCCGATGGTGCTGGGACACCCGGTGGAGCAGCCGGACACCATCGCCACGGCGATCCGGATCGGCAATCCCGTCAACCGCGAGAACGCGCTGCGCGCCCGCAGCGAGAGCAACGGCGACTTCATGGCGGTCAGCGACGCCGAGATCATCGAGGCCTACAAGCTGCTGGGCAGCGGCGAGGGGGTGTTCTGTGAGCCCGCCAGCGCCGCCTCGGTGGCCGGCCTGCTGAAACGGCGCGAGGAGGTGCCCAGCGGCGCCACCGTGGTCTGCGTGCTCACCGGCAACGGGCTGAAGGATCCAGCCACGGCGATCGAGAACAACGACTCCCGCTTCCACACCGGCCTGGAGCCCGACACGGACACGGTGGCCCGGGTGATGGGCTTCTGAGCGGGTAGCCGGCGGCCGATCCGGCCGAGGGAAAGCCTGGGGAAAGCGTTGGGGTGGGCCGGGGGATCGGCGGGGGAGGAGAAGGCCGCCCAGGGGCCTCGGTTATCCGCACCGTCTGGAAACGGTGGAAAGCGGGCGGTGTTCCCCAATCGGCCGGTCTGTTTCCCCAGGCTCCGGGACCCGCCAAGGCTGTGCCCGGCGGGGGTTGGCCGGAGTTTTCCGGATTTCCACCGGCTCTACGGCTACGGGTTTGTTCTGTTCTATAAAAAAAACTTGTCTTCTCATCTCATCCGCAGGCTCGCGAACCAGGGCCGGGTCCCCGACCCTGCGGGCGTTGCGCTTTTGTCCACCGTGTGAAACCGTGGGCCCGCCTGATCGCCGCGTTTTGTCGACGAGGTCCGCCCCCCATGAAGCTGGTCTGCTCCCAGGCTGAACTCAACGCCAGCCTCCAGTTGGTGAGCCGTGCCGTGGCGGGCCGCCCCACCCATCCGGTGCTGGCCAACGTGTTGCTCACCGCCGACGCCGCCACCGGTCGCCTCAGCCTCACCGGCTACGACCTCAGCCTCGGCATCCAGACCAGCCTGCCCGCCTCCGTCGACGGCAGTGGCGCCATCACCCTGCCCGCCCGCCTGTTCGGCGAGATCGTCAGCCGCCTGCCCGCCGACAGCCCGATCACCCTGCGCTGCGAGGAGGGTGGTGAGCAGGTGGAGATCAGCAGCCTCTCCGGCAGCTACCAGATGCGCGGCATGCCCGCCGAGGACTTCCCCGATCTCCCCCTGACCCAGAGCGGCCACCCGATCCGCCTGGACGCGGAGGCCCTGGTGCGGGGCCTCCGCGCCACCCTGTTCGCCAGCAGTGGCGATGAGGCCAAGCAGATCCTCACCGGCGTGCATCTCCAGCTCGACGGCGACCGACTGGAGTGCGCCGCCACCGATGGCCACCGCCTAGCGGTGCAGCAGCTGCCCCACGCCCTCGGAGAGGCCGCCCAGGAGGCCGGCGGCGAGCCGTTCGCGGTGACCGTCCCCTCCCGCTCCCTGCGGGAGCTGGAGCGGCTCCTCTCCGGTCGCCCCTCCCAGGAGCCCCTGAGCCTGTTCTGCGAACGGGGACAGGTGGTGGTGCTCTGGGCCGATCAGGTGCTCACCACCCGCAGCCTCGACGGCACCTACCCCAACTACGGCCAACTCATCCCCCAGGAGTTCGGCCGTCGCCTCGGCCTCAACCGTCGCGCCTTCGTGGCCGCCCTGGAGCGGGTGGCGGTGCTGGCGGACCAGCACAACAACGTCGTCAAGATCAGCAGCGATCCGGCGGCCGGCCGGGTGGTGCTGCGGGCTGACGCCCAGGACGTGGGCAGCGGCTCGGAGGATCTGGCGGCCACGGTGCAGGGGGAGGCGATCGAGATCGCCTTCAACGTCCGCTACCTGCTCGACGGCCTCAAGGCGATGGCCGGCGAGCAGGTGGAACTGCGCTGCAACGGCCCCACCACGCCGGCGGTGCTGGTGCCGACCGCTGAGGATGGGGCCTTCACCTACCTGGTGATGCCGGTCCAGATCCGCTCCTGAGCGCTTGGCCCTTCCCGAGCAGCTGCTCCTGAGCGACCTCCTGCGGCGGCGCGTACGCTGCGAGCAGGGCCTGGAGCATGGCCCCGGTGTGAGCGGCTGGATGCATCCCCCGGTGCATCGTCTGCTGGGCTGGGTGAGCCGCCCCTCCGCCCTCTCCCAGCGCCGGCTGGTGTGGCGCCTCGATCAGCTGCGCGGGCTTGATGAGCAGGAGGTGTTCGTCACCGGCGAACCCGCCGTGACCGATGCGGTGACGGTGGGCCGACTCCCCACCCTGCTGGAGGCGTCGCTCACCGGTGCCGATGACCGTCCGCTCGGCAGCGTGGCCGATGCCGCGGTGGACCTGCGCAGCGGCCGCATCCGCCATTACCTCGTCGCCCGCAGCGATCCCCGCCTTCCCGGCGGCAGCCGCTGGCGCCTCAGCCCCGATCGCATCCTCGACCAGCTGCCCGGTCGGGTGATGACCGCACTGGAGGAGCTCGATGACCTGCCGCTGGCCCGGGCCAGCGTGCGCCAGCAGTTTCTGCGCCGCTCCCGCCGCTGGCGCGATCAGCTCCAGGAGGCGGGCGGGCGCCTGGAGGACCGCCTCGAGGGCTGGCTGGAAGAGCCCCCCTGGGAGGAGCCGGGGCCGGACTCGGAGCGCGTCCCCGGCGAGGAGGACGATCCCCTCGAGGATTGGCCGGAGGAGAGGGGACGGGGGGAACCTCCCCCCCGTTCAGGGCGGCGGACGCCCTCCGATCCGCTCGACGATCCCTGGTAGCCCCCCGAGCGGCGTCGGGCGCTCGGGGAGACTTGAGGCTTGCCGCGACGCCGCCCGGTGGTCAGCTCCTCCGCCCCCTCCGATCCGCCCGTCGAGGCGCTGCGCAAGGAGGGCCTCAGCCTGGCGGATTACGAGGAGATCTGCCGGCGGCTCGGCCGCAGCCCCAACCGGGCGGAGCTCGGCATGTTCGGGGTGATGTGGTCGGAGCACTGCTGCTATCGCAACTCCCGGCCCCTGCTGGCCGGCTTCCCCACCAGCGGTCCCCGCATCCTGGTGGGTCCTGGGGAGAACGCCGGCGTGGTGGATCTGGGGGAGGGCCAGCGGCTGGCCTTCAAAATTGAGAGCCACAACCATCCCTCCGCCGTGGAGCCCTTCCAGGGGGCGGCCACCGGGGTGGGGGGCATCCTGCGGGACATCTTCACGATGGGGGCCCGGCCGATCGCCCTGCTCAATGCCCTGCGCTTCGGGCCGCTCGAGGAGCCCCGCAACGTCGGCCTGATGGAGGGGGTGGTGGCCGGCATCGCCCACTACGGCAACTGCGTGGGCGTGCCCACGGTGGGGGGCGAGGTCGCCTTCGATCCGAGCTACTCCGGCAACCCATTGGTGAATGCCATGGCCCTGGGGCTGATGGAAACCGACGAGATTGTGCGGGCCGGCGCCAGCGGCGTGGGTTTCCCGGTGGTCTATGTGGGCAGCACCACCGGCCGTGACGGCATGGGTGGGGCCAGCTTCGCCAGCGCCGAGCTCAGCGAGGCCTCCCTCGACGATCGGCCCGCCGTTCAGGTGGGGGATCCCTTCCTGGAGAAGGGCTTGATCGAGGCCTGTCTGGAGGCGTTCCAGAGCGGTGATGTGGTGGCCGCCCAGGACATGGGCGCCGCTGGCCTCACCTGCAGCTGCGCCGAGATGGCCGCCAAGGGCGGGGTGGGGGTGGAGCTCGACCTCGACCGGGTGCCGGCGCGGGAGAGCGGCATGACCGCCTACGAGTTCCTGCTCAGCGAGTCGCAGGAGCGGATGCTGTTCGTGGTCAGGCCCGGCCGGGAGGAGCCCCTGATGGCCCGCTTCCGCCGCTGGGGCCTGCAGGCCGCGGTGGTGGGGCGGGTGCTGGAGGAGCCGCTGGTGCGGGTGCTGCAGAGCGGCGCCGTGGCCGCCGAGGTGCCCGCCCGGGCCCTGGCGGAGGACACGCCGGTGAACAGGCACGCCCTGCTCGCCGAGCCGCCCGCCGAGATCCAGGCCCACTGGCGCTGGCGCGAGGCCGACCTGCCCAACGCCGACGCCGAGGGGGTGGCCCTGGCGGATGGACGCCTGCCCTGGGGCGACGCCCTGCTGCGCCTGCTCGACGACCCCACGATCGCCAGCAAGCGCTGGGTCTGGCGCCAGTACGACCACCAGGTGCAGGCCAACACCGTGGTGCCCCCTGGCGGCGCCGATGCGGCGGTTGTGCGGCTGCGGCCCCAGCAGGGAGAGGCGGCCCTGCGGCCCTCCGCCCGCGGCGTGGCGGCGGTGGTGGATTGCCCCAACCGCTGGGTGGCCCTCGATCCGCAACGGGGTGCCATGGCGGCGGTGGCGGAGGCGGCCCGCAACCTCAGCTGCGTCGGCGCCGAGCCCCTGGCGGTCACCGACAACCTCAACTTCCCCTCTCCGGAGACCCCCAGCGGCTATTGGCAGCTGGCGATGGCCTGCCGCGGCCTGGCGGAGGCCTGCCTGGCCCTGGCGACCCCCGTCACCGGCGGCAACGTTTCCCTCTACAACGAAAGCCGGCTGCCGGATGGCCGCCTGCAGCCGATCCATCCCACCCCGGTGGTGGGGATGGTGGGGCTGGTGCCCGATCTCAGTCGCGTCACCGGCCTGGGCTGGCGGCGCAGCGGCGATGCCATCTGGCTGCTCGGGGTGCCCCCGGAGGCGGGCGACGCCCCCGCCGACCCGCGCGTGTCCCTGGCGGCCGGCAGCTATCTGGAGGCCATCCACGGCCGGCTCACCGGCCGCCCCGCGGAGGTGGATCTGAACCTGGAGCGCTCCGTGCAGGCCTTCCTGCGGCAGGCGATCGCCGCCGCCCTGGTGGCCTCCGCCCACGATCTGAGCGACGCCGGTCTGGCGGTGGCCGCGGCCGAGTGCTGCCTGGCCGCCGGCCTGGCCGCCCGGCTGGAGCTGCCCGCCGGCTCCGCCCGGCCCGATCGCCTGCTGTTCGCCGAGGGGGGCGCGCGGGTGCTGGTGAGCGTGGCGCCGGAGCAGGCCGGCGCCTGGCGGCAGGCCCTGGAGCAGGCCGGCGCCGGCGTGCCCGCCCTGGAGCTGGGGCTGGTGGAGCCGGCCGGCGCACCCCTGACAATCCTGCGGGGTGGCGGCGTGCTGCTGCAGCTGCCCCTCGACCAGCTGCGTCAGAGCTATGAGCAGGCGATCCCGCGGCGGCTGCGGGGAGCCGCCCCGCCCCCCGAGCACTGAGACCGCCGGTGATGCGCCAGGATGCCCGCACCCTGAGCGCGCCCCCCGCCGTGTCCCCGGTTCCCCCAGCGACCGCCGACCGGCCGGACAAGCCGGAGGAAGCCTGCGGGGTCTTCGCCGTGCTGGCGCCCGGCCAGGCGGTGGCCAATCTCACCTACTTCGGCCTCTACGCCCTCCAGCATCGCGGCCAGGAATCGGCCGGCATCGCCGTCTTCCAGGACGCCCGCGTGCGGCTGCACAAGGACATGGGCCTGGTCAGCCAGGTGTTCGACCAGGACGTGCTCGCCCGCATGCCCGGGGAGCTGGCGATCGGCCACAACCGCTACTCCACCACCGGCAGCAGTCGGGTGTGCAACGCCCAGCCGGTGGTGCTGATGACCCGCCTGGGCCCCTTCGCCCTGGCCCACAACGGCAACCTGGTCAACGCCACCGAGCTGCGCGCCTCCCTCGCCCACCTCTCCGGCGAATTCACCTCCACCACCGATTCGGAGCTGATCGCCTTCGCCCTCCAGGAGGCGGTGGAGGCGGGCCTGGGCTGGAGCGAGGCGATCCGTCGTGCCGTCGGTCGCTGTCGCGGCGCCTTCAGCCTGGTGATCGGCACCCCCGAGGGTCTGTTCGCCCTGCGGGACGGCCACGGCATCCGCCCGCTGGTGTTCGGCCACCTGGGGGAGCCGGGTGAGGGCCAGTGGGTGGTGGCCAGCGAGACCTGCGGCCTCGACATCATCGGCGCCGTCTACATCGACGACATCGCCCCGGGGGAACTGGCCCACTTCCGCCAGGGCGAGAGCGAGCCGCTGCGCGTGCGCTGGAGCGAGGAGCCCGCCAAGCTGTGCGTCTTCGAGATGATTTACTTCGCCCGCCCCGACAGTCGCTTCTTCGGGGAGTCGCTCTACAGCTACCGCGTGCGCATCGGCGAGGTGCTGGCCCGCGAAACCCCCGTGGAGTCTGACATCGTCATCGGCGTGCCCGATTCCGGCATCCCGGCGGCGATCGGTTATTCCGGCGTCAGCGGCATCCCCTTCGGCGACGGCCTGATCAAGAACCGCTACGTCGGTCGCACCTTCATCCAGCCCACCCAGGCGATGCGGGAGGCCGGCATCCGGGTGAAGCTCAATCCCCTGCCCGATGTGCTGGCGGGCAAGCGGGTGGTGGTGATCGACGACTCGATCGTGCGCGGCACCACCAGTCGCAAGCTGGTGCAGGCCCTGCGTGATGCCGGCGCCACCGAGGTGCACATGCGCATCAGCTCGCCGCCGGTCACCCACCCCTGCTTTTACGGCATCGATACCGACAGCCAGGACCACCTGATCGCCGCCCGCCTGAGCCTGGCGGAGATCGAGGCGCACCTGGGGGTGGATTCCCTCGCCTACCTGAGCAAGGCCGGCATGGTGGAGGCGGCCCGCACCAGCTCCCACCATTTCTGCACCGCCTGCTTCGACGGCCAGTACCCGATCGAGATGGACGAGGAGACCCGCCGCACCAAGCTGATGCTGGAACCCGCCGGCCTGGCCCGGGGTTAGCCGCCGGCGCCCGGCATCGGCCGGTAGGCGCGGGTGGTGATCAGCCAGGGGTGGAACACCTCCAGGAAGCGGCGCTGGAGGGTGAGGAAGAAGCGCTCCACCAGCTGGGGATCGTCGTAGTGGAAGGGGTATTCGCCCTGGAAGCCCTGGAAGAAGTACCAGTTCAGCAGGGCGATGCCGGCGGGATCCAGCCGCTCGGCGAAGACCTCCAGCTGGCCCGCCGGATCGCTCAGGTGCTCCAGCACGTCGAGGCAGACGATCGTCTCGAAGCGCCCCGGCAGGGCCGGATCGTTCAGGTCGCGGCAGCAGTGGAGGCGCTCCGCCAGGCCCAGCTCGGCGGCGCGCCAGCGCACGAACTCCCGGTTGCGGGGATTGAGATCCACGCACCACACCGCCTCCACCCCGGGCAGCGCGGCGGCGGCCAGGGCATGGCTGCCGATGCCACCGCCGAAATCGAGCACCCGGCCGCGGGCGAAGCGCTCCTGCAGGCGCAGGGTGTCGGCGATGTAGGCGCCGCTGCCCAGATGCCAGGCCGCCAGCTCCAGCAGGTGCCCGTCCCCCACCGTCTCTTCGTAGAAGGCCTCCGGCCGGGCCGGGTCGAAGGCGCCGGGATGGAGCCCCGCCAGGTCCGCGGTGCTGCGGGGCAGGCGATGCTCCAGCTCCGCCGGTGACAGGCGCAGGAAGGTGGCCAGCTGGGCGCGCAGATCGAAGCCGTCGCTCAGGAAACGCTCCACCGGCAGGGGGCTGCAGGAGGGCAGGGTGGCGCCGGCACTCACGCGATCGGGCTGCGGGACCCCCCACGCTACGCGGCTGCGATGCTGGCGATCGTGCGGCGTTGGGGAAGGTCGGGGATGCGGGTGTTGGTGGTGAGCACCCCGGTCGGGGCCCTCGGCAGCGGCCGGGGCGGCGGCGTGGAGCACACGGCGACGATGATCATCGCCGGCCTGCTGGGCCGCGGCCACGCCGTCACCGTGCTGGCGGCGGCGGGATCGGTGCTGCCTCCCGCCTGCGCCGCCGCCAGCCTCTGGACCGAGCCGGGGGTGGACCAGCCCAGCTGGCAGCACTGTCCCCGGGAGACGGCCGTGGCGATCCCCGCCGACGCCCTGCTCCCCCGCCTCTGGCAGCGCGCCCTGGAGCGGCAGGGGGAGTTCGACCGCATCCTCAACCTCGCCTACGACTGGCTGCCCTTCTGGCTCACCCGCTTTGTCGGCACGCCCCTCTGCCATCTGGTGAGCATGGGCTCGGTGGCCGATGTGATGGACGCGGCGATCGAGGCGGTGTCCAGCTGGGATCCGGAGCGTCTGGCCTTCCACACCGCCGCCCAGGCCGCCGACTTCCGGCTGGTGGCGCCGCCGCGGCTGGTGGGCAATGGCTTCGACCTCAGCGCCTACCATCCCGCTCCTGCCGATCGGGTGGAGCCCGCCCTGGGCTGGGCGGGCCGGATCTCACCGGAGAAGGGGCTGGAGGATGCCGCCCGGGTGGCCGCCCGCCTCGGGCTGCCGCTGCGGGTGTGGGGGATGCGGGAGGACGTGGACTATGCCCTGGCGGTGGAGCGCTCCGTGCCGGCCGGCACGATCGAATGGCGCGGCTTCCTGCCCACCGAGCGCCTTCAGGCCGAGCTGGGGCTCTGTCGGGTGTTCGTGAACACCCCCCGCTGGAATGAGGCCTTCGGCAACGTGGTGGTGGAGGCGATGGCCTGTGGCGTGCCGGTGGCGGCCTACGCCCGCGGCGGACCCGGTGAGCTGGTGCGGGAGGGGGTCAACGGCGCCCTGGCCAGCCCCGATGATCTGGATGCCCTGGCGGCGGCGGTGCAGCGGGCCGCGGCCGTCGATCGCGCCGCCTGCCGCGCCTGGGCCGAGGCGCACCACAGCCCGGAGGCCTTCACGGCCCGGATGGAGGCCTGGCTGGCGGCGGTGGGCTCGCCGTCGCCGGCCCCCGGCTGATCCGCACCAGCCCCCGGCTGGCGCCGGAATCCGGGTCGACCGTGCGGATCGAGCGCCAGAGGGCCTCCGTGCCCACCCACACCGCGGCATAGCGGTAGCGGGCCACATCAAGAATCAGCACCCGGTCGCCGCTGGGGTCGTAGGCCGCCAGCGGTGAGATGTGGCCGCCGCCCGCCTGGCCGAGGCTGGGGCGGTGGTAGTTCACCAGCAGCCGGTCGTCCGGATCCGAGAGGTTGCGCCGCAGCAGGCCCCGGAACTGGGAGAGGCTCAGCTGATCGCCATGCCAGCGCTGCACGCTCACCCCCTGGGCCGCCAGCAGGCCGGCCAGCTGCACCAGGGTCATCCCCCGGCGGCCCACGCTCTCGGCCGTCGCGAAGGCGCGGCCCGCGGGGGCGGCGAACAGGTTGTCCTGGTTCCAGAAGCGGTAGGCGCCGTAACCCGGCGTCTCTGGCGCCGGCACCCCCAGGCTGTTGAGGGCCATCACGGCGCTGGCCACACCGCAGTAGGCCAGGTTCGCCTGGGTGACGAACCACCCTGTCAGCGGCAGGAAGTCGGCCCGCACCCGGCTGCGGAACAGCAGCTCCTGCCCCGCCGGCGCCGGCAGGGGGATCAGCCCCTCCGCACGCGCCGTGCCGCCCAGCCCAGCCGAGGCGGACCCGCCGGCCAGCAGCCCCACCAGCACCGCCCCCGCGATCCGGCCCCTCATCCCCGTCGCAGCGGCACGAGTTCGCGCACCCGTTCGGCCGCCGTCAGGGGCAGCTGGATTCCGGCACCCGACCCGTCCTCCAGGGGCAGCTCGGCGGGGGAGAGCCGGCCGCTGCGGTTCGCCCCGCCCTCCAGCCCAAGGCCCAGCAGCGGTGAGTCGTCTGCGCAGAGGTCGACCAGCACATCGCCCCGCTCCCGGAAGCGCAGCCCGATCTGGCCCAGGTCGCCCCGCTGGCAGAGGCGAAGGTCGGCCACCCGCAGGCGTTTGATCTGGCCGCCGCGGCTGGCCAGCACCACCCCGCAGTCGCCGTCCGCGACGCTGGCCGCCCCCACCACCGCCTCTCCGGGCAGGAGCCGCAGCAGCATCGGCCCCTGGGCGGTGCGCCCCATCACCGGCAGGTTCGCCTCGTTGATCGCCAGCCGCAGCAATCGGCCCGTGCTGCTCGCTACCACAAGATCCCTGCCTTCCTGGCAGGGCACCACCCGTTGCAATTCCACCCCATCCTTGAGTTTCAGCACGGTGGCGGCGCGCCCGGAGAGTTCGAGGAACTCCTCGATCGGCAGCCGCTTGAAGCGTCCGTCGCTGCTCAACAGCCCGAGGCTGCCGTCGCCCGCGCCCGGCAGGGGCAGCACCTGCACCACGCGGGCACCGCTGAGGCTCTCGGGCAGGAAGCGCTCCACCCCTCCCGGCTGCTGGCCGGCGAACTCCCAGCGCAGCAGGGCCACCCGGCCATCGGCGCTGAAGGCCAACAGCTGGGGGTGGTCCGCCACCGACAGCAGCAGCCGGGCCGGCGGGGGCTGATCCCCCAGGGCGGCGGCCTCCTCCAGGTGCAGGCGGCCCAGCACCGCTGGGGTCACGATCCGCAGGGTGCCGTCGCTCTGGAGCAGCAGGCGGCCGTCGCTGGCGAGAGCTTCGAAGGCCTGCTGGCGCTGCAGTTCTGCATTCGGGCGCACAGCCGCGCCACGCTGGACCGCCAGCGCATCACCCCCTTCCACCAGCCGGGTGCGTCGGGGGGTGGCGTAGCGCTTCTTCAGCGCTTTCAGCTCCACCACCATCGCGTCGAGCAGGCTGTCCCGCTCGTCGAGCAGGTGGCGCAGCCGGGTGCGTTCCTGCTTCAGCTCCTCGGCCTCCTTGCGCAGGCTCTCCTGCTCCAGGCCGGTGAGGCGGCGCAGGGGCATCGCCAGCACCGCGTCGGCCTGCCGTTCGCTCAGGTCGAGGTGCACCTGCAGGCTGGCCCGGGCGGCCGCGGCATCGGCCGCGGCGGTGATCATCTCGATCACCTCCCGCAGCCTGGCGAGGGCACGGATCAGGCCTTCCACCACCTCCAGGCGCTCCTCGCAGCGGGTGAGGGCATGGCGGGTGCGGCGGATCAGGGTGAGTTCGCGGTACTCCAGGAACTGCTGCAGCAGCTGGCGCAGGGTGAGCTGCACCGGCTGCCCGTTCACCAGGGCCAGCAGGATCGCGCCGAAGTTGCTCTGCAGGGCGGTGCGGCGCTGCAGGTCCGCGAGCACGGTCCCGGCGACGGCGTCCCGGCGCAGCTCCACCACCACGCGCATGCCGTCCCGGTCACTCTCGTCGCGGATGTCGGCGATGCCGGTGATGCGGCCCTCGTTCACCTGCTCCGCCAGCTTCTCGATCCAGCCCGCCTTGCTCAGCTGGTAGGGCAGCTCCGTGACCACGATGGCGCTGCGCCGATGCCGTCCCTTGCCCGGTTGCACCTCTTCGAAGTGGGTGATGCCCCGCATCGGGATGCTGCCGCGGCCGTTGAGGTAGGTGTCCCGCAGGCCTGAGCCGGTGAGCACCTCGCCGCCGGTGGGGAAGTCGGGTCCGGGAACCAGCTCCAGCAGCTTGTCATCGCTGAGGTCGGGACGGCGGATCAGGGCGATCAGGGCATCGACGACCTCCCCGAGGTTGTGGGGCGGGATGCTGGTGGCCATGCCGACGGCGATGCCGGAGCAGCCGTTGAGCAGCAGGAAGGGGAGCTGGGCCGGCAACACCGTGGGCTCCTGCTGGGAGCCATCGAAGTTGGGGGCGAAGTCGACCGTGTCGTTGCCGATCTCATCGAGCATCGCCTCGTTGGCGATCGGCGCCAGGCGGGTTTCGGTGTAGCGCATCGCCGCCGGCGGGTCGTCGTCCACCGAGCCGAAGTTGCCGTGGCCGTCCAGCAGGGGATGGCGGCTGGCGAAGGTCTGCACCAGGCGCACCAGCGCGTCGTAGACCGCCTGATCGCCGTGGGGGTGGTATTTGCCCAGCACGTCGCCCACCACCCGGGCGCATTTGCGGTAGGGGCGGTCGGGGGTGAGGCCCAGCTCATGCATCGCGAACAGGATGCGGCGCTGCACGGGCTTGAGGCCATCGCGCACGTCGGGCAGGGCCCGCCCGACGATGACGCTCATCGCGTATTCGAGGTAGGAGCGCTGCATCTCCTGATGCAGGGCGATCGGCTCGATCCGGTTTACCCGGTCGTCGTCGCCGTTCGGGTTCGTGCGGCGGTCCTCGGCCATCCGATGCTGGGGTCTGGGGGCGGAAGACGGGGCTCAGCCTACCGATGTCAGCCCGTCGATCCACAACTCAGGGTTCGCCGCCCGGCCCGTCGCTCGCTGTGGCGTTCGCTATCGCCCGGTCGACCACCAGTTTCAGCTCCGGCTGGCTGAGCAGTTGCTGGGTGGTGTTGCGGAGCTTTTCTCCCCAGAGCTGTTCCTTCTGGTACGCCGGCAGCACGTAGTTCGGTTGCTCGTTGAGCGCCATTTCCGCCAGGCGCAGGGCCTCAGCCCGCTGCTTCGGATCGGTCGCGAACAGGCCGGCGGCCATGGCCAGGGAGGTTTCCGGCACATCGGGTTTGATGCGCAGCACCGCCCGCCAGCGCTCCAGGGCCGCCGGCCGCCGATCGGCTTCCCAGAGCACCAGCCCCTGGTTGTTGATCGCTTCCCAGAAATCACGGCGGAGCTTTGCCGCCTGCTCGAACGAACCCAGGGCCCGATCGCCCTGACCGAGCAGCAGCTGGGCGTTGCCGAGGTCGAAGTGGGCGCCGGCATTGCGGCTGTCCAGCTGCAGGCCCCGCCTGAGCAGGTCGATCGCCGCCTCGGGCTTGCCGTTGCGCAGCGCCAGGGACCCTTCGGCGAACCAGATGCCGGGGTTCTGGGGGTCGAGCTGTTTGGCCTTGGCGAGCGCCGCCAGGGCTTTGTCGGCGTGGTCGCTGCGCAGCTCCGCCTCCGCCAGCAGCACCCAGCCGCGGGGATCCGCCGGCAGCAGGCGCACCGTGAGTTCGGCCAGCCGCGCCGCCTCCTCCACCTGCCCGAGCCGCAGCAGGCGCGCCGCCGCCTGGGCGATCCCCAGCCCCGCCGCCTCCAGATCCTTGGTTGGTGGGACGTAGACGTAGGGCACCAGAGCCAGGGCCGCCCCCACCGGAACCAGGGGCACCGCCAGGAGCAAGGCCAGGGGGAGGCCCGGGAGCACCCGCCGCACCAGATCTGTGAACAGTTGGCTCCGACGCCGGCCCACGGGAGTTGCCCGAATTCGACCCAGCCTAGGGAGGCGAGGCCCCGTCACCCACGATGGCCCGGATGTTGCGCCGCCACATCCAGGGCTTGATGCGCCGCAGCGCCGAAGTCCGCAGCCGCTCCGACCAGTCCGCGTCGCTCCAGCGCAGCGCCTCCTCCGCCCGCAGGTCGAGCAGCCAGGGGCGGGGCTGCAGATCGGGCTCCTCGCTGCTGGGCAGGTCCGGTCCGTTCCAGGGGCAGACCTCCTGGCAGATGTCGCAGCCGGCCACCCAGCCCTGCAGGCGGGTGGCGATCGCCGTGGGCAGCGCCTCCTCCCGGTTCTCAATGGTGTGGTAAGCCAGACAACGGCGCGCATCCACCACGAACGGCTCCGGGATCGCCCCGGTGGGGCAGGCATCGAGGCAGGCGCTGCAACGCCCACACAGGGGTTCCGCCGGTCGGTCCGGCGGCAGCTCCACGCTGGTGAGCAGGTGGCCGAGCAGCAGCCAGGATCCCCGCCGGCGGCTGATCAGGTTGCCGTTCTTGCCGATCCAGCCCAGGCCGGCCTCCTCCGCCCAGGCCTTGTCCATCAGCGGGGCGCTGTCCACGCACACCCGCCAGCGGCTGTCCGGGCGGCGCTGTTCCAACCAGCGGCCCAGGCGTCGCAGCCGCCCGTCCATCAGGCGGTGGTAGTCGCGTCCCCAGCCGTAGCGCGCCACCTTCAGCGCGCCCGGCGTCGCTGTGGCGTCCACGTGGTAAGGCAGGGCGACCGCCAGCAGCGCCCGCACCCCGGGCAGCAGCGCGTTCACCGCCCGTCGGCGCGGATCAGCCATCCACCCCATTCCGGCCTGGTGGCCGGCCGCAAGCCAGCGCTCGAGCGCCTCGCTGCGCAGGGCGAGGCGTGCGCCGCCCGGGACGGCGGCGATGCCGACCGGATCAAACCCCAGGGCGGCCGCCTGTCCCTTCAGCTCCCGGGCGAGGTCTCGCAGGGCTGGTTCATTCACGGCTGATCGTTAAATTGGGCCATTCCCGACTCCGCAGGCGTGACCGCTTCCCCAACCACCCGGTTCAGCCCCCTGCTGCGCTGGATGGGCATCACCCTGGTGGTGCTTCTGCTGCTGCAGATGCTCTCGGTGCTGATCCTCTGGGATTGGGGGTCAGAACCCTTCCGCCAACTGGTGGTGGAACGGCTCGTGAGCCAGGCGCCGATGGCCTTGATCGGCCTGGTGCTGATGTATCTGTCCTCCCGGCTGGAGGACCTCTCCGGTTCGAAGGCGCGCACGCCCCTCCTCTGGTCGGTCTGCATCATCAGCGGTCTGCTGGCCGTGCTGCTCACCGCCGCCCTGCCGGTCGCCTTCGGCGGCGACCAGATCCTCCAGGAGCAGACCGATCAGCAGCTGGCCGCCCAGCGGGCCCAGCTGGAGATGGCCCGGCAGCAGAGCCAGAATCCCGCGGTGCTGCAACAGCTTGTGCGCCAGGCGGAGTCCAGCGGCCAGATTCCCGCCGGTGCCAGCGACGCCCAGAAGAACCAGGCCGCCCGGGCCTTCATCGATCGCCAGCTGGAGTCGATGCAGAGCAAGTTCACCCAGGCTGAGCAGTCGGCCAAGGTGGCCAACAGCCAGCGCCGCTTCGGCAGCACCGGCGGTGCGATCGCCCTGATCGTGGCCTTCACGATCCTCTGCCTCGGCACGGTTCTCTGAATTCCGCTCGCACCGCCGCTCTCCCGGGGATCCCTCTCTGGTTACCGTGAGGGTTCTTCCCCACGACCTGGTCCGTGGTTCCCACCAGCTCCCGACCCGATCAGCCGCTTGGCAACCGCCTCCAGCAGGATCTCAAGAACGATCTGATCGCCGGCCTGCTGGTGGTGATCCCGCTGGCCACCACCATCTGGCTGGGCACCACGGTCAGCCGCTTCGTGCTGGCCTTCCTCACCTCGATCCCCAAGCAGTTCAACCCCTTCAACACCCTCAATCCGCTCCTGCAGGAGCTGATCAACCTCGGGGTGGGTCTGCTGGTGCCCCTGCTCGGCATCCTGCTGATCGGTCTGATGGCCCGCAACATCGTCGGCCGCTGGCTGCTGGAGTTCGGGGAGGGCACGCTGCTGCGCATCCCCCTAGCCGGCTCCGTCTACAAAACCCTCAAGCAGCTGCTCGAGACCTTCCTGCGGGACAATTCCAGCCGCTTTCGCCGGGTCGTGCTGGTGGAATATCCCAGGGAGGGTCTCTACGCGCTCGGTTTCGTCACCGGCGTGCTTGGCGCCGCGATCCAGGGGGATTTCGAGCAGACGATGCTGAGCGTCTTCATCCCCACGGCCCCCAACCCCACCACCGGCTGGTACGCGGTGGTGCCGGAGCGCTCGGTGCGCGACGTCGATCTCAGCGTTGAGGATGCCTTCCGCACGATCATTTCCGCCGGCATCGTCAGTCCTGACGAGAAGGAGGCCCCTTCCAACCGCAGCTTTTCCAGCCTTCTGGCCCAGCTGCGCGCGCCCCAGCTTTCCTGAATGAAGAGCCCCACCCTCGCCCGGGAACTCGCCCTGTTGATGCTGGGCCAGGTCAACGATCGGGCGACCCCCAATCCGGATATCGCCCTGGAAACCCTTCTGCAGCAGGCGCTTTCCAGCCTTGCTCAGCATGTGCGCGAGTCGTTGGACCGCTCTGCCGGGGATCTGCAGCAGGCGGAACGGGAGCTGCTCGACAGCGAGCTTCAGGAGGATGACGACGCCTCCCTGCCCAGGGTGCGTCAACACCTGCGCGATGGTCTCGCCCAGGCGGAGCAGGCCCTGAACCGCCTGTCCGCCAGCCTTGACCTGCCCCGCCTGCTGCTGCTGGCGGATCAGGAGGAGGTGCGCCGCGGCGCGATCGAGCGCACCCGTGCCGTCCTGGCGGACCGGGAGTCGATCGATGCCCGCCTCGACGCGGTGATGGAGGGTTGGCGCCTCACGCGGCTGCCCCGCATCGATCGCGACATCCTGCGGCTGGCCGCCGTCGACCTCGAAACCCTGGGCACGCCGGCGGCGGTGGCCTGCAACGAGGCGGTGGAACTGGCCAACCGCTACAGCGATGAGCAGGGCCGACGCATGATCAACGGCGTGCTGCGTCGCTTCACCACGGCGAGGGTCTGAACGGCGATGGTTTTCGATTGGTTCAACCGCGCCGTGTCCCCCGGGGAGTCCCGTGCCGCTGCGCCTCCGGAGGCGGAAACCACACCTGCGGAGTCCGCAGAGGCGGCTCCTGCTGAGGCGGCTCCGGCCCCCGCCACCAGCTCGCCGCCGGTGGAGACGGCCCCGGCCCCTTCGATCGGCGCGGTGGACGAGGACGCTCTCGCCTGGGCGCGGGAGGCCTACGCCCGGCTGCGGGCCCAGCAGGAGGCCGCCCGCGCCCAGGCCCCACCAGCGCCTGCAGAAGCTCTGCCCGCTGAAGCGGCGCCCGCCCCTCCGGAGGCCCCCCCCTCTCCGCCGCCGCCTTCCCTGCTGGAGCTGGCGGCCGCCCAGCGCAGTGAGCGCCTGGAGCAGCTGATCGCGCCGCCGGCCGCCAGCCCCGCACCGGCTCCGGCCGCCGCCCCCGTTGCCCCCGCGGCGCCAGCCCCTGAGGAGAGCGAGGCCCAGCTCGGTGCCTTTGATGAAGAGTTCACCTGGTCGGCCGAGGTGCTCGCCGCCCAGGGGCGCCGCTTCGAGGAGATCTCGGTCGAGGAGATCGACTGGCTCAGCCGGCTGCGCCGCGGCCTGCAGAAGACCCGGCGCAATTTCGTCACCCAGCTGCTGGAGAACCTCGGCGACGATCCCCTCACCCCCGAGGTGCTCGACGAGCTGGAAACCGCCCTGCTCCGGGCTGATGTGGGGGTGCAGGCCACCGATCGGGTGCTCGAAGCCCTGCGCCGCCGTCTCAATGAGGAGGTGGTCGACCCCGAGGAGGGCGTGCGCTTCCTCAAGGATCAGCTGCGCGGCCTGCTGGACGGGCCGATCGAACGCAGCGGCCACCCCCTGCTGGCCCCCCGCCGCGATCGGCTCAACGTCTGGCTGCTGGTCGGCGTCAACGGGGTCGGCAAGACCACCACCCTGGGCAAGCTGGCCAACCTCGCGGTGCGCAGCGGCTACAGCTGCCTGATCGCCGCCGCCGACACCTTCCGGGCCGCCGCCGTGCAGCAGGTGACGATCTGGGGGGAGCGCAGCGGTGTGCCGGTGATCTCCAATCCCAGTGCCAACGCTGATCCCGCCGCCGTGGTGTACGACGCCATCGGCGCCGCCCGCTCCCGAGGCACCGAGCTGGTGCTGGTGGACACCGCCGGCCGACTCCAGACCAAGCACAACCTGATGGAGGAGCTCAGCAAGGTGCGTCGCATCGTCGACAAGCTCGCTCCGGAGGCGGTGGTGGAATCCCTGCTCGTGCTCGACGCCAGCCAGGGTCAGAACGGCTTGCGCCAGGCCATGGCCTTCGCCAGTGCCGCCGGCCTCACCGGCGTGGTGCTCACCAAGCTCGATGGCAGCGCCCGTGGTGGTGTGGCC
Source organism: Aphanothece sp. (assembly GCA_040381155.1). GTDB lineage: Bacteria > Cyanobacteriota > Cyanobacteriia > PCC-6307 > Cyanobiaceae > Cyanobium. The sequence goes on from JBEIHT010000002.1 coordinate 46,857, forward strand.
CTGGCGGTGGCCTCGGAGGCGGACCTGCCGATCCGTTTCGTGGGCGCCGGCGAGGGGATCCGCGATCTGCGGCCCTTCAACAGCTTTGAGTTCGTGGAGGCCCTGCTCGCCCGCTGAGCATCGCTGCTACCTTGCGGATCCTTCGCGGCCGCTCCTTGAGCAGCAAGCCGCCACCGAAGCCTTCCCCCCCCCAGGCTCCCCCCCGCACCGCCCAGGCGCTGACGGCGGCGGCTTCCCTGCGCCAGCTGCTCGACAGCCTCAGCCGCGAGCAGCGCCGCAACCAGGAGTTGCTCGCCTCCCTGGCCTTCGCCCTGCGCAGCTTCACCCATCTCGGCCGCTTGCTGGAGCTGGTGCCCTTGGTGGCGGCCCGGCTGGTGGATGGGGACGGGGCTCTGCTGGTGGTGTTTCACCCCGATGGCCGCCTCTGGCGGGACCATCTGCAGGCCACCCCGGGGGTGCGCTGCGCCGAGGTGCTGCGCCAGGTCTCCACCCTCACGGACAACCAGCTTCAGGCGCTCTCCGGCGACGAGGAGGTGGTGGGACTGCTCGATCCCTTGATCCGGCGCCTGCTCGGCGGGGCCCAGGTGTTCTCCACCTCGGTGGTGGCGCGCAGCCGCCAGCGCGGTCGTCTCTACGTCTTCAGCGACCGTCGCGGTGTCGTTTGGAGTGAGGTGCACCGTCGACACCTGCAGCTCGTCGCCGACCTCACCGGCGTGGCCCTGGAGAACGAGCTGCTCCAGGAGGACATGCGCCGCCACGAACGGCTCGACCGCCAGCTGAGCATCGGAGCTGAGATCCAGGCCCAGCTGCTGCCGGATCGTTGTCCCGTGATCGAGGGGGTGGAGCTGGCGGCTTGCTGTCGCCCCGCCTTCCAGGTGGGGGGCGATTATTACGATTTCATTCCAGTTTTCCCCCAGCTCGGCGGCCGCCGCCGCGAGCAGGGTCCCTGGGCCCTGGTGATGGGCGATGTGATGGGCAAGGGGGTGCCCGCCGGTCTGTTGATGACCCTGCTGCGGGGCATGCTGCGCGCCGAGGTGCTTAGCGGCCTTCCCCCCGACCGCATCCTTCAGGACCTCAACCGGCTGGCCCAGGAGGACCTGGCCCAATCGCACCGTTTCGTCAGCCTCTTCTATTCCGACTTCGACCCCCGCAGCCGGCGCCTGCGCTTCGCCAACGCCGCCCACAACCCGCCGCTGATCTGCCGTCGCCGCTCCGGTGCGGTGGAGAGGCTCGATGCCCCCGGCCTGTTGATCGGCCTGCAGAGCGAGGCTGAATATGGCTGCGGCCAGGCGCTGCTGGAACCCGGCGATGCCCTGCTCTATTACACCGATGGCGTCACCGAGGCCAGCGGCTTCAGCGGCGATCGGTTCGATGAGGAGCGCCTGGTGCGCGCCTTCCAGGCGATCTGTCGCGCGGGCCATGGGGCTCAGGGAATTCTCGACCAGCTGTTCGCCCGGCTCGACCGCTTCGTCGGGCCCGATCACCACCTGGAGGACGACGCCTCGATGGTGGTGCTCAAGGTGCGCGAGGAGGTGATGCTTCCCCCCCTGCCGCCGCCCTGAGGGCGTGGCCCTGGGCCCCTGCGAAGCTGGGGGGCTGCCCACCGCACCGTCGCCTCCTGTCCCGATGAGTGAATCTCCCGCCAGCTCCCCGTCCTCCGGTGTCACCGGCGGTGCGGCCGGCGGCTGGAGCGATCGCTTCGAGCAGGGCCTGCATCCGGCGATCGAGCGTTTCAATGCCTCGATCGGTTTCGACATCACCCTGCTTCAGGAGGATCTCGACGGTTCCGTCGCCCATGCCCGCATGCTGGGCGCCTGCGGCGTGATCAGCCTGGCCGAGGCCGACCAGCTGATCGAGGGGCTGGAGGCCATCCGCGTCGAGGCGGCCGAGGGCCGCTTCAGCCCCGGCGTCGAGGCGGAGGATGTGCACTTTGCGGTGGAGCGCCGGCTGATCGAGCGGCTCGGCCCCCTGGGCAAGAAGCTGCACACCGGCCGCAGCCGCAACGACCAGGTGGGAACGGATCTGCGCCTGTGGCTGCGCCGGCGCATCGATGAGATCGATGCGGGCCTGGTCCGCTTCGAGCGGGCCCTGCTCGCCCAGGCCGAGCGCCACGCCGACGTGCTGATCCCGGGCTACACCCACCTGCAGCGCGCCCAGCCGATCTGCCTGGCCCATCACCTGCTGGCCTATGTGGAGATGGCCGAGCGCGACCGCCAGCGCCTGGCGGACGTGCGGCGGCGGGTGAATCTCTGTCCGCTCGGGGCCGCGGCCCTGGCGGGCACGCCCGTGCCGATCGACCGCCGCCAGACCGCCGCCGAACTGGGCTTTGACGCCCCCTATGCCAACCGCCTGGATGCGGTGAGCGACCGCGACTTCGCGGTGGAGTTCATGGCCGCCGCCAGCCTGGTGATGGTGCACCTCAGCCGCCTCAGCGAAGAGGTGATCCTCTGGGCCAGCGAGGAGTTCGCCTTCGTCTCGCTCAGCGACCGCTGCGCCACCGGCAGCAGCCTGATGCCCCAGAAGAAAAATCCCGACGTGCCCGAGCTGGTGCGCGGCAAGAGCGGTCGGGTGTTCGGCCACCTGATGGGGCTGCTGACGATGATCAAGGGGCTGCCGCTCGCCTACAACAAGGACTTCCAGGAGGACAAGGAAGCCCTGTTTGACGGGGTGCGCACCTGCCGTGACTGTCTGGAGGCGATGGCGATCCTGTTCGAGGAGGGTCTGCAGTTCCGCCCCGAGCGCCTGGAGGCGGCGGTGCAGGCGGATTTCTCCAATGCCACCGATGTGGCCGATTACCTGGTGGCCCGCGGGGTTCCCTTCCGCGAGGCCTACCAGTTGGTGGGCGGCCTGGTGAAGAATTGTCTGGCTGAGGGGATCCTGCTGCGCCAGTTGCCGCTGGAGCGCTGGCAGGCCCTGCACCCCGCCTTCGCCGCCGATATCCTCGCCGCGATTGAGCCCAGGCGGGTGGTGGCCGCCCGCCGCAGCGAGGGAGGCACCGGCTTCGAGGGGGTGCGCCAGCAACTCAGTCGCGCCCGCGCCCGGCTGGAGGGGGACCGATCGACCGGACGGGTCTAATCTTGGTGGGTTCCAGGCGCCATGGCGTTCATTCGATTCTGGGTCGGTCCGTGAGTATTTTCGTTGGCAATCTTCCCTTCCGTGCCGAAAAGGAAGATGTGATGGAGCTCTTCGCCCCCTATGGCGAAGTCGTCAACTGCTCCCTTCCGCTGGAGCGGGACACCGGCCGCAAGCGGGGTTTCGCCTTCGTCGAGCTCGCCGAAGGCGAGAGCGAGGACAGGGCCATTGAGGGGCTGCAGGGGGCTGAGCTGATGGGCCGCCCCCTGCGCATCAACAAGGCCGAACCGCGGGGCAGCGCTCCCCGCGGTGGTGGTGGCGGCGGTGGTGGCGGCTACCGCGGCGGTGGCGGCGGCGGCTACGGGGGAGGTGGCGGCGGTTCCGGCCGCGGCGGTGAGGGCGGCGGTTCCGGTGCCCGGGGCTGGGAAGATCGCAGCTACGGCGGCGGCGACAACTTCGAAGCCGGTCGCGCCCGCCGTCGTCGCAGCGGCAGCGGGTCTGACTCCGACTACCCGGGCGCCGAGGGCTGAGCCCCGGCACCAGCCCTCGGCAGGTTCCGGGTCAGTATCCACGCGCTTCCAGCTGGCGGGCGGCCTTCTCCAGCACCTCCGGCCCCGCGTCAGCGGCCCCGGCCGCGCGGCTGAGATCGGCGCGCCAGTGCCGCGCTCCCGGCACCCCCTCCACCAGGTGCACCAGGTGTCGGGCGATCGCCCATAGCCGTCCGCCGCTTTCGCACCAGCGCGCCGCCTGGGGAATCAGGCCGCGCACCACCGAGGAGGCCGAAGCCGGCGGATGGGGATCGTGGAAAACCTCCCGGTCCACCCCGGTCCAGCGGAGCGGGTGGGAGTAGGCGGCCCGGCCCACCATCACCCCATCCACCAGCCGCAGCTGGTCCTGACAGGCCGCCAGCGTCTCCAGGCCGCCGTTCAGCTCGATGCACAGCTGGGGTCGCTCCCGCTTGAGCCGTTGCACCACATCCCAGCGCAGGGGGGGAACGGTGCGGTTCTGCTTGGGGTCGAGTCCCTCCAGCCAGGCCTTGCGGGCGTGCACGGCGAAGCGGCGCGCGCCCGCTGCCGCCACCGTGTCCACGAAGGCCAGCAGCAGCTCGAAGCTGTCCAGGTCGTCGATGCCGATGCGGTGCTTGACCGTCACCGGCAACGCTGAGGCAGCGGCCATCGCCTCCACGCAACGGGCCACCCGGACCGGATCGGCCATCAGGCAGGCCCCGAAGTGGCCCTGCCGCACCTTCTCGCTCGGGCAGCCCACGTTCAGGTTCACCTCGTCATACCCCCAGTCCTCCGCCATCCGCACGGCCTCGGCCAGCAGTTCGGGCTCGTCGCCCCCCAGCTGCAGGGCCAGCGGCCGCTCCGCCGGATCGAAGTCCAGCAGCCGCCCCAGCCGCCGTTGCGCCTCAGGGCGTCGAGGTCCGCCGTGCTCCTGGCGGATGTGGTGCAGCGCCCGGGCCACCACCATCTCGCTATAGAGCAGGGCGTGGTGGCAGATCTGGCGCATCTGCAGGCGAAAGTGGCGGTCGGTGCAATCCAGCATCGGCGCCACACTGAAGCGGTAGGAAACGGGAAGGTCGCTCTGCATGGTTGCCATGCTGCCCAGCTGCGCCGCCCTCGTGGTGGTCGGCGGAGGACCCGCCGGCTTCCTGGCGGCGATCAGCGCCGCCGAGGCGGGCCTGCGGGATGTGCTTGTGCTGGAGTCCACCGGTGAGCCCCTGCACAAGGTGCGCATCAGCGGCGGTGGCCGCTGCAATGTGACCCACGCCTGCTGGGATCCCCGGCTGTTGGTGGGCCACTATCCACGGGGCGGCCAGGCCCTGCGCGGCTTGTTCGCCCGCTTCGCCCCCGGGGACAGCGTCTCCTGGTTCGCCGCCCACGGCGTGGAGCTGGTGGAGGAGCCCGACGGGCGTCTCTTCCCCCGCTCCAACCGGTCCGAGACCGTGGTGGCCTGCCTGCGGCAGGCGGCCCAGGCGGCGGGGGTGCGCCTGGTCACGGGGGAAGCCGTGCGGGGGGTGGAACGGACAGCGGACGGCAGTTTTCAGCTGCAGATCCGCTCGGGCGCCGCTCTGGTGGCCCGCCGGCTGGTGCTCGCCACCGGCAGCCATCCCAGCGGCCATCGCCTGGCGGTTTCCCTGGGGCACAGTGTGGTTCCCCCCCTGCCCTCGCTGTTCACCCTGGCGCTGGCCCACCATCCCCTCGCGGCCCTGGCGGGGGTGTCCATGGATCCGGTGGTTCTGGAGTTGCGGCCGCCCGATGGCGCCGCCCCCGCCCGGAACCGCGCCGCCGGCCGCGCCGGCAACCCCCTGCGCCAGCGCGGTGCCCTGCTGATCACCCACTGGGGCCTGAGCGGCCCTGCCACCCTGCGGCTCACCGCCTTTGCCGCCCGTGATCTGAAGGCCTGGGGGTACCGCGCCCAGCTGCGGGTCGATTGGACCGGTGGTCGGTCGGCGCCGGAGATCGATGGGCTGCTCGATCGGGCCCGCCGTGAGCAGGCCCGCCGCCAGCTGGCCACCGCCCGGCCCTGGCCTGCCCTGAGCCGGCGGCTCTGGCGCCATCTGCTCCAGGCCGCCGCCGCCGATGGTGGGCCCCTCGATCCCCAGCTGCGCTGGGCGGATCTGGATCGCCGCGCCCAGCAGGCGCTCAGCGCGGCAGTGCGGGACAGCCGCTACTCCGTGGGTGGACGCGGTCCGTTCGGGGAGGAGTTCGTCACCGCCGGCGGCGTCCCCCTCGGGGAGGTGGAGGCGGCCACGCTGGAGAGTCGCCGTTGCCCTGGCCTGCACCTGGTGGGGGAGATCCTCGATGTGGATGGGGTGACCGGCGGCTTCAACTTCCAGCACTGCTGGAGCAGCGGCTGGATCGCCGGTGGCGCGCTGGCGGCGGCGCTCAGCGGATGTTCTTGAACACGCTGAACATCGGCAGGTACATCGCCAGCAGCACCGAGCCGACGATGATGCCCACCAGCACGATCATCACCGGCTCGAGCATCGAGGTCATCGCCTTCACCAGGGCCGCCACCTCGTCTTCGTAGAAATCCGCCACCTTGGAAAGCATGGCGTCCATTTCGCCAGTCTCCTCACCGATCGCCAGCATGCTCACCGCCATCTCCGGGAACACATTCTTGGTGGAGAGGGCGGCGCTGAGCGGGATGCCCTCGCTGACATCCTTGCGTGAGGCCAGGATGGCGTCGCCGATCACGCTGTTGTTGGTGGTCTCCCGCACGATCTCCAGGGACATCAGGATCGGCACTCCCGCCCGGGACAGGGAGCTGAGGGTGCGGCAGAACTGGGCGGTCGCCGTTTTCTGGAACAGGTCCCCGAACAGGGGCACCTTCAGCAGCAGCGCATCCACCTGCCGGCGGCCGGCGGGGCTGGCGTAGTAGCGGCTGAACAGGAAGGCCCCCACCATCAGGCCGCCCACCAGGACCACCGAGAAGGGCGAGCGCAGCAGCTTGCTCAGATCCAGCATCATCTGGGTGAACGCCGGCAGCTCCGCCCCCAGCTGATCGAAGATGCTGGCGAACACCGGGATCAGGAAGATCGTCATCCCCAGAAACACCGCCACGGCGATCACCAGCACCGTGACCGGATAGCCGAGGGCGCCACGGATCTGGTTCTGCAGCTTGGCGCTGTCCTCCATCAGCTTTGCCAGCCGCCGCAGGGTTTCGTCGAGCACACCACCGGCTTCGCCGGCCTCCACCATGGCCACCGCCAGGTTGTCGAACACCTGGGGCCAGCGCCGCATGGCATTGCCGAGGCTGTCCCCCTGGTTGATGTCCCGGGTCATGGCCGTCAGCGCCCGCCGGAACTTCTTGGAGCGCTCCTGGCTGCGCATCAGATCAATGCTGCGCAGGATCGGCACGCCGGCATCGATCAGGGCGGAGAGCTTGCTGGCGAACAGCGCCTTATCGCGGACGGAGATGCTGTCAAAGTCGAGCCACGCTGGCGGGCCCTTCTCGCTCTCTGCTTTTTTTTTCGCCTGAGCCGCGGCCGGATCCTGGCGGAGCAGGAGGGACTCGCCGGAAATGCCCCGCTGCCGCAGCAACCGCCGAGCCATGGCGGGGCTCTCGGCCTCCAGGGCTAGCTGCCGCTTCTGCCCGGCCTTGGTGGTGTAAGTGACGAGGAAAGCGGTCATCCTGGCTAGTGCTGGAGTCGGGGGTCAGCTCGGAACGAGCAGGCGTTCCAGCTCGTCGGGGCGGGTGGTTCTCAGCAAAGCCTCAGTTCTGGTGATTTTATCGGCGTTCACCAGGTTGGCGAGGCAGCGTTCCAGGGTCTGCATGCCCAGCTGGGCACCGGTCTGGATCTGGGAATAGAGCTGGGCGGTCTTCCCTTCCCGGATCAGGTTGGCGGTGGCGGGGGTGTTCACCATGATCTCCTGGGCCATCACCCGGCCGAAGGCGCCGGCGGTGGGAGTGGAGCTCTGGCAGAGGGTCTGGGAGAAGACCGCCTCCAGGCTGGTGCTCAGTTGCACCCGGATCTGGGTCTGCTGGCTGCTGGGGAACACATCCACCATCCGGTCGACGGTCTGGGAGGCGGAACTGGTGTGCAGGGTGCCGAAGACCAGGTGACCGGTTTCGGCCGCGGTGATCGCCAGCTGGATCGTTTCCAGGTCGCGCATCTCCCCCACCAGGATCACGTCCGGGTCCTCCCGCAGGGCGGCCCGCAGGGCGTTGGCGAAGCTGCGCGTGTCCTCACTCACCTCGCGTTGGTGGATGAGGGATCGGTCGTTTTTGTAGGTGAATTCGATCGGATCCTCAATCGTCAGGATATGCTCGGATCGGGTATGGTTGATGTGATCGAGCAGTGAGGCCAGGGTGGTGGTCTTGCCGGAGCCGGTCGGGCCCGTCACCAGCACCAGCCCTTTCGGCTTGCGGGTGACCTGCTCCACGATCGGCGGCATGCCCAGCTTCTCCAGTGCCGGGATCTCGTTGCCCAGGGCCCGCAGGCAGGCCGCATAGGTGCCGCGCTGGCGGTAGACGTTCACCCGGAACCGGGCCACATCCTTGAGTCCGTAAGAGCAGTCGAGGTCCCAGTTCTGCTCCAGGTGCTTGCGCTGCGAATTGTTCAGCAGCGTGAAGATCAGGCGGTTGCAGACCTCCTCGCTCAGCACGAGGTTCTGAATGATTGGCCGCAGCTTGCCGTTGAACCGGCCGTAGGGCGGTTGACCGGCGGCCAGGTGCAGATCGCTGCCGCCATTGTTGACGAGCTCGATCATCAAGTCTTCGATCAGCAGCTGTTGTTCCATGGCGGAGCGGCGGCTAACGACACACGAGCAGACAGTAGGGACATTCCAGCCACTCGTCCTGCAGGCCGGCGCCGCATCCCCGGCAGGTGAGGGTGCTCAGGGCCCGGGCCCGCCGCTCCGATTCCAGGCCGGTGTCCGTGAGCAGCATCCGTTCCACCTCGTCCAGCGTTGTCAGACCCTGGCGCACCAGGTCCAACCCGTAGCCCAGCAGGGTTTTCATGCCGCCCTCCAGGGCCAGCCGGCGCAGCTCCTCGGTGCTGGAGCGCTTGGCGACGGCGGAGGAGAGGGTTTCGTTCATGCGCAGGATCTCGAACACCCCCACCCGGCCGGCGTAGCCACGCCCCTGGCACTTGGAACAGCAGTCGTGGTGGCCGTGCTGGCCCGTGGTGGCCCTGAAGAAGGAGATGTCGCTCTCGTCGCTGGCCGCCAGCCCGAAGCGGGCCAGCTCTTCCGGCTCGGGTCGGTAGGGGGTGCGGCATTGCGGGCAGAGGCGGCGCACCAGGCGCTGGGAGATCACCCCCAGCAGCGAGGCGCTCACCAGGAAGGGTTCGATGCCCATCTCGTCCAGCCGGGCGAAGGCGCTGGCGGCGTCGTTGCAGTGCAGGGTGGTGAGCACCAGGTGGCCGGTGAGGGCCGCCTCGATCGCCGTGCGGGCCGTCTCCAGGTCGCGGGTCTCCCCCACCAGCAGCACATCGGGATCCTGGCGCATGAAGGCGCGCAGGGCGGTGGCGAAGTCGAGCCCTTTTTCCCGGTTCACCTGGGTCTGGGTGATCCCCTTGAGCGTGTACTCGATCGGGTCCTCGACGGTCGAGATGTTGATGCTCGGGTCGTTGCGCTCCGACAGCAGGGCGTAGAGGGTGGTCGACTTGCCGGAGCCGGTGGGCCCGGTCACCAGGATCATGCCGAACGGCTTGGCCCCCATGTCCCGCAGGGTGGCCCGGGCGATCGGGTCGCTGATCAGGTTGTCGAGGCCCAGCTCGGTGGCGCCGCTGTCCAGCAGTCGCAGCACCACCTTCTCCCCGTGTCGGCAGGGCAGGGTGCTGACCCGGAAGTCGGTGGTGCGACCGCGGAAGTTGCGGCGGATGCGGCCATCCTGGGGCAGTCGCCGCTCGGCGATGTCCAGGTCGGCCATGATCTTCAGACGGGAGGTGATCGCCGGCGTGAGGGTCTTGGGCAGTTTTTCAATGTCACGCAACACCCCGTCCTGACGGAAGCGGATCAGCAGCCCGTCCTCCTGGGGTTCGACGTGGATGTCGCTGGCGGCGTTGGTGAGGGCTTCGATCAGGATCCGATCCACCAGGCTCATCACCGGCGAAAGGCCGACGCCCTGGCTGCTGGCCTCCAGGTCCTCGGCGTCCACCTCCGGCTTGCCCGACCCAAGCCCCACCTGGTCGAGCTCGAGATCTCTGAACAGGGAGGAGCGTTCGCCGCCGCCGGCCGTGCCCGTGTTCGCGGAGTCGGGTGTCATCTCGGGGGTTCGGCGTGGGCCCGGGGCTTGTGGGTGGGAGAACTTCGGCGGGAGGCGGGGAGGTGCGGGCTTCCGCTCCTTGTAAGAGGGCGGTGCACAGCATCAACATATCGAGGATTGAACTGCGCGAAGGGCAGCATGAGCGGCGAAAGCAGCACGGTCCCCGAGGCCCCCACCGATCCCCAGCCAGCGGCGGACCCCATGCCCCCGGCCCCCGAGCACGACCCCAGCGAGGGCAGCGCCCCGGCCGGCGAAGCCCCCGCCGACGGGGAGCGGCTGCGCCAGCTGGAGGCGGAGCTCGCCGCCCTCCAGGCCGAGCATGAGAGCCTGAAGGGGCAGTACATGCGCATCGCCGCGGACTTCGACAACTTCCGGAAGCGCCAGAGCCGCGACCAGGAGGACCAGAAGCTCCAGATCACCTGCTCCACCGTGGCCGAGATCCTGCCGGTGGTGGACAACTTCGAGCGGGCCCGCCAGCAGCTCAATCCCCAGCACGAGGAGGCCCAGGCCCTGCATGGCAGCTACCTGGCCCTCTATCGCCAGCTCGTCGATGTCCTCAAGCAGCTGGGGGTCGCCTCGATGCGGGTGGAGGGGGAGCCCTTCGATCCCAACCTGCATGAGGCGGTGCTGCGGGAGCCCAGCGAGGACCACCCCGAGGATGTGGTCATCGGCGAACTGCAGCGTGGCTACCACATCAACGGCCGTGTGCTGCGCCACGCGCTGGTGAAGGTGTCGATGGGTCCTGGTCCCGGCGGCTTCCAGGCCGCTGAGGAAGAAGCCGGCGGGGAGCAGAACGGCTGATGGCCGACTACTACGAGCTCCTGGGGGTCGCCCGCGACGCCGACGCCGACGCCCTCAAGCGGGCCTATCGGCGCCTGGCGCGCCAGTACCACCCGGATGTGAACAAGGATCCGGGCGCCGAAGACCGCTTCAAGGAGATCGGCCGCGCCTACGAGGTGCTCAGCGATCCCCAGACCCGCTCCCGCTACGACCAGTTTGGTGAGGCCGGCCTCGGCGGCGCGGCCGGCATGCCCGACATGGGGGATGTGGGTGGCTTCGCCGACCTCTTCGAAACCTTCTTCAGCGGCTTCGGCGGCGCGGGGCCGGCGGGGGCGCGGCGGCGGGGCGGTCCCCGCCAGGGGGATGACCTGCGCCTCGACCTCTCGATCGAGTTCCGTGAGGCGGTGTTCGGCATCGAGAAGGAGGTGCAGATCCGCCACCTCCAGACCTGCGGCACCTGCAACGGCTCCGGCACCAAAGCGGGTAGTGGCCCCACCAGCTGCGGCACCTGCGGCGGCGCCGGCCAGGTGCGCCGCGCCACCCGCACCCCCTTCGGCAGCTTCACCCAGGTGGCCCCCTGCCCCAGCTGCGAGGGCAGCGGCCAGGTGATCGCCGATCCCTGCACCGCCTGCTCCGGCCAGGGCCTGCAGCAGGTGTCCAAGACCCTGCGCATCAACATCCCCGCCGGCGTCGACACCGGCACCCGGCTGCGCATCGCCGGGGAGGGGAACGCCGGCCAGCGGGGCGGCCCGCCGGGCGACCTGTACGTGTTCCTCGCCGTGCGCCCCCACCCCAACCTGCGGCGCGAGGGGCAGACCATCCTCTCGGAGGTGAGCCTCAACTACCTGCAGGCGATCCTCGGCGACACGATCGAAGTGGAGACCGTGGACGGACCGGAATCCCTGGCGATCCCGGCCGGCACCCAGCCCGGCGCCGTGCTCACCCTGCGCAACAAGGGGGTGCCGCGCCTGGGCAACCCCGTGGCCCGCGGCAACCAGCAGGTGAACGTGGTGGTGCACCTGCCCACCAAGCTGAACGGTGAGGAGCGCGAACTGCTGGAGCAGCTCGCCGGCCACCACACCCGCAAAGGCAAGGCCCATCCCCACAAGAGCGGCCTGTTCGGCGGCCTGTTCGGCTGAGGGCGGTGAGCGATCGCCTGATGCCCAGCCCCGAGTCCGATCCCATTCCCGCCGCCTGCCTCGACCTGCGCGGCACCCCCTGTCCGCTCAACTTCATCCGCACCCGCCTGGCTCTCGAAAAGATCGCCCGCGGCTCGGTGCTGCAGGTGGACCTCGACCAGGGTGAGCCCGAGGCGATGGTGGGGGAGGGGGTGCGCAGCGACGGCCACAGCGTCGAGCGCGTACCGCTGGAGGAGGGCGGCGTGCGGCTGCGCATCCGCCGTGGCTGAAGGGCGCTCCGGCCGCGTCCTGGCGCTGCAGGCCAACTTCTGCCTGGTGGGGCTGGACGGTGAGGGGCCCGAGGGAAGCCGCCGCCTGCTCTGCACCCGCCGCACCCGCCTGGGCAAGAGCGGTCAGCAGGTGTGCGTCGGCGACCGGGTGCTGGTGGAGGGCATCGACTGGCCGGCCGGCCGGGGCGCGGTGACGGCCGTCGAACCCCGCACCAACCTGCTGCCGCGGCCGGCCGTGGCCAATGTCAGCCGGGTGCTGGTGGTGGTTTCCCTGCGTCAGCCCGCCCTCGATCCCCTGCAGCTCACCCGCTTCCTGCTCACCGCTGAGGCCGCCGGCCCGGCGGTGGAGCTGGTGCTGGGCAAGACCGACCTCGCCCCCGCCGAGGAGGTGGAGGCGTGGTGCGCGCGCCTGCGGGGCTGGGGCTACCCGGTCCATCCGGTTTCGGTGCGGCGGGGCGATGGCCTGGAGGCGCTGCGGGCGGCGTTGGCCAGCCCCGGGCTGGTGGTGTTGAGCGGGCCCTCCGGGGTGGGCAAGAGCAGCCTGCTCAATGCCCTGCGCCCGGATCTCACCCTGCGCACCGGAGCGGTGTCCGGACGCCTGCAGCGCGGTCGCCACACCACCCGCCACGTGGAGCTGTTTCCCCTGGGTGCGGCCCTGGTGGCCGATTCCCCCGGCTTCAACCGTCCGGAGCTGCCCCAGGATCCCGCCGTCCTGGCCGGCCTGTTCCCGGAACTGCGCGAGCGGCTGGCCCAGGCGCCCTGCCAGTTCCGCAACTGCCGGCATCAGGGCGACCCGGGCTGTGCCATGGCCGCCGGCTGGGATCGCCAGGAGCTTTACGCCCAGTGCCTGGCGGACCTGGAGGCCCGCCCGCCCGAGCGCCAACGGGGGGCGCGGCTGGAAGCCGGGCTCGACCCCCAGCTGCGCCGCGGTTCGCGCCGCACCGGCCGCCAGCGGCTGGCGGAGGAGGCGCAGGGGGACCTCAGCCCCCCATCCCCGGCAGGTTGAGATCCAGGCCGCCGGTGAGGGTCTCCATCCGCTCGCGCATGGTGGTGGTGGAGATCTCGTAAGCGTTCGCCAGGGCCTCCATCACGGAGGATTCGGCGGTTTCGGCGCCCTGGCCCAGCAGGTCCGGGTCGATGCGCACCCGCAGGGGCTGCTGGTTGCCCGTGATCCAGACGCTCACCAGGCCGTTGCCGCTCTTGCCCTCCAGCTCCATGGCGTCGAGCTCCTCCTGGAGCTTCTGGGCGTCCTGCTGGATCTGCTGGGCCTTGCGGAAGGCGCCGGCGATGTCGCCGAAATTGGGAAGACCGAAGCCAGCCATGCCGAGCCGAGGGGTACTGGCAGCGAACGTATCAGGGGAACTCCGCGAAGCCCAGGCGTTTCACCTCCGGATGCAGGACCACCCCCCGCTCCTGTCGCACCCGGTCCTGCACCAGCTGGATCAGGGCGTCGATGTCGGCCGCGCTGGCGCCGCCGGTGTTGACGATGAAGTTGGCATGCATCGGCGATACCTGCGCCCCGCCCACGCTCAGCCCCTTGAGCCCCAGCGCCTCGATCAGCCGCCCCGCCTTCTCCGGTTCCGGATTGCGGAACACGCTGCCGCAGCTGGGTTGTTGGTAGGGCTGGCTGTTGGTGCGACTGTGCAGGTTGGCGCTGGTGCGGGCGCTGACCGCCGCGGGGTCCTGGCCCGGCTCCAGCTGCAGGCGGGCGGCGAGCACCAGCAGCGGTTCCCGCTGCAGGCGGCTGTGGCGGTAGGCGAAGTCGAGGGCTTCCAGCGCCAGCGGGAAGGGTTCCTCCGGACGGGCCGGATCGATCACCTCGGCCACCACGAAGCGCTCGGCCAGGCAGCCCACCTGGGCGCCGGCGTTCATCACCACCGCCCCGCCCACGGTTCCGGGGATGCCCACCGCCCACTCCAGTCCCGCCAGCCCCAGCCGGGCTGCCTTGCGGGCCAGGGTGGGGATCGGTTCGCCCGCCTCCGCCCACACCAGGCCGGAGCTGGCATCGAGCCGGCTGCCCTGCAGGCGGCGGTTGCAGAGGGTGAGACCCGGCAGGCCGGCGTCGGCGATCAGCAGGTTGGAGCCCGCGCCGATGCAGCGGTAGGGCATCCCCTCGGCCACCGCCCAGGCGGCCAGGGCGATCAGTTCCTCGCGGCTGCCGGGCTCGGCGAACCATTCGGCCGGGCCGCCCACCTTCCAGGTGGTGAAGTCCCCGAGGGGCACGGAGCGGCGCAGGCCGGCGGGAGGGGCCGCGGCGGCCATCTCAGGCGGCCTGCGCCGGCGGTGTGTCTCCGAGACGTGCCAGTCGGTCCCAGAGGCTGTTGACATCGCCGGCTCCCATCGCCAGCACAAGATCCCCCGTCTGGCTCGCTTCGGCCAGCTGCTCTACCAACTCCTCCAGGCTCTCCGCCGCCTGAACGCTCAGACCGGGGGCGTGGCGGCGCACCGCTGCGGCCAGGGCGGCGCTGGAGACGCCCGCGATCGGGGCTTCCCCGGCGGCGTAGAGGGGCGCCACCAGCACGGCGTCGGCCCGGCTCAGGGCGGCGGCGAATTCCTCCAGAAACTGGGCGGTGCGGCTGTAGCGATGGGGCTGGAACACCGCCAGCAGGCGCCTTGGGGCCATCGGCAGGGGGCTGCGGCCGCTCTCCACCATCAGCCGGGCCGTGGCCAGGGTGGCGGCCACCTCGCTGGGGTGGTGGGCGTAGTCGTCGACGATCACCCGCTCGCGCCAGATGCCGCGGCAGTCGACGCGACGGCCGGGGGGCTGCAGCCCAGAGACCGCGTCCCGCAGGTCGGCGAAGGGCACCCCCTCCAGGCGGCAAGCGGCGATGGCGGCGGTGGCGTTGCTGAGGTTGTGGCGGCCCGGCAGGGGCAGCTCGAGGGTGCCGACCCGCTCTCCGTCCTCGTAGAACTCCGCCAGGGTGCCGTCACCGCGCTCCTCCAGGGCCAGGGCGGCGAAGTTCACCCCCTCGGCCGTCTCGATCGACCACCAGCTGTCGGCCTGGAAATGTTCGTGCAGGATCGGGCAGTCGCGGTTCGCCAGCAGCCGCTCGCTGCCGGCGGCGAAGCGTTGCAGGGTCTCGATCAGGGCCTGCAGGTCGGGGTAGTGATCGGTGTGATCGAGTTCGATGTTGGTGAGCACGCCGAGGCGGGCGGCGAATTTCACCAGGGAGCCGTCGGATTCGTCCGCCTCCGCCACCAGCAGCCGCCCCTCCCCCTGGCGGCCGTTGCTGCCGAAGGCGGGCACCACGCCGCCGATCACCGCGGTGGGGTCCTGGCGGGTGGCCTGCAGCAGGGTGGCCACGAGGGTGCTGGTGGTGGTCTTGCCGTGGCTGCCGGCCACGGCGATCGAGGGTTGGCCGTTGATCAGCGCCGCCAGGATGTCGGAGCGGTGCACCACGGCGAGGCCGCGGCGGCGAGCCTCCGCCAGCTCGGCGTTGCTCTCCGGCACGGCCGAGCTGACCACCACCAGGGCCGGGGCGTCGCCTGTGGCCTCGCAGAGGGCCGCGATGGTGGCGGCCTCCTGGCGGGGGAACACCTTCACCCCCTGACGCCGCAGCCCTTCCACCACGGCGGTGCTGCGCGGGTCGGAGCCGCTCACCACAAAACCGCGCGCCGCCAGGATGCCGGCCAGGGCGGACATGCCGATGCCGCCGACGCCGATGAAGTGGAGGGGTTGCTGGCGATCGAGCGTCAGGGTCAAGGGCGCCTCCGGAACGTGCTGAAGATAGGTCCGCAGGCGCCCCGACTTGCTTTACGAGTTGCGTCGAAGTGGCGTCGAAGCGTCCGCCGCGTCGTTTGCGGCCGGCCCGGCCCGGTCGCCGCGATCGGCCCCCAGCCGGGGAAGTGGGCGCCGCTGTCACCAAAAAGGCCGCCGCGATCATTTCTGTATGATCGGCAGCCGAAAAGACCCTTGCTAGCGGGTTCCGCCGCTTGACGCCATGACCCTCCGCGTTGCGATCAACGGATTCGGCCGCATCGGTCGCAACTTCATGCGCTGCTGGCTCAGCCGCGGCGCCAACACCGGCATCGAGGTGGTGGGCATCAACGGCTCGGGCGACACCAACACCAATGCCCACCTGCTCAAGTACGACTCGATGCTCGGCCCGCTGCGCAACGCGGAGGTGAGCATCACCGAGGACACGATCGTCATCAACGGCAAGACGATCAAGACCTTCTACGACCGCAACCCCGCCAACCTGCCCTGGAAGGAGTGGGGCGTGGATCTGGTGATCGAGTCCACCGGCGTGTTCAACGACGACGTGGGCGCCAGCAAGCACTTCGAGGCCGGCGCCAAGAAGGTGATCCTCACCGCCCCCGGCAAGGGCGCCAAGGTGGGCACCTTCGTGGTGGGAGTGAACGCGGATCAGTACCGCCACGAGGACTGGGACATCCTCAGCAACGCCAGTTGCACCACCAACTGCATGGCCCCTGTCATTAAGGTTTTGGATCAGGAGTTCGGCATCGTCAAGGGCACGATGACCACCACCCACAGCTATACGGGGGATCAGCGCATTCTCGACGCCGCCCATCGCGATCTGCGCCGTGCCCGGGCCGCGGCTGTCAATATTGTGCCCACCAGCACCGGGGCCGCCCAAGCGGTGGCACTGGTTTACCCGCCGATGAAGGGCAAGCTTAGCGGCATCGCCATGCGCGTCCCGACCCCGAACGTGTCGGTGGTTGACATGGTTCTCGATGTCAGCCGCGATACCACCAAGGAGGAGGTCAACGCGGTGCTCAAGGCCTCAGCTGAAAATGGTATGAAGGGCATCATCAAGTATTGCGATCTGCCCCTGGTGTCGAGCGACCACGCCGGCACCGACGAATCCACGATCATCGACGCTCCCCTGACCCTCGTGATGGGCGGCAACATGGTGAAGGTCATCGCCTGGTACGACAACGAGTGGGGCTACAGCCAGCGCGTGGTGGATCTCGCCGAGATCGTGGCCAAAAACTGGCAGTGAGCTGAGGCTCCTATCCTTTGGTGTTGGGCTGTCCCTCGGGACAGCCCTTTTTGCTGGCATCGGCTGGGTTCGCCCGCTCGACCGGGGTGAACTCAGCCAGCGGCGAAGCGGCGACCGCGCCGCTGCTGGCTCAGGCGGCGCAGCCTGCGGGCCTGGCCCAGGGCAGCTCCAACGCCGAGGATCGGCAGGGGGCCGGGAACAGGCGTCACACCGGTGGTGATGGCAAACCTGACAGCCTGAGTGTTGGAATTGGTGTACTTGAAATTGATCGTGGAATAGCTGCCGAGGAACCGGGCCACAAAACCAGAGTTACGATCGGAATCGGGCCCGCTACCTGCCAGGGTAAGTCCGGTCTGGGTCACGCCATTCTGCTGAAGAACAGCAAATGGTTCCGCAAATGTGAGGGACTCGCCGCCATTAAAATAAGAGGCGTAAAAATAAGGATCTCTGACGGGTTGGTCAAAGGTTAGGCTTAAGTCGGTGGCCGTTGATGCGGGCGAGCCGATGGCGATGCCAGAGTCAGATGTGGGAGGAAATAAGTAGGTGCCCAAATCAGTGTTCCACGTCGCACCTGAAGCACCGATTTGGCCCGCATTCAGGCCTGTGCCAACGGTCACGGTTGCCGTAATCGGAGTCGCGGGGCAGGCCAGGTTGGGCCCTTGGATCACGGCTGACTTCGTTCCGCCTGGAGTTCCATCGGGGAGAGTCCAAGCTGCCGTGCACACGGTCGCAGTCGTGGCGCTGTGGCAGTGGAGTGACGCACGCCCGACCGAGCCGAAGCCGCATCAAGCCAGTCCGCCCATAGTGGTCAGTCTGAGCCAGCCCCTGTCTCTGCCCATGGCCAAACCAGCACTGCCACGAGCAAGTCGTACAGGTGGCAGCTCCTGCCGTGGCCAGCGCCACGGCTGAGGCGGCACAGGTCAGACCAACTCTTGTGGCAGTTACAGAGACGGTAGTGCCAACCGAGCCTGATACCAGCTCAGCATCAGATCCAATTCCTTCTTCAGCACTAGGGCCACTTTGCTTACATGTAGGAACAGCATATGCGCTGCGTGCTAGTGCGGAGGGAGGCAATGGCGAGGGCGCGGGCAATGCCGTAGCGGCAACGTCAGCGGGGCAGGCTAGGCCAGTGTTCAAAAGTACACAGAAGAGCGCAACAGTTGAGACGTCCTCGAGCGATGCAGACTATAAGGGAGACTCTGGAAAACCAAGCCCATCCGCGTGAAAATGGCCGTGTAAGCGCAGGTGCGGACTGGGTTCATGGGAAGCAAGCAGCTCGGATTCGCTGATTACGAGCAGACCACCGCCAAAAAGCGCACCAAGCGTGAGCG
>JBEIHT010000003.1:0-60714 GCA_040381155.1 Aphanothece sp.
CCGCCTGGCCGCCCTGCGGCCGCCCGCCGAGGCGGGGGCCGCGGCTGCGATCGAGGCGGCCCTCTGCCGGCGCTGGCGGATCGAGGTGGTGCTCTGCCGCCGCTCCGGGGGGCCCAGCGAGAGCCACTGGCGGCGCCTCTGCGCGGGGATGGGGTTGCAGCTGTTGCTGCTCGAGCGGCCGCCGGAGCCGCCGGGGGCCACCCTCCTGCCGCTGGCCGCCCTGCTGGAGCGTCTGGGGGAGGCCCCGGGGGGCGCTTCGGGGGGGGGCTGGCCTGATGGGCTCTGGCGGTGCCAGCCTCCAGCCCATGGCCCCTGAAGACACCATGGCGGAGACCCCCCTGGAACTCGTGCTCACCAGCGAGGGCTCCCCGGAGCGCGCCGAGGCCCTGGCCCTGGCGCTGCTGGAGCGCCGCCTGGTGGCCTGCGCCAGCCTGCTGCCGGGTCGCTCCCTCTACCGCTGGCAGGGGCGCCTCGAGAGCGGGGCGGAGGTGCTGCTGCTGCTCAAGACCCACCCGGAACAGCTCAAGGAGCTGCGCACCGCCCTGCTGGCGCTGCACAGCTATGACACGCCCGAGTGGATCCACTGGTCGGCCAGCAGCGAAGGGGCCTACGGCGCCTGGCTGGCGGAGCAGCTCAGCCCAGGTAGCGGGCCACCAGATCCGGAAGGGAGGCCTGGGGCCGCGGGCCCAGCTGGGTGACCACCTCTCCGGCGCAGAGCGATCCGAGGCGCCCGCAGCGCTCCAGGCTCGCGCCGCTGGTGTGGCCATGGAGGAAGCCGGCGGCGTAGAGATCGCCGGCCCCCGTGGTGTCCACCAGCTCGCCGAGACGGAAGGGCTCGATCGCGATCGTCTCGTCGCCGCTCAGCAGCACCGACCCCTGTTCGCTGCGGGTGAGGGCGGCGATGCGGCAGCGACCACGCACCTCCGCGGCGGCCTGCTCGAAGCTGTCGGCCTTGTAGAGGGAGGTGATCTCCATCTCGTTGGCGAACAGGATGTCGACATGGCCGTCGACCAGCTCCTGGAAGCTCTCGCGATGGCGGTCGACGCAGAAGGCATCGGAGAGGGAGAGGGCCACCTCGCCGCCGCTGGCACGGGCCACCTCCGCGGCCGCCAGGAAGGCCCGCTTCGCCTCGTCGCTGTCCCAGAGGTAGCCCTCGAGGTAGAGCACGCGGGCCTGGCGCACCAGCTCGAGATCCAGGTCGTCCGGATCCAGGCCCACCGAGGCGCCCAGATAGGTGCACATGGTGCGCTGGGCATCCGGGGTCACCAGGATCAGGCAGCGGGCGGTGGCCGGACCGGCGGTGGCGGCGGGGGTTTCGAAGCGGGCGCCGACCGAGCGGATGTCGTGGCTGAAGATCGTCCCCAGCTGGTCGTCCCGCACCCGGCCGATGAAGGCGGCCCGGCCGCCGAGCTGGGCGATGCCGGCGAGGGTGTTGGCGGCGGAGCCGCCGGAGGTCTCGAGTCCGGGGCCGACACTGGCGTAGAGCCGCTCGGCCATGGCTTCGTCCACCAGGGCCATGGTGCCCTTGGTGAGCCCGTGGTCGTCGAGGAAGGCCTCGTCGGCCTGCACGATCACATCGACGATGGCGTTGCCGATGCCGACGACGTCCAGGGTTTTCTCGGCAGGGGTCATGGCGTGGGGAGGTGGGGGGTGGGGGTCAGGAGAGAATCGGGGCTTAGGCGCTGAGCAGGGCCCGCTTGGGGCCATGGATCGGATCCTCCACCACAATCGTCTGATCCCGTTGGGCACCGACGGAGACGATCGCGATCGGCACCTCCATCAGTTCGGCGAGGAAGCGGAGGTAGGCCATGGCGGCGGCGGGCAGGTCGTCGAGGTGGCGGCAGTCCGCCGTGGCGCACTGCCAGCCGGGCAGGGTCACGAAGATGGGCTGGCAGCGGGCGAAGTCTTCGGAGCTGCAGGGGAAGTGATCGATCCGCTGGCCCTCCAGCTCGTAGGCGACACAGACCTGAATCTCATCGAGCTCATCGAGCACATCGAGTTTGGTGATCGCCAGGCAGTCGAGCCCGTTGACCATCACCGCGTAGCGGCCGATCACGCCATCGAACCAGCCGCAGCGCCGGCGCCGGCCGGTGGTGGTGCCGAATTCCCCGCCCCGGTCGCAGAGGTGGTCGTTGAGGCTGCCCAGCAGTTCGGTGGGGAACGGCCCCTCGCCGACGCGGGTGGTGTAGGCCTTGGCCACGCCGATCACCCGGTCGATCAGGGTGGGGCCCACCCCGGCGCCGGTGCAGGCACCGCCCGAGACCGGGTTGGAGGAGGTGACGTAGGGATAGGTGCCGTGGTCGAGATCGAGCAGGGTGCCCTGGGCCCCTTCGAACAGAATGTTCTGGCGGGCCCGGGCCGCCTCGTGAATGGTGCGGGTGCAGTCGACCACGTGCGGAGCGAGCCGCTGGCCGTAGCCGGTGTACTCCTCGATCACCGCCTCGGGATCGAGCGGATCGACGCCGTAGACCCGCTGCAGCAGTTCGTTCTTCTCGGCCAGGGGGCCGAGCAGGCGATCCCGCAGGCGGCTGCCCTCCAGCAGGTCGATCACCCGGATGCCGTTGCGCTCCGCCTTGTCGGCGTAGGTGGGGCCGATGCCCCGGCCGGTGGTGCCGATGCGCCGGTCGCCGCGACGCTGCTCCATGGCCCGGTCGAGCAGCCGGTGGTACGGCATGGTGACATGGGCGGTGGAGGCCAGTTTCAGCCCGGAGACATCAATGCCGAAGCTGAGAAGGGTGTCGAGCTCAGCAAGCATCACCTTCGGGTCCACCACCGTGCCCGAGCCGATCAGGCAGATGGTGTCGGAGTAGAGGATGCCGGAGGGGATCAGGTGCAGCTTCAGCACCCGCTCATCGACGACGATCGTATGGCCGGCGTTCACTCCGCCCTGGTAACGGACAACCACGTCGGCGGAACGGCTCAGCAGATCGGTGATCTTCCCCTTCCCCTCGTCGCCCCACTGTGCACCGATGACGACAACATTGGCCAAGGACACTGCGGCCATCAGCCGCCTGGAAGCACAGGGAGCGAGCCTCTCAGAAGAAGGTGCCGTTCGTCAAAGTGCCGCCGCCGCCGCCTTCAGGCGCCGCGACTGACGCTGGTTTCCGCCTTGCGCAGCTCCTTCTCCAGCCGGCTGCGCAGCGACTCGGGCAGGGGGCGGTTGGCGTAATTGGCGTAATGGCCGGCCAGGGAGTTGAGGGCGGTCTGCATCGTGGTGAACGACGGCAGGTTGCGCAGGTCGCCCCGGGGGCGGTAGCGGGAGGTCCAGTCGTTGATCAGGGCCTTCGCCCGCGCTTCACTCTCCCCATGGGCGGGGTCGTCCTGGGGCTGGGCGATGGTGGTCAACAGGGCCCGGGCCGTCAGCACGGTGTCATCCACGTAGTTGCCGCTCAGGCCGGTGCCGCTGGCACTGCAGGCGGAGAGGCCCAGGGAGAGAACCAGGCACAGGCAGAGCGCCAGCAGGGGGCGGAACAGGGCGCGGCGCAGGGAGGCGACCATGGCGGAGGAGCAGGGAGAAGGCCCGCAGGGGGTGATGCGGGGATCCTAGGGGGGGCGCTCCGTCCGCCCTAGGCGGGCAGCAGGCCGCGGCGCTGCTCCGGCAGCAGGGCGAGCAGGCGATCCAGCGCTTCGGCGCTGGGCAGTTCGAGGCGGGCGTCCGGGGCGCGGCGTTCCACCAGCTCCACCCGGCCCGACGCGGCGCCGCGGCCGACCACCAGGCGCCAGGGGATGCCGATCAGATCGGCATCCTTGAATTTCACGCCGGCCCGCTCGGCCCGGTCGTCCAGCAGGACGTCGACCCCGGCGGCCTGGAGCTGGCCATAGAGCTGCTCCGCCAGCTCCACCTGCTGGGGGTCCTGGGCGCTGGCGATCACCACCACCACCTCAAACGGGGCGATCGACACCGGCCAGCGGATGCCGTCGCCGTCGTGGTGCTGCTCGACGGCCGCCTGGGCCAGCCGGGACACGCCGATCCCGTAGCAGCCCATCCACAGGGCTTCCTCGCCGCCCGACTCATTGGTGAACCGGGCGTCGAGCGCCTCGGAGTATTTGCGGCCGAGCTGGAAGATGTGGCCCACCTCGATGCCGCGGGCGGCCTCCAGCCGCTGGGCGGAATCGTGCAGGCAGCGGTCCCCGGGCTGGGCGGCCCGCAGGTCAACGCTCTCCGGTGCCCCTCCCAGATCGCTCCAGCGCGCCCCCAGCCGGTGCCGATCCACCACATTCGCGCCACAGACAAAGCGCTCCAGCTGGACGGCCGTCGGGTCGGCAAGACGGAGACAAGAGCGCAGCGGGCCGGTGGTGGTGGCTGTCGCTGCCCCGGAGATGCTGAGATCGGGACCGAGGTATCCGAAGGGGATCTCCGCCAGGGCGAGATCCAGCTGCCACTGCCGGCAGCGTTCAGCGTCGAGGGGAGCGATCTCCAGCACCGATCCGGCCCCCTCGGGCGCCCGGGCGGCCACGGCGTTGGTCAGCTTCACGTCGTTGAGCTGCTGGTCACCCCGCAGGCTCACCAGCAGCGGCTGCACGCTGCCGTCGGCGAAGCGGGCCAGCAGCAGCAGCACCTTGACGATCTGGGTGGGGTCGAACCCGTGGGCGGCGCAGAGGGCCTCGATCGAGCTCTGGCTCGGGGTCTCCAGCTCCGTCGGGCTGGCGCCGCCGGCAGCCTCCGTCAGGGGAACGGGGTCGGGCGGCAGGGAGATGGCCCGCTCCTGGTTGGCGGCGTAGCGGCCGTCGGGGCTGGCCAGGATCAGGTCTTCGCCGGCCTCCGCAGTGACCATGAACTCCTGGCTGGCGGAACCGCCAATGGCACCGCTGTCGGCCTCCACGGCCACGGCCCGCAGCCCGCAGCGGGCGAAGATGCGGCGATAGGCGCCATCCATGGCCGCGTAGGTGCGGCGCAGGCAGGCTTCGTCGGCGTGGAAGGAGTAGCCATCCTTCATGATGAATTCGCGACCGCGCATCAGCCCGAAGCGCGGCCGGATCTCATCGCGGAATTTTGTCTGAATCTGATAGAGATTCACCGGCAGCTGTCGGTAGGAGCGCAGCAGGTCGGCGGCCAGGGCGGTGATCACCTCCTCATGGGTGGGGCCGAGGCCCAGGGCGCGCCCCTGGCGATCCTCGAGGTGAAACATGATCCCCTCGCCGGCGGTGTAGCCCATCCAGCGACCACTGCGCTCCCACAGCTCAGCCGGCTGCAGCTGGGGCAGCAGGGTCTCGAGAGCACCGCAGGCGTCGAGCTCCTCCCGCACGATGGCCGAAACCTTGCGCAGCACCCGCCAGAGCAGGGGCAGGTAGGCGTAGACCCCGGAAGCGATGCGGCGGATGTAGCCGGCGCGCAACAGCAGTTTGTGGGAAGGGATTTCCGCTTCAGCCGGATCGTCTCGCAACGTCACCAGCATCAGGCGGGAGACGCGCATGGCGGCAGGTCAGAGAGGGATCGGGACCCTATCACCACCGCTTCGCCGGGGACGCTGCTGGAACCGGTGCACGGCGGCTGTGGCGAGGGCAGTCTCGGTAAGACCTCTGCTAGTGTCCCCCGACTGTTACTGATCTGGAAGTTCATCACATGCTCGCGCAGCCGGGGTCATTGCCAACTCGATCCACGAACGGCTCCCAGCAGACTTCGGCGCCGGTCTCCCCCCCCGGCCAACAGGATCAGCCTGGTGACAGCTTCCCCAATGTGGATCTCCAGAGTGGGGGCGGTGATTCGTTGATCGGCATCGAAGAAGTGCAGAAATCCCTGAACCGTTCCCGGGCTTCTGTATACCGCTATACCAATACGGATCCCCGCAACCTCAATCCTCCTTTCAACCCGCGCAAGCTCAACCCTGAATACCGCAGCGACCTGAAGGAGCCGCTGATGTTTCACCCCCACGAGGTCGCCCGTTTCGCCCGCGACATCCTGCGGATCAAGGAGGTGACCGTCGAAGTGCTCAATTCCCCCTCCACCGCCACCCAGCAGCTGCTGGGTTCGATCCTGGAGGAGCTGCGGGCCATCCGCCGCCAGCTCGACCTCACCGGTCCCACCCCCGCGGACCTCGACGCCCACCGCCAGCAGCACGATCGATCGCGCCCCGCGGCCTGAATCCGGCGCAGCCGCTGCCGGGCCAGGGCAAAGGTGCCATGATTGATTTACAATCCTCAAACGCATTGCCGGTGGTCGGCCCGAGCCCACCACCGCCCTATGGACCAGGCTTACACACTCCCCCGCTCCCGCCGAAGCCGTCCCCCCTTCCCCATCGTGACGGGACGCTCTGGAGCCACCACCCCCCTGACCGCCAGGATCGACGGTCACCCTGTTGTGGTGGATCGCTCCGGATCCGAAGTCCCCTCCGACTCCGGGGAGGAACCCGAGAGTCCTGGCCATCGCCTTGCTTCTCCCCCGCCTGCCCGGGAGATTGACGCGAACGCTGACCCCCTGGCCGAGCCCATCGCCGCCTTGCTGGGAGCTTCCCTCGCCTTGATCACGCTGCTGGTGCCGATTCTCGCGGTGGTCACCACCCCGGTGGAGTCCTCCAGCAAGCTCGGGCAACGCCCCGCCAGCACGGCGCTCAGCCGCTCACGAGCCATCGAGCCCGGCCCCGCCGCTGCCCTGGCCCCCTGATCCCTCGTTGCGCCGCTGCAGCAGGAATCCCCCCACATCCAGGGCCTGAAACACGATCGCAGGATCACTGAAGCCAGCCGCGTTCACCAGGGCCGTGAGCCGTGCCAGGCCGATCGGGTGCAGACCACCGGCCAGCCGTGACAGCGCTTCGGCTGACTCGCCCACACCGCTGGCGCGCTGGAACCCCAGCCAGGCGGCCTCCATCTGGCCCTGCAGCGGCGAAACGGGGGGGCGCATCAGATCGACGAGCACGAGCTGACCGCCCGGCCGCAGGCTGCGGGCCAAGGCGGTGAGGAACGCCAACTTGGGGCCGTCATCGGGCAGGGATTGCAGCACCAGCACCGAAAGGGCTCCGGCGAAGCTGGCATCGCCGCTGAGATCCTCCACGGCGGCCTGCCGCCAGTCGACCCCGGAGCCCTCCCCCAGGCGCGAGCGGGCGATCGCCAGCATCTCGGCGGAGGGATCGAGGGCCGTCAGCCGCCAGTCAGGCCGCTGCTCCCGCGCCGCCAGGAGCTCGGCGCCGGTGCCACAGCCCGCCACCAGCACGGAGGCCCCCGCCTCTGAGGCCAGGGGGGAGGCGGCCAGCAGGGCGACCGCCAGACGGGCCAGGCTGGCGTAGCCAGGGATGAGCTGCTGCGCCACCAGGTCGTAGCCGCTGCCGGGGGCGTTCGCTTCCGTCGGGGCCGGTGGGAGCGGTTCGGGGGGAGACACGGTCCGGCGAACCAGGGCTGATGGGGGGATCGTAGGCAGGGGCGGGGGGAGTGCCGTAAGTTGGCCAGGCCAATCCACCCGAGTCGCGTGCCCACCATCCGTTTCGAACGCGAAGGCCAGCAGGTCGGCTGCATCGAGGGCGCCAACCTGCGCAAGGCCGCTCTCGACGCCGGGGTCAACCCCTACACCGGGCTCAACAATCTCAACAACTGCGGTGGCCTCGGCCAGTGCGGCACCTGCGTGATGGAAGTGCTGGAGGGGGAACGCAACCTCTCGCCCCGCAGCGACGTGGAGGAGGTCTACCTGGCTGATCGGCCCGCCAACTACCGTCTGAGCTGTCGCACCACCGTCAACGGCGACGTGACGGTGCGCACTCGCCCCGTGGAAGCCGTCGGCAAGGGATCCAACAGCCTGGTCGGCGCCCTCAAGGCCCTGGTGGGTCGCAAGTAAACCGGTCCTTGGCTGCCCCCCCTCCGCCGCTGCGCGCCATTCCCCGTCTTTACGCCTACCCCGCCTGCGGCACCTGCCGCAAGGCGAGTTCCTGGTTGCGGGAGCGCAACCGCGACGTTGATGTGATCGACATCACGCGCCAGCCTCCCAGCCTCGAGGAGCTGAAGGCGGCATTGCTGCAGCTTGGTCGGGCGCGCCTGTTCAACACCAGTGGCCAGAGCTACCGAGCGTTGGGCGCGGCGGCCATCAAGGCGATGGCCGACGACGAGGCGTTGGCCGCCCTGGCCCAGGATGGGCGCCTGGTGAAGCGCCCCTTCCTGATCGCCGCCGACGGCCGCATCGTCACGGGCTTCCGTGCGGAGGAGTGGCAGGAGCTGCTGGGTTGACGCCCCCGTCCGGCCGC
This sequence comes from Aphanothece sp., assembly GCA_040381155.1. GTDB lineage: Bacteria > Cyanobacteriota > Cyanobacteriia > PCC-6307 > Cyanobiaceae > Cyanobium. Next base: position 8,166 of record JBEIHT010000003.1, read on the forward strand.
ACCATCAGCTGATCCAGCTCCTCGATCAGGCCGCCGATCCCGGCCCGGCTGATCTGGCTTAGATAGGTGCGCTTGAGCTCCTCCAGTGCCGCGCAGAGCAGCTGCTGGGAGCGCTCGAGCACCGGCCCGTTCTCCAGGGCCACCGCCAGCTCCTCCCAGAAGCGATCGATGCAGCGCTGCAGCAGTTGCAGTTGCTGGTCATCGCGGCGGCTGAGCCGCTCGCCGGTGCCCCGGCTCAGATCCAGAAGGCTCTCCACCATGCCGCCGGCCAGCTGGCGGGCCAGACCCTGCTCCATGCGCAGCAGCGGCTCCAGCTGCCGCAGCGGCGGTGGCACCACCGTGGTCTGCAGGCTCTGGCCGAGGGCATGGCCGAGCAGCCCCTGCAGCTCCGGTGCCAGGCGCGGCGCCACCTGGCCGAGCAGCAGGGGCGCCCAGACGCGCACCAGCTCCACCAGCTCCTGCTCGTCGTGGTTGATCACCGTCTGGTGGCTGCGCAGGGAGCGGATCCGGGCCGGCCAGCGCCGGGAGCGGATCAGCCCCTGCAGTCCATCGATCAGCTGCAGGGCGAGCACCTCGAACAGCTCCACCGCCAGCAGGGCGACGACACCGCGACTGATCACCGCCCGCAGCGGCTCCACCGAGATCAGGCCACTGGACTGCAGCCGCTCGGTGACCGGCACGATCCGCAACCAGCGCCAGAAGGGCAGCAGCAGCGGCAGATCGATCCAGCGGCGCAGCAACGCCTCCCGCCAGCTCAGGCCCGGCAGGCGCCGCCGCAGCCGGTAGGCCCGCAACAGGATGTCGAAGACGATGACGCTCTGGAACAGCAGCAGGTCGTAGCGCCAGAAGTGATCGGTGGGTCGGCCGTTCTCATCGATCGATCGCCAGTAGTTGGTGTCCACCAGGGGCAGCACCAGCTGGCTCCAGAAGCGACGCTCCTCCTGCCAGCCTCGGGTGGTGAGCCACGACGGGCCCAGCAGGGTGGCGGAGGCCTCCTTGGCGGAGCCGCGGCGATGGCCATCGACCCGCTCGCGCAGGCGGTTCTTGATCTTCTCGAGGGTGCCCGAGGCGTTGGAGGCGGCGAAGGGATCGGTGTCGATCATTTCGCGGGTGGCGGCCAGCTGCTCCGCCAGCAACCGTTGTTGCAGGGGCGACAGCGCCATCCCGGGCTGATGGTCGGCCATGGCCGCGTCCAGCAGCCGGAAGTGGTCGAGCCAGGCCTGGGTGTCCCGGTGCGGGGCGATCCCCTTGATCGGATCGACCCACGGGGTGATGTCCGGCAGGCCGGTGAGCGGCACGACCAGGGGCACCGAGGGGATCGGGTAGAGATTGCGCTGCCGCCAGAAGGTGCGCAGGGGGATGTACGTGAGATCGAAGCCCACCCACAGCAGGTTGAGCGCCGCCCAGAGCGCCACGAATCGGTCCCAATGCCGACCGATCCGGCTTGCCGGCCGGGGCAGGGCCTCGTGCCAGCGCGGACGAGTCATCGGACCCCGGGGCGGACGCCTGCCTAATCTGCCTGGCGTTTGATCCCGCTGCCGCGCGCCTGCCTTGACATCCCCGGAACCCCACACCCGCTCCGGGCAGCCCGCGGAGGAAAGCCCCTGGGTGTTCTGGCGCAGCGTGCTGCTCACCCTGGCGGCGGCGCTGGCCATCCGCCAGTTCCTGCTCGAGGCGCGCTACATCCCCTCCGGTTCGATGCTTCCGGGCCTCCAGATCCAGGACCGGCTGCTGGTGGAGAAGCTCAGTTACCGCAACCGGCCCCCACGGCGGGGGGAAGTCGTGGTGTTCCACGCCCCGCACCATTTCGATCCCACTCTGGCCGCCCAGAACCGGGTGGGTCCGCTGGGCTGCCTGCTGGTCAACCTGCCCTTCATCGGCTCCCTGCCCAGCGTGCAGAACCCCGCCTGCGATGCCTATATCAAGCGGGTGGTCGGTCTGCCGGGGGAGCGGGTGGCCGTTGATCCCCGCGGCCGCGTGCGCATCAACAACGCCCCCCTGCTCGAGCCCTACGTCCGCAATTTCTGCCCCGTCGACCGCCAGGGGATGGGCCCCTGCCGCACCCTGGATGTGACGGTGCCGACCGGTCACGTGCTGGTGCTCGGCGACAACCGGGCCAACAGCTGGGATGGTCGCTTCTGGCCCGGCGGACCCTTCCTGCCCGATTCCGAGATCATCGGTCGGGCCTTCTGGCGCTTTTATCCCTTCAATGCGGTGGGAGGTCTGGGAAACACCATTCCGCCGGGGCGTTGAGGCCACTGGCCACCACCTTGCCGGGCAGGGGCCCCGCTGGCCAGGGTTGATTGGCGGCCAGGGAGGGCCCCCTCCAGCGGTGCTCTGCCCTGGGATCAAACAGGATCCAGCGGCGGCTGCCCACCGCCAGCCCTTCCGGCTCGAGGCCCAGGAACGCCGCCGGCCCCCAGCAGAGACGCTCCCACAGCCGCTTCCCAGGCCAGCCCCGGCGCCCCACCAGCTCCTGCCAGAGCAGGCCCAGGGCCGGGCCATGGCCCGCCACCCCGGGGCGGCGCTGATCGAGGGGCAACAGCTGCTCCTCCGCGTCCAGCGGCTGGTGGTGGATCGCCACGGCGGGGATCACCCCCTCGGCGAGGGCGTCGATCAGGGCCTCCCGGTCGGTGGGGCCCCCCAGGGAGGGCACCAGCCGCCAGCCCTCGTCGGCCGGATCGAGCCGGCCGCTGTCGGCCAGCAGGTGCCACCAGCAGACCGTGGCCGGTGGCGGCTGGGGGCAGGTTCGCAGCAGCGCCACCCCTTCAGCGGTGGAGAGATTCATCAGGCGCAGGTTGCCCCCGCCGGCGCTGGCCGCCAGGGCCAGCAGGGTCTGGAGCGGCAGGGTTTCGCTCAGCACCGGATCCGGCGGCCAGCCCACCCGCAGCGTCTCCACTCGCTCGCGCACAAAGCCGCGGCTGGCCAGGGACCGGTCCCGGGGGGCCACCAGCACCGGGGCGTTCCCCATCTCGGCCAGGCAGAGGCCCCGCTCCAAGAGCGACAGGGGGGGCAGGCTGTCGCCGCAGGCCAGCCCCACGGCGCCGGCGGCCACCTGATCACCGTGGGCGGCCAGTTCCCCATCGGCGCCCTCGCGGCTGAAGCTGCCCCAGAGGGCCAGCTGCAGGGGATCGGGCCAACGCAGCGTCAGCCGCTCGGGCCGGTCTCGCCACCCCTGGCCCCAGGGAAGCAGGGCGACGGTGCCGAAGCCGCCGGCCACGGCCGCCGCCGCCAGGCTGGAGAGGGTTTCGGCCCGCCCCAGAACCGGTTCCTCCAGCACGCTGTGGGGATCCACCAGCGGCGGGCCCAGCCAGCAGCCGCTGGCATCGATCTCCAGCGCCGTCCCGCTCTCGGCCGCCGCTGGGGAGAGCTGGAGCAGGGTTCCCCCCTCGGCATCCACCAGCACATCGGCGAGCCGGGGTGGATGGTCGGGGCCCTCCAGCAGGGTGAGACCCCGCAGCCGCAGGGGGCGCGGCTGGGATCGGCTCCGGAGGCTGGCCATCGCTCAGAGGGCGCCGGCGGCGGTCTGGTCGAGCACGCCGCCGAGGTGGTGGGTGAGATTCAGGCAGGCCACCACCGGGCCGCCTCCGGGGCCGTGGGGGTAATCCACCACCGTGACGCCGCCGTTGCCCTGCTTCACCGCCCAGATGTCCGCCGGGCCCAGACCCAGCAAGGCGCAGAGGATGGTCTTGTTGACGGCATCGTGGGCGACCACCAGGCCGGTCTGGCCATCCTCCAGGCTGCGGGCGATCCCCTCCCAGGAGCGGAGCGCCCGCTCCCAGACATCGTGGATCGTTTCCCCCTCCGGCATCTGCACGGTGTGGGGGGCCACCTTCCAGTCGGCCAGCAGCTGGGGCCAGTCGGCGGCGATCTCCCGCTCCAGCCGCCCCTCCCAGAGGCCATGGCCGATCTCCACCAGTCCCTCGCTGACCGCCAGCTCGATCTCGGGATGGGACTCCAGGATCACCTCGGCGGTGCGGCGCGGTCGGGCCATCACGCTCGACCAGGCCCGCTGGATCGGTACATCGGCCAGGAAGCGGCGTGCCGCTTCCGCCTGGGCGAGGCCGTTGTCGTTGAGGGGGATGTCGATCTGGCCCTGGAAGCGGCCCTCCCGGTTCCAGTCGGTTTCACCGTGGCGGACGAGCAGCAGGCGCGGGCCGGGGCCTGGCGGCGGCAGGGACCGGCCGAGGTGGGCAACGGTGTTCAGGGATTCGATCTGCACCTCCAGCGGGCCATCGCTGCGGCGGCTGAGGTTGAGCACCGAGATCGAGGCGTTGTCGAGCCGCAGCCGCCGGAAGGCGGCGGCAGGCAGCCCGAGCATCCGCAGCACCAGACAGCGCAGGATGGCGTTGTGGGCCACCACCAGCACGGTGCCGGAGGGGGCGGCCGGATCGAGGTGGGTGGCGTGGCGCTCCAGCAGACCTGAGAGGAAGCGGCCGGCCTGCTCCATCAGCTCGGGCACCGGCCGGTAGGGGCTGCCGTCGGGCCGCTGCAGCTCCAGCTGCTCGGGGGCCTGGCGCCAGAGCCTCTCCCCCTGCGGATCCCGATCCCGCAGCTCGTCCACCCGCAGGCCTGTCCAGGGGGCCAGATCGATTTCCAGCAGGTCGTCGTCGAACAGGGCCGTCAAGCCCTTGCCCTGGCACTCCAGCAGGGCCTCGGCGGTATGGCGGGCCCGCCGCAGGGGGGAGCTGTAGACCGCGGCAAAGGGCAGGCCGGCCAGGGCATCGCCGGCCTGCCGGGCCTGCTCCACTCCCTCCTCCGTGAGCGAGGAGAGGTCGTCCCTGCCCTGGATGCGGCGCTCCAGGTTGAAGCTGCTCAGCCCGTGGCGGACCAGCACGATGCGGAGGGGCACAGGCCTTGCGCCACGGGCGTCCCAATCCTATTTGAGCGCCTCCGGGGCGCTTCCCCGGGCCATCGGCGGCGGAACGACAGAATCAAGACCTCTCCGATGGCGCCCCTTGCAGGCCTCCGGCAGCGATCCCAACAAGCGCCCCCCCCCCGGGCCCCCCGGAGCAGCAGGCTCCCCCGCCCCAGCCTGGAAGAAATCCCTCGCCCTGCTCAGCCTGCTGCTCAGCGGCTGGCTCTGGATCGCTGGGTTCCTGGACAGCCTGGAGCGACCTTCCGTCGTCGATTCCCTCAGCCTCCGCCAGCTGGAGCTGGCGACCCTCGTCGACGAGGTGGTGCCCGCAGGCCTGAGTCAGGCCCTGATCGGCGCGGACCCCCGCACGGAGCTGGCCGGGGAGCTGCAGCGCCAGATGGACGTCTCAGATCTGCCGGCGCCGGCGGCGCAGCGCCTCAAGCTGGCCCTGTTGCGCCGTGGCGATCCCGCCGCCGCTGATCAGGCCGCTGCGGCGGAGCGGCAGTTGGCGGATCTGGTGGAACGGGTGGATGCGCCGCGCCGCCCCCTGCTCCAGGCCCTCCTGGATGGCCGCCGCCACCCCCCCGAGGAGCAGCGCCGCTTGCTCGAGCCCTGGGGGGCTTCGCCGTTGTTGCGTCAGCTGAGCTGCGAGCAGCTGGGCGGTCCCCGGAGCGCCTGCCCGGCCGCTGCCCAATCGGGCCGCTTTGTGATCGTCCTGCTCGGGGTGAGCGTGTTGCCGGTGCTGCTCGTCGGGGCGGGGGTGCTGCTGCTGCTGCGCCGCCTCTGGCTGCAGCTGAGCGGTCGCGCCCCGCCGCCGCCGCCGCCGCTGCGGGGACCGCCCCTCTCCCTGGTGGATGTGACCCTCCTGATCGCGGGGGGATTCATGGTTCTGGGCAAGGTGATCCCCGAGCTCGCCTGGCTGCTGATCGGGCCGTCCCTGGAGAGGCTGGCGCTGGCGCCGGCCCTGGCCCAGGGGCTGCAGGTGCTCGTGCTCTACCTGGGGCTGATGGTGGCGCCGCTGCTGATCCTGGTCTGGATGCTGCCAAGCGCCGGCCCCCGCCCGGAGGGGGGCTGGCTGCAGTGGCAGCCGCAGCCGCTGGCCACGGCCTTCGGCCAGGCGCTGGCCGTGGTGCTGATGGTGCTGCCGCTGGTGGCCCTGAGCAGCTGGCTGGTGGAGCTGATCCTGGGGGATCCGGGGGGAAGCAATCCCCTGCTCGACATGGTGCTCACCAGTGCCGATCCCCTCGCCCTGGCCTGCTTTGGCCTGACGGCGACCGTGCTGGCGCCGCTGTTCGAGGAAACCCTCTTCCGCGGCGTGCTCCTGCCGGTGCTGGGGCGGCAGCTGGGGGGGGTGCGGGCCGTGGTGGTGAGCGCCGCGGTGTTTGCGGCCGCCCATCTGAGCCTGGGGGAGCTCGTGCCACTGTTCGTTCTGGCCATCGGCCTGGGCTGGCTCCGCTGGCAGAGCGGGCGGCTGCTGCCGTGTGTGCTGATGCATGCCCTCTGGAATGGCCTGACCTTTCTGAACCTGGTGCTGCTCGCGGACTGATGGCCTGGCGGCACCGGTGGTGTCCTTTTCGCCGGCCTCGCCGCTTGCTGACGCCACCGATGGGTGGTTCACTTGCGCAGAACGTCTCCAGTCCCTTGGTCGCCACCTTCCACGCGGACGCCTCCCGACCCGCCCCTGCCACGCGCCGCGCCGGTGTGTCCCGCTCCCACCGCCGACGGGAGGCCCGCGGCGAGGCCATGCGTCTGCTGCAGGGCTCCTTCGCCGCCCGGCCGATTGAGCGCCAGGCCCCCTGGTTAGCCGCTCTGCACCGTCTGGCCACGGGCAGCCTGGTGGGTCTTGGAGTCTCGATGCTGGGTCTGAGTGCCCTCACCCTCCACTGGCAGAGCCGCTGGGCGACCAGCTTCACCGATCTGGAAGCCACCAAGGCGCTGCAGCATCGTCTGCAGGAATCGGCCGCCGTCCTGGAGCAGCACCACATCAGCGCCGTGCGCCGTCCCGGCCAACTGGTGCCCACGAGCAGCGAGAAGCTGATCCATCTCCTCGAACCCCGCGCCGCTGCGGTCCGGGCGCCCCAGCCCCTGCTGGCTGGCATCCAGCTGCGGCGCATCCCGGCGGGTTTCTGAGCCGATGGGCGGCTCCCCTACCCGTCGCCATCCCCCCGGCGGTGCCGGTCGCTCGGCATCCCGCGCCACTACGACCCGCGTGCCGACTTCGGGCCTGTCCGGACGACCCCGGTCTCCCCACATCCAGCCCCTGCCCCGGGGCCGGATGCTGGCGGTGTTCAGCCTGCTTTGCCTGGCGCTGGGGGGCCTGGCCACGCGCCTGGCCTGGTTGCAACTGGTGCAGGGCGATGAACTGCAGGCCCGGGCCCGTTCCTTCCAGACCCATGCGATCAAGCCGTTGGGGACCCGGCGCACGATCGTCGACCGCCAGGGCACCCTCGTCGCCCTGGATGAAGAACGCTTCACCCTCTGGGCCCACCCCCGCTACTTCAACTTCCCCGGCGACGACCCCCAGCGGGTCCGCCGTCCGGACGAGGCCGCCAGCCGGCTGGCCGCGGTGCTCGCCCGGCCCCGTGAGCAGCTGGTGCGGGCCATGGGCCACCGCTCCAGCGGCATCAAGCTGGCCGACAACCTCGACCCCGAGACCGCCCAGCGGGTGCGGGATCTTCAGATCAGCGGCCTTGACCTGCAGGCCTACCCCCAGCGGATTTACCCCCAGGGTCAGCTGTTCGCCAATGTGGTGGGCTTCCTCAGCCTGGAGCGTGTTCCCCAGGCCGGCCTGGAGCAGAGCCGCGACCGCGATCTGCAGCGCCACGAGACCACCTTCAGCATGCGGCGCGGCGCCGATGGCACCCCCCTGCCCGATGGCATCCGTGCCGGCTCCCTCTACGGCGACGACCTGCGCCTGCAGCTCACCCTCGACGCGCGCCTGCAGCAGGTCGCCCAGACCGCCCTGGCCAAGCAGGTGAAGCAATGGAGCGCCAAGCGGGGTGCCGCCCTGGTGATGGATGCCCGGACGGGCGAGATGCTGGCCCTGGCCTCCACCCCCACCTACGACCCCAATCGCTTCTGGTCCTACAACCCCGGCCTGTTCCGCGAGTGGTCGGTGCAGGATCTTTATGAGCCCGGCTCCACCTTCAAGCCGATCAACCTGGCCATGGCCCTGCAGGACAAGGTGATCGAGCCGACCGGGACCGCCAACGACGTCGGCCAGCTCACAATCGGCGGTTGGCCCATCTTCAATGCCGACCGCCGCGCCAATGGCGTGATCGATTTCCCCACGGTGCTGCAGGTGTCGAGCAACGTGGCGATGGTGCAAACGATGGCGCACATGAAGCGCGACCGCTTCTGGACCTGGCTCCATACCCTGGGCATCGACGATGTGCCGGACACCGATCTGCCCGGAGCGGTGGCGGGCCAGTTGAAGGGCAAGGCCGAATTCGTGGGCGGGGCGATCGAACCGGCCACCGCCGCCTTCGGCCAGGGCTTCTCGCTGACGCCGCTGAAGCTGCTGCAGCTCCACGCCATGCTCGCCAACGGCGGTCGTCTGGTCAGCCCCCACATCACCCGCGGCCTGCGCTCCGGTGATGCCCTGGCCAGCTCCGGCTCCCCCAGCGGCGTGCAGCTGCTCGATCCGAAGGTGACCCGCACCGTGATCGGCTGGCTGGAGACCGTGGTGCAGAAGGGCAGCGGCAAGGGGCTGCAGATCCCCGGCTATCGCCTCGGCGGCAAGACCGGCACCGCCCAGAAGGCCCACAACGGCATCTACATCCCGGGCGCCCGCATCTGCAGTTTTGTGGCCGTGCTGCCGATCGAAGACCCCCGCTATGTGGTGCTGGTGGTGGTGGATGAGCCCCAGGGTGGCAACGCCTACGGCTCCACCGTGGCCGTTCCGGTTGCCCGCCAGATCGTGGAGGCCCTGCTGGTGATCGAGAAGATCCCCCCAAGCCTGCCGATCGCCACCGCCCCGTCGAAGCGGACTTCCCCCTGATCAGCGGCCCTGCCCCTCATCAGCGGCCACCGAGGGAGAGCAGCAGCCGTCCTTGGCTTGTGCTCATTCCCGCAATCGTTCCACCCGCGCAGGAAGTCCCTGACTTCCCTGGCTAGCGTTGCCACAAAGGGTCTGCTTCCTCCCACCCCCGGCGACTGCCCCCGCGATGGCCAACCTGCTCGATCAACTCGCCGCCATGACCGTGGTGGTGGCCGACACCGGTGATATCGACGCCATCCGGCAATTCACCCCGCGGGATGCCACCACCAATCCCTCCCTGATCCTGGCGGCCACCCAGATCCCCACGTATCAGGAGCTGATCGATCGCTCCCTCCAGGACTCCCGGACCCTGCTCGGCAGTGAGGCCGGAGCCGATGAGGTGGTCGCCGAGGCGATCGATGAGATCAGCGTGATCTTCGGAAGGGAAATTCTCAAGATCGTGCCCGGTCGCGTCTCCACCGAGGTGGATGCCCGTCTCAGCTACGACACCGAGGCCACCATCGCCAAGGCCCGCAAGCTGATCGGCCTTTACAACGCCGTCGGCATCGGCAACGAGCGGGTGCTGATCAAGATCGCTTCCACCTGGCAGGGCATCCGGGCCGCCGAGCAGCTGGAGAAGGAGGGCATCCACTGCAACCTCACGCTGCTCTTCGGTTTCGCCCAGGCGGTGGCCTGCGCCGAGGCTGGCGCCACCTTGATCTCCCCCTTTGTGGGTCGCATCCTCGACTGGTACAAGAAGCACAGCGGTCGCGACAGTTATCCAGGCCCTGAGGATCCGGGCGTGATTTCAGTGACGAAGATCTTCAACTACTTCAAAACCTACGGCTATAAAACCGAGGTGATGGGGGCCAGCTTCCGCAATATCGACGAGATCATTGAGCTGGCGGGCTGCGATCTGCTCACCATCTCGCCGGCCCTGATGGATGAACTGCGCAGCACCGCTGGCGAGCTGCAGCGCCGCCTCAACCCCTTTGATCCCGGCCCCACCCAGGAGCAGATCCACATCGACCAGCCGCTCTTTGAGGCGATGATGACCGAGGATGCGATGGCCAGCGACAAACTCGACGAGGGCATCCGCGGCTTCAGCAAGGCGATCGAAACCCTTGAAGCCCAGTTGGCCCATCGCCTGGCGGAACTGGAGGGCGGAGCGGCCTTCACCCATGCGGTGCACGAGATCTTCCTGCTCAACGACCTCGACGGCGACGGCTGCATCACCCGAGAGGAGTGGCTGGGCAGCGATGCGGTGTTCGATGCCCTCGACACCGACAAGGATGGCCGGCTGGCCCCCGAGGATGTGCGCGGCGGTCTGGGGGCTGCCCTGGCCATCAGCCGCTGACCCCTGCTTGCCATGAACACTCTGGACACCATGCGCGCCCTGGCCAGCAAGGGTGAGGTGATTGATGTGGAGCCCGACACCCTGATCTTCCGGGCCGGCGAAGCCGGCGACTGCATGTTCGGCCTGCTCACCGGCACCGTGGAGCTGAACTGGAATGACGGCCGCAACCACGAAATCCTGCAGGCCGGCGAAGTGTTCGGCGCCGGTGCCCTCGTCACCCAGGACCACCGCCGCTACGGCAACGCCCGCGCCCTCACCCCCTGCCGGCTGCTGGTGATGAACCGGGAGAAGTTCCTGTTCGCGGTGCAGGAGGCGCCGATGTTCGCCATCGAACTGTTGGCCTCGATCGATCAACGCCTGCGCGACCTCAAGGACTGCACCCGCGCCTGAGGGGCCTCAGCCCCGCTGGAAGAGCAGGCGTCGGATCACCCGCTGGGCGATGTCGCCATAGCCCATCTCGCCCGAGAGGATCTGGGCGATGCGCTGGGGTGCGGTCGGGCGCTTGACCCCCAGTTGGTATCCCACCTTCGGCACCCGGTAGAACACCTGGGCGATGCGCCGCCCCCAGGCCATCGACTCCCCCCAATCCTGGCGCATCCGCTGGCTGTAGCCCGCCAAGGCGCCCCCATCGCCGCCCAGCCAGCCATCGAGGGCTTCCGCGGCCCGGCAGCCGCTCATCAGCGATGGCCGCAGCCCCTCCGCCAGAAAGGGATCGCAGAGGGAGGCGGCATCCCCAACGGCCACCAGGCCGGGGCCGTGCAGGGGATGGTGGCCGTCCCACACCCGCAGCCGGCCGCGCACCCGCTCCCCCCGCTCCGGCGCCACCCCGAGGCTGGGCAGCAGCTGGGAGAGCACCGCCTCGCCGTCGGCCTCCTGCTGGCCGATGAAGGTGCCCACGCCGATGCTGTAGCCGCCGCGCCGGGGGAAGGCCCAGCAGAACCCGTGGTGCACCAGGCCGAACTCGAAGCGGGCCGTGTCGGGCTCCGCCACCTCGGCCTCCACCTCCACCGAAACCGTGGCGGCGTAGCGGGGCCGTGCCGGGCCTAGCCCCAGGGCGGCGGGGAAGGGGGAGGCGGAGCCATCAGCGATCACCACGGCCCGTGCCCACAACGCCTCTCCGCCGGCCAGCCCCACCTGCCAGAGGCCTTCGTCCCCCCGCCGCAGATCGAGCGCCCGGGCTCCCCGCCGCAGCTCCGCCCCCGCTTCCACCGCCCGCTCCGCCAGGAAGGCATCGAGCACCGCCCGGCGGCAGATCCAGAAGGGCGCATCCCCGGGCAGCTCGGCGGTGACCGGATCGGCGAGGCACCAGGTGAAGCGCACGCGGCCGATCACCTGATCCACCGCCGGGCTCAGGTCGAAGGGGAACCAACGCTGCATCGAGGCGGCCATGCCGCCGCCGCAGGGCTTGCCCAGCCCGGCGTCGCGGGCCTCCAGCAGCAGCACGCGGCGACCCCGGGCGGCCAGGTGGAAGGCGGCGGCGCCACCGGCCGGCCCCGCCCCGATCACGATCACATCGGCGTCGCTCAAGCGCCTGCCTCACACCTTGAGGATGTCGGCTTCCTTGGCGGCCAGTTGCTTCTCCAGCTCGCTGATGAAGCGGTCGGTGAGCTTCTGCACCTTCTCCTGCTCGTCGCGGCTCTGATCTTCGGAGAGCTCGCCCTCCTTCTCCTGTTTCTTGATGCGATCGATGCCGTCGCGGCGCAGGTTGCGCAGGGCCACCTTGCCCTCCTCGGCGTACTTGGCGGCGAGCTTGCAGAGATCCTTGCGGCGGTCCTCGGTGAGGGGTGGGATGTTGATGCGGATCGTGCGGCCGTCGTTGTTGCAGGTGAGGCCGAGGTCGCTCATGCTGATTGCCTTTTCGATCAGGTTGAGGGAGCCGCCGTCGAAGGGTTGGATCTGGATCGTCTGGGAATCGGGCGTGGAGATCGTCGCCAGCGATTTCAGCGGCGTCTCGGCGCCGTAGTACTCCACGCTGATCTTGTCCAGCAGGGAGGGGTTGGCGCGGCCGGTGCGGATCGTGTTGAAGGTGCGCTGGGTGGCTTCCAACGACTTGCGCATGCTGGCTTCCAGGTCCATGGCGGAGGGAGAGGGTGTAGGGATGGGGGGAGGGTGAAGCTCAGCGGGCCGGCACGATGCTCGTGCCGATCGGTTCGCCGGCGACGGCCCGGCCGATGTTGCCCGCGCCGAACAGGTCGAAGACCACGATCGGGATCGCGTTGTCCTTGCAGAGGGCGATGGCGGTGCCATCCATCACCTCCAGCTCGCTGCTCAGCACCTCCAGGAAGGTGAGGCTCTCGTAGCGCACCGCGTCGGGGAAGCGGGCCGGATCCTTGTCGTACACCCCGTCCACCTTGGTGGCCTTGAACACCACATCGGCGCCGATCTCCGCGGCGCGCAGGGCGGCGGTGGTGTCGGTGGTGAAGAAGGGATTGCCCGTGCCCGCAGCGAAGATCACCACGCGGCCCTTCTCCATGTGGCGGATGGCGCGGCGGCGGATGTAGGGCTCGGCCACCTCCTGCATCGAGATGGCGCTCTGCACTCGGGTGGGGATGCCGGCCCGCTCCAGGCCGTCCTGCAGGGTGATGGCATTCATCACCGTGGCCAGCATGCCGACGTAGTCGGCAGTGGCGCGGTCCATCCCCGCGGCGGAGCCCTTGAGGCCCCGGAAGATGTTGCCGCCGCCGACCACGATCGCCAGCTGAATGCCATCGGCCACCACCTCGGCCACATCCCGGGCGATGGAGTGGACGATGGCCGGATCGATGCCGTAGCCCTGCTCGCCCATCAGGGCTTCGCCGCTCAGCTTCAGAAGGACGCGCCGGTATGCCATGTGCTGCGTCGTCCCGCTCGCCTGCCTGGATCGGCCGCACAGTAGCAAGGGGCTCCATGGCCATCCCCGCACGTCCCCTTGCGGCAGAAGCCCCGCGCCGCTTGCCTGCGGGACATCCTTAACGAGGAGCCGCGGCCATGGGGAGCGATCGCGCCACCCGCAGCAGCGAGGTTCTGGCCCGGCTCACCCTCTCCGCCCTGGAGCGGGCCGGCCAGGACCCGGAGCTGTGGGCCGAACCCGAACTGCACCGCGCCCTGCTGGTCAGCGGTCTGTCGCTGCTGGTCAGCAGCCTGGCCCGGCTGCAGGACGACCTGGGTTGAGCGCCGCCCTGGCAAGGGCCACCAGCCTCAGTACTCGATCCCGGCCTGCGCCCGCACCCCCTGCTCCCGGAAGGGATGGCGGATCTGGCGCATCTCCGTCACCAGATCGGCCCGCTCCAGCAGGGCCGGTGGGGCTCCCCGACCGGTGAGGGCCACATGGGTGAGCGCCGGGCGGCGCTCCAGACCCTCCAGCACCTGCTCCACCTCCAGGTAGCCGAGCTTCAGGGCCACGTTCACCTCATCGAGCACCACCAACCGGCAGCCGGGATCCTCCAGGTAGGCCAGGGACCGCTCCCAGGCGGCCTGCACCACCTGCCGGTCCCGTTCCCGGTCCTGGGTTTCCCAGGTGAAGCCCTCGCCGAGGGCATGCCAGTGGAGCGCCTCGCCGAACAGGGCCAGCGCCTTGGCCTCGCCGGGCTGCCAGCCCCCCTTGATGAACTGCAGCACCGCCACCCGCTCGCCGTGGCCGAGGGTGCGCAACACCAGGCCCAGGGCGGCCGTGGTCTTGCCCTTGCCGTCGCCGGTGAACACCAGCACCAGACCCTTCTCCAGGTTGCGCTCGCCCACCCGTTGGCGTTGCACCTCGCGGCGGCGTTCCATGCGCCGCCGGTAGGCCTCGGCGTCCCGCTCCGGCGCCAGCGATCCGCCGGGCCCGAGCTCCTCGGCGGCGCGGTCAAGGGGGTGGGGGGCCGGATCCGGGCCCGCGGGGCTGGCCGGGGGGGGAGTGGCGCTCAAGGGCTGGCGACGGAGGGAGATCCCACTCTGGCGGCATCAGGCCACCCGCCGGCGGGCCAGGGCCGCGTCCACCGCCTGCTGCTGGTCGCGGCGGGTGATCCAGTGGTGATAGGTGCGGGTGTGGATGGCCACCGAATGCCCCATCATCCGCGCCGCCACGGTGTCGGGCAGGCCGATGTGGATGGTGCGCACCGCCCAGGCGTGGCGCAGGTCGTAGGGCGTGATCGGCAGCCCGTAGCGGCGGAACTGCTCGGCGACGCGCCGCCCCGCCTGGCGCAGGGTGGTGTGGCGCAGGTCGGTGCGCACCGGCGGCAGGGCGGTGGGATCCAGCCCCAGGCGCTCCAGGCCGAAGTGCTCCACCCACTCCGGCTGAAACGGCCACACCTGGTGCTCACCGGTCTTGGTGCCGGGCAGCACCCGGATCACCTGATCACCCCCGGGGGCGAGGGCGGAGAGGTCGCAGAAAAACACCTCGTGGTTGCGCAGCCCGTAGGTGGCCATCAGCCCGTAGGCCAGCCGCCAGGGGGCGCTGGGGATCTGCTCCAGCAGGGAGAGGATCTGGCCGTCGCTGGGCAGGCGGCGGAAGCGGGCCGCGTGCAGGCCGTAGCCGCCGGCGCGTTCGCCCCAGTCCTCCGGCAGCGGCAGGCCGTGGTGGCGGGCCAGGGCGGCCAGGGCGATGCCGCAGCGCTGGCGGGCGCTGGAGGCGGGCTCGAAGCTCTCCAGCACCGCCTCCAGCAGGCCGCTGGAGAGTGCTTCCCCATTGCCCTGGCCGGCCCCGTGCCGCAGCAGGCGGCGCAGATAGGGGCGGTAGGCGCCGCTCCAGGTGGAGCGGCTGCCCGCCGCCTGGCGGCGCCGGCGCGGATCGGCGCGGAAGGCCCGCTCGAAGTCCTCGATCTGGCGCTGCAGCGGCGACGGGGCTGCGGCCAGGGGCAACGGGGCCGTGGCCAGGGGCGTCGGGCTCGCCTGGTCCGTCGCCCCGCGCCGCTGCCAGTGATCCCAGCGGAAGCGACCCTCCGCCAGGTCCCGCTGCAGCGCCCCAAGCCGGTCCAGGGCCTCGGCCAGACCCTGCGCTGAGGCCGGAAGTCCGAGGCTGATGCGCTGCACCGCCGCCCCGCCACCCCCCTGCCGCCGGGGGAGCGGCCCCCGCAGCCCCAGCCGCCCGCCGCGCCTCTCCAGCCGCAGGGCGCAGCCCTGCTCCGCCAGGCGGGCGTTGTGCCGCGCCAGGGCGTCGTCCACCGTGGGATCGGGGCAGGCGCTGGCGGACACGGCCAGGAGGGAAAGGCTTGGGCGAGCGGACCCTATCGGTGCCGGCCCCACCACGCCAGCGGCACACCGGCAACCGCACCACGCCAGCGGCACACCGCCGACGGGAGCCTCGCGTTACGCTCAGCCGAGATTGGACCTCCCGGGGAAGGGCATGGGCAGAGTCGGCGTGCTGCTGCTGAACCTGGGCGGCCCCGAACGCATCCAGGATGTCGGCCCCTTTCTTTACAACCTGTTCTCCGATCCGGAGATCATCCGGCTGCCCACGCCTGCCCTCCAGAAGCCCCTCGCCTGGCTGATCAGCACGCTGCGCAGCGGCAAATCCAAGGAGGCCTATCGCTCGATCGGCGGCGGTTCACCCCTGCGCCGCATCACCGAACACCAGGCCCGCGAGCTGCAGAGCGCCCTGCGGCAGCGAGGCGTGGAGGCCACCACCTACGTGGCGATGCGCTACTGGCATCCCTTCACCGAATCCGCCGTGGCCGACATCAAGGCCGACGACATCGACGAGGTGGTGGTGCTCCCCCTCTACCCGCACTTCTCCATCAGCACCAGCGGCTCCAGCTTCCGGGAGCTGCAGCGACTGCGCCAGGCCGACCCCGACTTCCGCCAGCTGCCGATCCGCTGCATCCGCAGCTGGTACGACCATCCCGGCTACATCGACGCCATGGCCGGCCTGATCGCCCGCGAGATCCGCGGCTGCGACGATCCCGCCGCCGCCCACGTCTTCTTCAGCGCCCACGGCGTGCCCAAGAGCTATGTGGAGGAGGCCGGCGATCCATACCAGAGCGAGATCGAGGCCTGCGCCGCCCTGATCATGCGCCGCCTGGAGCGGGAACTGGGCCACCCCAACCCCCACACCCTCGCCTACCAGAGCCGGGTGGGTCCGGTGGAATGGCTCCGTCCCTACACGGAGGAGGCCCTGGAGGACCTGGGTCACGCCGGCACCAGGGATCTGGTGGTGGTGCCGATCAGCTTCGTGAGCGAGCACATCGAGACCCTCGAGGAGATCGACATCGAGTACCGGGAACTGGCCAGCGAGGCCGGTGTGGTCAACTTCCGCCGCGTGCCGGCCCTCGATACCGATCCCACCTTCGTGCGCGGCCTGGCCGACCTGGTGCAGGAGGCGCTGGCGGGGCCGGAGGTGAATCTCGACCAGGCGGCTCGCCTGCCGACGCGCACCAAGCTCTACCCCCAGGACCGCTGGGCCTGGGGCTGGAACAACAGCTCCGAGATCTGGAACGGCCGCCTGGCGATGGTGGGATTCTCCGCTTTCCTGGTGGAGCTGATCAGCGGCCGCGGTCCCCTGCATGCCATCGGCCTGCTCTGAGCCCATGGCTGCGGCACCCGCCAGAGTCCGGGTCCGGCGGCACACCCCGCTTCTGCTGGCGGCCCTGGTCGCCGCGGGCCCGCCGGCGGCGGCCCAGGGGCGCGGCACCTGGCTGCGGGGGGTGTTTCCGGTGGTCAGCTTCCTCGGCTACACCAGCCCCTTCGGCATGCGCACCCATCCGCTTAGCGGCGACCGGCGCAAGCACTATGGGGTGGACATCGCCGCCCCCCTGGGGTCGCGGGTGCGCAGCTGGTGGACCGGCCAGGTCAGCGAGGTGATCCGCGACGGCGGTTGCGGCAATGGCCTGACGATCCGATCCGGCGACTATGAACACATCTATTGCCACCTGGCCGGCAGCGTTGAGGACGGCTGGTACCGCAGCGGGGCGGTGCTCCTGGGGGTCGGCCAGCGGGTGCGGGCGGGCCAGGTGATCGGCCACATCGGCATGACGGGCAGCACGAACGGCCCCCACCTGCACTGGGGCATGCGCTACCGGGGCAGCTGGATGGACCCGGCCCGGGTGTTGCGGGCCATGGCGGCCAGCCGCAGCGTCCGGGCGCCAGCGGCCCGCAGGCCCCCTAATGTTGGGGTGCTGCGTTGACTCGCCACTTGCCGTGACGCTCACGCCCCTCACCCCGGCTGACCAGACCATCACCTCCCCCGAACCGCGGGAGGTTGCGCACGCGCCGGGCCAGGAGGAGTGGCCCCTGCGGGTGAGCGGTGGCTATGCCCTGATGGATTCCCTGCGCCGCCATGGGGTTCGGCACATCTTCGGCTACCCGGGCGGCGCGATCCTGCCCATCTACGACGAGCTGCACAAGGCCGAGGCCCGCGGTTGGCTGCGCCATATCCTCGTGCGCCACGAGCAGGGCGGCACCCACGCCGCCGACGCCTACGCCCGCGCCACCGGCCGGGTGGGGGTGTGCTTCGGCACCTCCGGCCCCGGCGCCACCAACCTGGTGACGGGCATCGCCACCGCCCACATGGATTCGGTGCCGATGGTGGTGATCACCGGTCAGGTGCCGCGGGCGGCGATCGGCACCGACGCCTTTCAGGAAACCGACATCTTCGGCATCACCCTGCCGATCGTGAAGCACTCCTGGGTGGTGCGCGATCCGGCCGACATCGCCCGCATCGTCGCCGAGGCCTTTCTGATCGCCGCCAGCGGCAGGCCCGGCCCGGTGCTGATCGACATCCCCAAGGATGTGGGTGCCGAGCTCTTCGACTACGTGCCCGCCGAACCCGGCAGCTCCGTTCCTGCCGGTTTCCGCCCCCATCCCCAACCCGAGCCCGCCGCGATCGAGGCGGCCCTCGCCCTGATCCGCCAGGCCCGCCGCCCCCTGCTCTATGTCGGCGGAGGCGCCATCAGTTCCGGCGCCCACGCCCAGGTGCATGCCCTGGCGGAGCGCTTCCGCCTGCCCGTCACCACCACCCTGATGGGCAAGGGGGCTTTCGATGAGCACCATCCCCTCTCGGTGGGGATGCTCGGCATGCACGGCACGGCCTACGCCAATTTCGCCGTCACCGAATGCGACCTGCTGATCGCCTGCGGTGCCCGCTTCGATGACCGGGTCACCGGTCGGCTCGACAGCTTCGCCCCCCGCGCCCAGGTGATCCACATCGACATCGATGCCGCCGAGGTGGGCAAGAACCGGGTGCCGGAGGTGCCCTTGGTGGCCGATGTGAAGGCTGCCCTCAACGCCCTGCTGGCCGCTTCCGCGGACGAACGGAACCCCGGTCGCACCGAGGCCTGGCTGGAGCGCATCGACACCTGGAAGCGCCATTACCCCTTGGTGGTGCCCTCGCCCCAAGGGGAGATCGCGCCTCAGGAGGTGGTGGTGGCCCTGCGGGAGCTGGCCCCCTCCGCCTTTTTCACCACTGATGTGGGTCAGCACCAGATGTGGGCGGCCCAGTTCCTGCGCAACGGACCCCGCCGCTGGATCAGCAGCGCCGGCCTGGGCACGATGGGCTACGGCATGCCCGCCGCCATGGGTGTTCAGGTGGCTTTCCCAGGCGAAACCGTGATCTGCGTCGCTGGTGACGCCAGCATCCTGATGAACATCCAGGAGCTCGGCACCCTCTCCCAGTACGCCCTGCCCGTGAAGGTGGTGGTGCTCAACAACGGCTGGCAGGGGATGGTGCGCCAGTGGCAGGAGAGCTTCTACGAGGAGCGCTACTCCGCTTCCGAGATGACCGGCGGCATGCCCGATTTCAGCGCCCTGGCGGAAGCCTTCGGCGTGCGGGGGGTGCGCATCAGCGAGCGGGCCACCCTGCACCAGCAGCTGGCCGAAGCCCTGGCCCACCCCGGCCCGGCGTTCATCGATGTGGTGGTGCGCCGCAACGAAAACTGCTACCCGATGGTGCCCCCCGGCGCCAGCAACGCCCAGATGGTGGGCCTGCCCAGCCATCCGGAGCTGGCGATCGACACCATCCGCCAGTGCAACGCCTGCGGGGAGACCACGGCCAGCGCCCATCTGTATTGCCCCAGCTGCGGCAACAAGCTCTGAGCGCCTCCCCTCCCCCCCACCGACCCCCCGTCCCGGCGGGACGCCGTTCCGCCCGCAGCCCTCTCCGCAACCTGGCCGCCGCCCTGCTGCTTGCCTTCTCCCTGTCCTTCACCCCCCTGCTGGTGCTGGCGGGCGCCCTGGGCGCCCTTCCCGCCAGCGCCAGCGCCGCGGAGGTGCTGCAGGTCACCGGTCCTGACCGGCTGGTGATCGGCGATCGCAACCGCAACACCACGGTGCGACTGGGATGTGTGGCGGTGCCGCCGGAATCGGCCGCGGAAGCCACCGAGCTGCTGCGCCGCCTGCTGCCCCGCCGCCGCCGGGTCAACCTGCGGCCGATGGGGGTCCGGGATGGGGAGCTGCTGGCCCGCATCCGCCCGATCGACCCGGAGGAGGGCGATCCGGCCGAGGCGCTGGTGGCCGCCGGCCTGGCCCAGCCCGTGCCCTGCGCCTAACCTTGCCTGCCATGGGATTGGATCGCACCGCCAAGGGGATCGTGCTGGTGCCCAGCCTGCTGCTGGGGGGGGCCTTCCTGGCGGCCGGCGCCTGGATCGGCGAGGGGCCGGCGGCGGCGAATCGCCCACTCGCCCTGGGCCTTGGCACGGTTCTGATGGCGGTGGGTCTGCTGGCCCAGCTGCTGCCCGAGAACCGGCCGGAGCCCGGCGAGGGGGACGAGCCTGGCGGCGATTGAGCGCCAGAAGCTGCCTACGCTTTGCAACGAAGCGTCGCCGCTCCCCCATCCGGTTCCACAGTCCCAACAGCGAGCTTTCAGCCCTGTGGACGCGACGGAACCCCTGGCACCTGCGCTGGTGCTCCCGTTGGAGCAGGTGGGTCTGGCCGACATCCCCCGGGTGGGGGGCAAGAACGCCTCCCTCGGCGAAATGCTGCGCCAACTCGGCTCGGCGGGGGTGAGGGTGCCGGACGGTTTCGCCACCACCGCCGCCGCCTACCGCCAGCTCCTGCACCACAACCAGCTGCTCCAGCCCCTGGCGGAGCTGCTGGGCGCCCTGGACGCCGACGACCTTGCCGCCCTCCAGCAGGCGGGCCGCACCGCCCGGGAGTGGCTGCTGCGCGCCGAGATCCCCGCCGACCTGGCGGAGGCGATCCGGCAGGCCTACCGCACCATGGGCAGTCCACCGGTGGCGGTGCGCTCCAGCGCCACGGCCGAGGATCTGCCGGAGGCCAGCTTCGCCGGCCAGCAGGAAACCTTCCTCTATATCGAGGGCGAGCCCGCCCTGCTGGAGGCCTGTCGCCGCTGCTACGCCTCCCTGTTCACCGACCGGGCGATCTCCTACCGCCAGCTGCACGGCTACAAGCACCTGGAGGTGGCCCTCTCGATCGGCGTGCAGCGCATGGTGCGCTCCGACCGGGCCAGCTCCGGGGTGATGTTCACCATCGACACCGAATCGGGCTTCCGCAACGCCGTGCTGCTCACCGCTGCCTGGGGCCTGGGGGAGACGGTGGTGCAGGGGGCGGTCAACCCGGATGAGTGGCTGGTGTTCAAGCCCACCCTGGCGGCGGGGTTTGCGCCGATCCTCAGCCGCCGGCTGGGCAGCAAGGCGATCCGCATGGTGCGCTGCGCCCCCGGCGATGGCGATGGCGATAACGGGCGGCCGGTGCGGATTGAGCCGGTGCCGCCGGAGGCCCGTGGGCGCTTCGCCCTGCAAGACGAGGAGGTGCTCACCCTGGCCCGCTGGGCCTGCCGCATCGAGGCCCATTACTCCGACCTGCGCGGTGCCCCCACGCCGATGGACATCGAGTGGGGCAAGGACGGGGAGGAGGGGGAGCTGTTCATCCTCCAGGCCCGCCCCGAAACCGTGGAGTCGCGCCGCAGCGGTGCGGTGCTGCGCAGCTGGCAGCTCGAGCCCCACAGCCAGCAGCCGATCGTCAGCGGCCAGGCGATCGGCGCCTCGGTGAGCAGCGGCGTGGTGCGGGTGATCCGCGATCCCTCGGAGATCGACCGTTTCCGCAACGGCGATCTGCTCGTGACCGGCCGCACCGACCCCGACTGGGAACCGATCCTGCGCCGGGCCAGCGGCGTGGTGACCGACCAGGGCGGACGCACCTGCCACGCGGCGATCATCGCCCGCGAGATGGGGATCACCGCGATCGTCGGCACCGGGGATGGCAGCCGCCGCATCGCCGACGGCCAGACGGTGACGATCAGCTGCTGCGAAGGTGATGTGGGCCACGTCTACCCCGGCGCTCTGCCGTTTCACCTGCAGGAGCGCGATCTGGGGGAACTGCCGGCCACCCGCACCCGCATCCTGATGAATGTGGGCAACCCCCAGGAGGCGTTCCAGCAGGCGGCCATCCCCTGCGACGGGGTGGGGCTGGCCCGGTTGGAGTTCATCATCGCCAACCACATCCGCGTGCATCCGCTGGCGCTGCTGGAGCCCGATCGGGTGAGCGATGCGGCCGAGCGCCAGGCGATCGCCGACCTCTGCCGCGGCTACGGGCAGCCCGGCGATTACTACGTGGATCTGCTCGCCCAGGGGATGGCGCGCATCGCCGCCGCCTTCCATCCCCGGCCGGTGATCCTGCGCTTCTCCGACTTCAAGAGCAATGAGTACGCCCGCCTGCTGGGGGGCGCGGCCTTTGAGCCGAAGGAGGAAAACCCCATGCTCGGCTGGCGGGGCGCCTCGCGTTACTGCTCCCCCGCCTTCCGCGAGGCCTTCGCGCTGGAATGCCGGGCCCTCAAGCGGGTGCGCGACGCCATGGGCCTCACCAACGCGATCCCGATGGTGCCCTTCTGCCGCACGCCCGAGGAGGGCGACCGGGTGCTGGCGGAGATGGAGCGCCAGGGGCTGCGGCGCGGCGAGAACGGCCTGCAGGTGTACGTGATGTGCGAACTGCCCAGCAATGTGCTGGGGGCGGCGGCCTTCGCCGAGCGCTTCGATGGCTTCTCGATCGGCTCCAACGACCTCACCCAGCTCACCCTTGGCCTCGACCGGGATTCGGCCCTGGTGGCGGAGCTGTTCGATGAGCGGCACGAGACCGTGAAGGCGATGATCCGCCTGGCGATCCGCACCGCCAAGGCCTGCGGGCGGCGCATCGGCATCTGCGGCCAGGCGCCGAGCGATTACCCCGAATTCGCCCGCTTCCTGGTGGAGGAGGGCATCGATTCGATCAGCCTCAACCCCGACGCCGTGGTGGCCACCCGCCTCGCCATCGCCGCCCTGGAGCAGGAGCGCAGCGGCGCCGCCGGGGGCGGCTGACGCTGCCACGATGGAGTCGATCCCCTTCGCCGCTTCGCCCCTGCCGGAGCGATCCTCGGTGCTGCGCCTGAGCGAACTGAAGCTGCCGCTCGACCACAGTGAGGCGGATCTGCGCCAGGCCATCGTCCGCCGCCTGCGCCTGCCGCCCGCCGCTTTGCGCGGCCATCGCCTGGTGAAGCGCAGCGTGGATGCCCGTCGCCACGGGGCGATCAAGTTGGTCTACAGCCTCGATCTCGACCTGGCTCTCGACGGGGCGGCCCGGCGGCGGTTGCTGCGGCGCTTCGCGGCGGATCCCCATCTGCGGCCCGCCCCGGATGAGCGCTACCGGCCGGTGGTGCAGCTGGGGGCGGGGCAGCAGCCGCCGCCGCGGCCGGTGGTGGTGGGCGCCGGCCCCTGCGGTTACTTCGCCGCGCTGGTGCTGGCGGAGATGGGACTGCGGCCCCTGCTGCTGGAGCGGGGCCTGCCGGTGCGGGAGCGGAGCGCCGCCACCTTCGGCTTCTGGCGGGGGCTGCGGGATCTTGATCCGGAGGCCAATGCCCAGTTCGGCGAGGGGGGGGCCGGCACCTTCTCCGATGGCAAGCTCTACAGCCAGGTGAGTGAACCGGCCTCCTATGCCCGCAAGGTGCTGGAGGAACTGGTGCGCTGTGGCGCCAACCCGGAGATCCTCACCCGACACCACCCCCACATCGGCACCTTCAAGCTGGCCACGGTGGTGCGCGGTCTGCGGGCCCAGATCGAGCGCCTCGGCGGCGAGATCCGCTTCCGCAGCCGGGTGGACGGCCTCGAGCTGGATCCCTGCAGTCGCCAGCTGCGGGCTGTGATCCTGGCGGACGGAAGCCGTCTGGAGGCGGAGCGCCTGGTGCTGGCCATCGGCCACAGCGCCCGCGACAGCTTCGCCATGCTCCAGGGCCTCGGGGTGGCGATGGAGGCCAAGCCCTTCGCCGTGGGGGTGCGGATCGAACACCCCCAGAGCCTGATCGATCGGGCCCGCTGGGGGGAAGCGGCGGGGCATCCGCGGCTGGGGGCGGCGGAGTACAAGCTGGTGCACCACTGCCGTGGCGAGGGCCTGGTGGGCCGGGTGGTCTACAGCTTCTGCATGTGTCCGGGGGGGCTGGTGGTGGGGGCCACCTCGGAGCCCGGCTGCGTGGTCACCAACGGTATGAGCCAGCACACGCGCAACGAGCGCAATGCCAACAGCGGCCTGGTGGTCAACGTGGAACTGGCCGATCTGGAGCCCTGGCAGCGCTTCCCCGGCGATCCGCTGGCGGGCGTGGCTTTCCAGCGCCATTGGGAGGCGATGGCCTTCAAGGCGGGTGGCGGCGACTATCAGGCGCCGGCCCAATGGGTGGGGGATTTTCTGGCGGGGCGCCCCAGCGGTTTGCTGCCGCCCGAACAGAACGCAGGCGAAGAACCCAGCCGTGAGCGTGTGCTGAGTGGCTCCTATCAGCCTGGGGTGCGGCCGGGGGACCTGCAGAGTTGTCTTCCCCCCTTTGTGATCGAGGCGATCCGGGAAGCCCTGCCGGAGTTCGGGCGCCAGCTGAAGGGCTTCCTGGATGCGGGGGCCCTGATCACCGCGGTCGAGACGCGGACGTCGTCACCGCTGCGGATCTCGCGCCATCCAGAGCGCTTCGAGAGCCTGAACACCCCCGGGGTGTATCCCGGGGGTGAGGGGGCGGGTTACGCAGGCGGCATCCTTTCGGCCGCGATCGACGGCATCAAGCTGGCGGAAGCGGTTGGCCTCAGCCTTCTTCATCCTCCGCACCGAGGGGCACCAGGCGAATCTGCTTGCGACCGAGCTTGATCTCGAACTCGTCGCCGGGCTTGAGGTCGAGCATGGCGGTGTAGGCCTTGCCTACCATCAGGTTGCCGTTGAACTGCACCTTGGTGGCGAAGCTCAGTTTGCGACCGGCTTTGCCGGCTTTGGGGGCGGCGCCGAAATCGACGCCCTTGGCATTGAGGAGGGCCTCATAGAAGGCCGTGAAGTTCAGCCGTTCGGTCCCATCCTTCTTGGACGAGACATAGCCGCAGGCGCGAACGAGGTCAGACTTGCTGACATCACCCAACTCCTTGACCTTGGCGAGCAGGTCGGCACCAGTGAGCATGACGCGAGAAAATTGCTTCCTTTGCATTCTCTCATCCCGCCGGCCGAGCTGCAAGTCGGCCGCCATGGCAAACGTCACGATCTTGAATTCAGCCAGTCATCGCCAGCCCATGCAACCACAAGGCCGTGCTCTAGCTCATCCCTGACCAGGAACGATGAGTCCGACGATTCTCTGGTTCCGCCGCGATCTGCGCCTGGATGACCATCCGGCTCTGCAGCAGGCCTGTCGGCTCGGTGCCGTCCTGCCGCTGTTCGTGCTTGATCCCGCCCTGCTTCATCACCCTGAGACCGGGGTGGCGCGGGTGGCTTTCCTGCTCGCCAGTCTCCACGCCCTCGACGGCGATCTGCGCCGTCGTGGCGCCCGCCTGCTGGTGTGTCATGGTGATCCGGTGAGTCTTCTGCCCGAGCTGGCCCGCCGCTGGCGCGCCCAGCGGGTGCTGGCCCACACCGACAGCGAGCGCATCGTCGGTCGCCTCCGGGATGCCCGTGTGGCGTCGGCCCTGCGGCGCGATGGGGTGCCGCTGCATTGGATCGAACCGCCGGGAGCCACCGCGGAGTTGCTCCCCTATCCGGCCTGGCGGCGCTCCTGGCTCACGGCGATGGCGGAGGAGCCCTTGCCGGCTCCGGCGCGGGTGGCGGTGCCGCCCGACCTCGATCCCGCCCCCATCCCCGACCTGGCGCGGCTGGGCCTGCGCTCCGATGGCAAGCCCCTGCCCCCCGCCGGCACTGACGCCGCCCTGGCCCTGTTGCGCCGCTTCCGCGATGGCCCCGCGGCCCGCACCTACTACTGGCAGCTCAGCTACCCCGCCGCCCGGGTCACCAGCGGCCTGAGCCCCTACCTGAAGTTCGGGGTGATCAGCGCCCGCCGCGCCCTGCACGAGCTGCGGCCCCTGGCGGCCGACCCCGACGCGGGCCGACGCCGCAGCGCCCGCCAGCTGTTCAGCCGCCTGCGTTGGGGCGCGGGCATGGCGCAGCGCTTCCGCTATCTCCCCCAACTCGAGATCCGCCCCCTCTGGAGCTGCCATGACGACCCGGATGCGGCGCTGTTGGATGGGCAGCAGGAGGAGCTCTACGCCGCCTGGTGTGAGGGCCGAACCGGGTTTCCGATCGTCGATGCCGCCGCCCGCTGCCTGCTGGCGGAGGGGGGCTGGCGGGAGCTGAATTTCCGCAGCCGCGCCATCGCCGCCAGTTTCCTCACGAACCTCTGCGGCATCGACTGGCGTTGGGGGGCATTGCACTACATGCGCCATCTGATCGATGGCGACTGCCCGATCGACCACTGGCAGTGGGCGATGCAGGCGGGTGCCACCCAGGTGGGCAGCGGCGCCTGGACGCGCATCTACCACCCGGGCCAGGTGGCGGTGGATCGCTGCGATCCCCAGGGGGTGTTCATCCGCCGCTGGCTGCCGGAGCTCGCCGATCTCACCAACGACCAGCTCGGGGCCCCGCCACCGCGCTCCGACTATCCGGCACCGGTGCTCGATTACGACCAGGCCCGGCGGCGGCGGTTGGAGCGGCTGGAGCGGCAGCGTCAGTCGCCCCTCGGCGACCCCCTGGCGGGTCTCTGCCCCCTGGGCGCGGATCTTCTGCCTTTTGCGGCGGCGCGCTTCCCCGAGGCGGAACTGGCCTGGGCCAGCGCCGGTTCGACCGCCCTGCTGCCCGCCCCCCTCGACCTGGAGCGCCTCGATGGCCCCGCCCGCCGGGCGCTGCTCAGCTGGCTCGGCGCCGCCCGCTCAGCCTCGCCGCTGGCCTCCCCGGCGGCCCCCGCGGCGCCTGGAACCCGGGCTCGCCGCGGCAGGCGCGCCCGCCCCGCCGATCCCGCGGCGCTGCAGCTCAGCCTCTGGCCTCAGGACTGATCGACGATGCCGCTCCAGTTCACCGCTTTCACCTGATCGCGGCGCCAGGAGTGGAACAGCAGCGGTTCGGCCACGGTGCAGAGCGGGCAGAGCGCCACCCGCGAGCGCTCGATGCCCTCAAAGGCGAGTTGCTGCAGGCTGGCCAGGCGGATGTCGAGGCGGTCCCGGCTGGGGTCGGGGTCGTCCTGCAGGGCGCCGCAGGCCTGCAGCTCCGCCAGCGCTTCCGCCGGCTCGCGGCGGCTGGGCCTCAGGGCCTGGGCCACCGCCAGGCTGACGGGACGCTGCACCTGGTACCGGCTGCCGCTCACCGCCGGCCCAAGGGCCACCAGCAGCTGCTCGCGGCGGCTGCCGGCGGCCTCCAGCGCGGCGATCGCCGCCGGCAGGATCCTGCCCGCCACCCCCCGCCAGCCCGCATGGCAGGCGGCCACCCGGCCGCTTGCTGGATCGGCGATCAGCACCGGGGTGCAGTCGGCTCCGCAGACCCAGAGGCTCTGGCCGCCGGCGTCGCTCACCAGGCCGTCGGCCTCGGGCCAGGGTTCGCCGCCGGCCGCGCTGGCCGCCAGCACCAGGGCGCTGTGGATCTGCTGCGGACGGTGCACGCTGACCCCGGCGCTCAGGAAGCCCGCCAGCACCTCCGGGGGGCGGCCCTGCCACTGGCGGGTGAAGAAGCCATGCTCAAACCCCGCCAGCAGGTTGGCCTGCAGGTAGTGGCCGCCGTAGGTGCCGATCCAGGTCCAGCCTTCCAGGTTGTTGAAGCCGGCGTCCGGTCGGTCGAACGGGGGCTCCAGGGCCTCAGCCATCGGGCAGATCGCGCAGCAGCCAGAAGCCTTGCAGGCGGATGGCCTGCTCGTCGCTCTGCACCGCCAGAAACTGCAGACCACCGGCCTGCCGGCGCGCCACCGCCAGGGCCTCGGCCGCGGCCGAGGCCTCCTGGGGCGGCAGGTCGCTGAGCAGCCAGCGGTCCTCCAGGCCCGCCTCCAGCACCAGCTGGCGGCCGCTCACCGCCAGCCGGGCCGGCTCCAGGCCCGCCAGCCAGCCGGCCATGGCCAGGGCCCGGGAGCGGCTGAACAGGCGGACGCCGGGCACCGGCACGCTGGCATCGGCGAGGGATGGAACGGCCGCCAAGGCGGCGAAGTCGATCGGCCAGGCGCTGGCGTCCGTCAGGGCGTCGGCGCTCAGGGTGGCCCAGCTCCAACGATCGCCGCGGGCCACCTCCGGCAGGGGCAGGGGCGGGGAGCGCACGGGTTCCGGTGGGGGCGCCAGCGGCCCCGCCAGGTAGCCGGGCTCGCCGGGGTACACCTCGGCTTCCCGCTGCCGCAACCAATCGAGCAGGGCATAGCAGCGGCGGCTGGGCACCAGTTCCAGGCCGAGGCCCTCGGCCGCCCGCTGCACCATCGGCCGCATCGAAGCCCGCCAGGTGCGCAGCCGGCGGGGACGACCCAGACCCTGGGCCAGGGCCTCCGCCAGCGCCGCCTCGATCGCCTCGCGCAGCCAGATCGAGTTGACCGAGCCGGCGGGGCAGGGGCGCAGCCACTGGAAGGGCGGGGCGCCTTCGCCGGGCCCCGCGCCGGGGCTGGCGCAGATCAGCAGTTCCCAGCGCTTCTTGCCGTCGGGCTCGAGAATCGGTCGGGAGTAGAAGTCGAGCTCCCAGTCCGGGGCCGGAGCGGCGCTCATCCGCCCGCCTGCTCCTGCGTGCGCAGCAGGGAGCGGGCGCGGTTGGCCCGCTCAGCGGCCTCCGCCATGACGGTGTCGCGGGCGATCAGCAGCTCGCCGGGCTGGTTCTCCAGAAGTGCGGTGTTGAGGGCGATGCGGCCGCGGCCGGGATCGAGCTCGGTGATCAGCGCCTTGAGCCGGTCGCCCTGCTGGAAGGCTTCCCGCAGATCCCGCAGAACGGCCCCCGTGACGCTGGAGTGGTGCAGCAGGCCACTGACGCCACCGAGATCGACGAAGAACCCGTAGGGCTTCACCGCCACCACCTGGCCTTCCACCAGCTGGCCCACCTCCAGTTCGGCGAACTTCGCCGCCGTCGCCGCCCGTTTCTCGGACAGCACCAGTTTGCGCGTCTCGATGTTCACCTCGAGGAAGGCGACCGGCAGGGTGCGACCCACCAGCGCCTCGTGGTTCTCCCCCTCGTTGAGCTGGGAGCGGGGGATGAAGCCGCGCAGCCCCTCCAGATCGCAGGTGACGCCGCCGCGGTTGAAGCCGTTGATCTTCACCTGCACCACCTTGCCCTCCTTCTCCAGCTGGCGCACCTTCTCCCAGCTCTGGCGCAGGGCCAGGGCCCGGGCGCTGATCGTCACCATGCCATCGGCGTTCTGCTCGCTGGTGACGAGCACCTCCACCGGCGCCCCCTTGGGAAACCGCTCCTTGAGGTTGGTGATCACCCCGAGGCCGCACTCCTTCTTGGGCATGAAGCCGGGGGCCTTGCCGCCGATGTCGACGTAGACCCCGTCGCTCTCGACGCCGATCACCACGCCGGGCACCACCTCGCCGGTGGCCCCCACGGGTTCGTTCTCATCCAGGGCGGCGAGGAACGCCTGTTCGTCGAAGTCGAAGTCGTCGACGCTGCGGAAGGCGGCGGCCTGGCCAGCGGCATCCCCGGCGGCGGGCGCGCCGCGGCGGCTTTCCGAGCCCCGGCCGCGGGTGGGCTCGGGACCCAGCAGGTCGGCCATCGTCATCCCGCCCAGATCATCATCGTCGTCGACGCGACGGACCGGTGCCGGCGCGGCGGTGGGGGTGCCGCTGGTTCCCTCCGGGCGGGAGGGGGAGGTGCGGGGGGCCTGGGGATCGGCGGCCGGTGCCGCAGGTTCCGCCGGCGCGGCGCTGGTGTCCTCCTTGCGGATCATCAGCACCTGGGGGGGGCGCCGGGGGGGCTGCACCCCAGCGGCCGGAGGTTGGGGACCTCGGCCGGCGGGGCGCTGGGCCGATGCCGGCGCGGGGGTCTGGGCAGGCTTGCCGCTTGCGGCCATGGCCTCAGGGGAGGACGGGTCTTATCACTGTACGGAGCGCAACGCGACCCACCGGCGACCGCCGCCATGCCCCCTCCCCTTCCGCCCCCCTCCGGGACGCCCCGCGCCGCCCCGCCCGGTCCGCGGCGGCTGGATCAGCTCAGCTGGCCGGAGCTGCGCCAGCGGGCGACCGTGCCGGGCAGCACCGTGATCTGGCCGTTCGGGGCGATCGAGCAGCATGGGCCCCACCTGCCCCTGGGTACCGATGCCCTCTTCGCGGAACGGGTGTGCGAGGCGGTGCTGGAGCGGCTCGATCCGGCGCTGCCGATCTGGCGGTTGCCCTTGCAGAGCTTCGGTTTCTCCCCCGAGCACCGGGGGTTCCCGGGCACCATCAGCCTGCCCGCCGAGCTGATCCTCTCCCTGGTGGGGGCCGTGGGTGAAGATCTGGCCAGGTCCGGCTTCCAGCGCCTGGTGCTGCTCAATGCCCACGGCGGGCAGATCGGCCTGTTGGAGGTGGCGGCCCGCCAGCTGCGCGACCGCCAGCCCCAGCTGGCGGTGCTTCCCTGCTTCCTCTGGCGCGGCCCGGAGGGCATCGGCGACCTGATTCCCGAACCGGAGCGCAGCCACGGGCTGCATGCCGGGCTGGCCGAAACCTCGCTGATGCTCCACCTGGCGCCGGAGCTGACCGGCGCGGAGCGCCGGGCCGATGGCCTGGAGCTCGAGGGGATCCCGCCGGGCTGGAGCCTGGAGGGCCAGGCCTCCTGCGCCTGGCGGACCTGGGAGCTGAGCGCCAGTGGTGTGATCGGCGACCCCCGGGACGCTTCGGCGGCCTTGGGGGCGGAGCTGTTCGAGCGCCTGGTGGAGGGCTGGCGGCGGCGGCTTGACGCCCTGCTGCGCAGCGACTGGCCTCCGACTTGCGGCGCGGGTTGATTACAGTCCGCCTGACCCTTTCCCTGCGGCCCCCATGCCGACCGTCGAAACCTCCACGACCGTCCCCGGCGCCGTGACGGGCGAGGAGCTGCCCGATTTTGCGAGCGAGGCCTACAAGGACGCCTACAGCCGCATCAACGCGATCGTGATCGAGGGCGAGCAGGAGGCGCATGACAACTACATCGCCATCGGCAGCCTACTGCCGGATCAGGCCGAGGAGCTCGGCCGCCTGGCCCGGATGGAGCTCAAGCACATGAAGGGCTTCACCGCCTGCGGCACCAACCTCGGCGTGACCGCCGACATGCCCTTCGCCCGCGAGTTCTTCTCGCCCCTGCGCGACAACTTCCAGGCCGCCCTGGCGGAAGGCAAGGTGGTGACCTGTCTGCTGATCCAGGCCCTGCTGATCGAGGCCTTCGCCATCGCCGCTTACCACATCTACATCCCTGTCGCCGATCCTTTCGCCCGCAAGATCACCGAAGGCGTCGTCAAGGACGAATACACCCACCTCAACTACGGCCAGGAGTGGTTGAAAACCCATTTCGAGGCCAGTCGCGCCGAGCTGGAGCAGGCCAACCGCGACAACCTCCCCCACGTGCGCCGGATGCTGGAGCGGGTCGCCACCGATGCCGCGGTGCTGCAGATGGGCAAGGAAGACCTGATCGAAGACTTTCTGATCGCCTACCAGGAAGCCCTGACGGAGATCGGCTTCGCCCCCCGGGAAATCGCCCGCATGGCGGCGGCGGCCCTGGTGGGCTGAGTTCTGGCCTCCAAGGTCAAGCGTGGCAGGATGTGTCGCCGGTGACAGCCGGCTCCCCTGCCCCCGGCCCCGTTTGCGCGCATGTTCGGCCTGATCGGTCACTCCACCAGCTTCGACGCCGCCCGCGCCCTGGCCGAACGTCTCGACTATCCCGAGTACGCCGCCGGCGACCTTGAGATGTGGTGCAGCGCTCCTCCCCAGTTGGTGGAGCGTTTCGAGGTGGTGAGTGCCACCGGCCAGATCATTGAGGGGGCCTACATCGATTCGGTGTTTGTCCCCGAGATGCTGCGGCGCTTCAAGACCGCCAAGCGCAAGGTGCTCAACGCCATGGAGCTGGCCCAGAAGAGCGGCATCGACATCAGCGCCCTGGGGGGCTTCACCTCGATCATCTTCGAGGACATGAACCTGTTGCGGGAGCAGCAGGTGCGCGCCACCACCCTGGCCTGGGAGCGCTTCACCACGGGCAATACCCACACCGCCTGGGTGATCTGCCGCCAGGTGGAGCGCAGCGCCCCGCGCCTGGGCCTCGACCTGGCCCGGGCGAAGGTGGCGGTGATCGGCGCCACCGGCGATATCGGCAGCGCCGTCTGCCACTGGCTGCAGGAGCGCACCGGCGTGGGCGAGCTGCTGCTGGTGGCCCGCAAGGAACAACCGCTGCGGGATCTGCAGGCCGCCCTGGGGGGGGGGGCGCATCCTGCCGCTGGAGGAGGCGTTGCCCGAGGCCGATGTGGTGGTCTGGGTGGCGAGCCTGCCGGAGAGCCTGAGCATTGATGTGCGCTCCCTGAAGTGGCCCTGCCTGATGATCGATGGGGGCTACCCGAAGAATCTCGACAGCAAGGCCGCCGCTGAGGGGGTGCATGTGCTCAAGGGCGGCATCGTCGAGTTCCACCGCGACATCGACTGGCAGGTGGTGGCCCTAGCCGCCGACATGGCCCGGCCGCAGCGCCAGATGTTCGCCTGCTTCGCCGAGGCGATGCTGCTCGACTTCGAAGGGCTGCACACCAATTTCAGCTGGGGCCGCAACAACATCCGCCTGGAGCGGATGGATCAGATCGGTGAGGCCTCCCTGCGCCACGGGTTCCGGGCCCTGGAACTGACGCCGGAGGCGGTCCTGCAGGCCGCCGTTCCCGCCGTCTGAGCGCCCCTCCTTCGTCACCTCCCCCTCGCCACCCTTCCGCCGCCATGGCCCGACGCGCCCTGCTTGACTTCGAGAAACCTCTGGTCGAGCTGGAGGAGCAGATCGAGCAGATCCGCCAGCTGGCCCGCGATTCCGAGGTGGATGTGAGCCAGCAGCTTCTCCAGCTCGAAACCCTGGCCGCCCGGCGCCGGGAGGAGATCTTCAACGCCCTCACCCCCTCCCAGAAGATCCAGGTGGCGCGCCATCCCCAGCGCCCCAGCACGCTCGATTACATCCAGGTGATCACCGACAGCTGGATCGAGCTGCATGGCGACCGGCGCGGTTCCGACGACAAGGCGCTGGTGGGGGGGGTCGGCCGCATCGCCGGCCAGGCGGTGCTGCTGCTCGGCCACCAGAAGGGGCGGGACATGAAGGAGAACGTGGCCCGCAACTTCGGCATGGCCTCCCCGGGGGGCTATCGCAAGGCGATGCGCCTGATGGAGCACGCCGACCGTTTCCGCCTGCCGATCATCAGTTTCATCGACACCCCCGGCGCCTATGCCGGGGTGCTGGCGGAGGAGCAGGGCCAGGGGGAGGCGATCGCCGTCAACCTGCGGGAGATGTTCCGCCTGCGGGTGCCGATCATCGCCACGGTGATCGGTGAGGGGGGCTCCGGCGGGGCCCTGGGCATCGGCGTGGCCGACCGACTGCTGATGTTTGAACACAGCGTTTACACCGTGGCCAGCCCGGAGGCCTGTGCTTCGATCCTCTGGCGGGACGCGGCCAAGGCGCCCCAGGCTGCCGAGGCCCTGCGGATCACCGGCCCTGATCTCCAGCAGCTCGGCATCGTCGACGCGGTGCTCAAGGAGCCCTCCGGCGGCAACCACTGGGCCCCCTTGCAGGCCGCGGACACGCTCAAACAGGCGATTCTTGCCCAGCTTGAGGAGCTGGGCTCCATTCCGGAGGGGGATCTGCTCGATCGTCGTTACGCCAAGTTCCGGCGCATCGGCCGCTTCCTGGAAGGCTCGGCGACCGAGCCGGTTCGGGCCCTTTAGGGTTTGGCTCGCGCGTCCCCCATCCGGTTGCCCACCACCTTGATCACCGGCGCCTCCCGCGGCATTGGCGCGGCCACCGCCCGCCGCTTCGCCGCCGCCGGCCACGACCTGCTGCTGGTGGCCAGGTCGGAAGCCGATCTCCAAGCCCTGGCCCTTGAGCTGCGGGCCAAGGGGCGCCGGGTGGAAACCGCCGGCATCGACCTGGCGGCAGCGGCGACCATCGGCCCCGCCCTGGCCGAGCTCTGCGGGCGGGGCCTCACACCCCAGGTGCTGATCAACAACGCCGGCGCCGCCTGGACCGGCCCCCTGGCGGAGATGCCCCTGGAGCGCTGGCAGTGGTTGCTGCAGCTCAACCTCACCAGCGTCTTCGCGGTCTGCCAGGCCCTGCTGCCGACGCTGCGAGCCGCCCCTGGTGGCTTGATCATCAACGTCAGCAGCCATGCGGCCCGGGCCGCCTTCCCGGACTGGGGGGCCTACTGCGTCAGCAAGGCGGCGCTGCAATCCTTCAGCCGCTGTCTGGCCATCGAGGAGCGCGTTCATGGCATTCGCGTGGCCACCCTCACCCTCGGTTCGGTGAATACCCCACTCTGGGACAGCGAAACCGTCACCAGTTCCTTCGATCGCCGTGCCATGCTTGCGCCCGAACAGGCCGCCGACGCCCTTCTCTACCTCGCCCAGCAACCCCCCGACCAGACCGTCGAGGACCTCACCCTGATGCCGGCAGCCGGCGCCTTCTGAAACCCTCCATGACCTCAACCCTCCCCAACGGCCTCGGCAGCCGCGACCTACCCCGCCGCGGCCCTGAGTGGACCGGTGAGCGAGGCGTCAGCGACCGAAGCGATGTCCTCTCGCCTGCCATCCCGGCCGTGCCCGTGCCGGTGAGCCAGCGCATCCGCCGCCGCCTTGAGGAAGCCGGCACCCCCTTTCTGGCCAACGACAACATTTCCGCCCACATCGGCGACGGTGAACTCGAGCTTTTGCAGGAGGAGGTGACCGAGCGGGTGCGCGAGCTGCTGCGCAGCCTGGTGATCGACATTGACAACGACCACAACACCGCCGAGACGGCGGAGCGGGTGGCGAGGATGTATCTGCAGGAGGTGTTCAAGGGCCGCTATCTGGCCCAGCCCAAGATCGCCAGTTTCCCCAACGTCAAGAAGCTCGACGAGATCTATACCGTCGGCCCGATCACCGTGCGCTCCGCCTGCTCGCATCACCTGGTGCCGATCCTGGGCAGCTGCTGGATCGGCATCAAGCCGGGCGACCGGGTGATCGGCCTCTCGAAGTTCACCCGCGTGGCCGACTGGGTGTTCTCCCGTCCCCACATCCAGGAAGAGGCGGTGATGATCCTGGCCGACGAGATCGAGCGCCTCTGCCAACCCCAGGGCCTGGCGATCCTGGTGAAGGCCAAGCACTACTGCATGAAGTGGCGCGGTGTGAAGGAACCCCAGACCAGCATGGTCAATTCCGTGGTGCGCGGCGACTTCCGCATCGACCCCAGCCTCAAGCAGGAGTTCTTTGAGCTGGTGAAGCAGCAGGAATCCCTGCTCGATCGCTGAGCCCCGCCCAGGCGGCTCACGGGGCCGCCGCCGCCGCCCTCACCGGCCCAAGCGGAGCCGAGGCGCTGCGCTGGCTGCCACCATCGCTGGGCACGGCCACCACCACCATCACCTGGTAGGCCACATCGCCCGGTTGCAGCGTGTAGCTGGGCCCTGAGGCGGTGGCGATCAGTTCCCAGGCCATCCGGCCCGGTGGTCGGCGGTACCAGTGGTAAGCGGAAGCCGGCAGGCCCGCCAGGGCATCGGCATTCAGGCTGGCCTGCAGCACCTTCCCCTCCCGGGCCTCGCCCCGCAGCACCAGCTGGCTCAGACCGGCGATGCCCTGCTCCACCGCCCCCTCGAGGGCCTGATCGCGGTTGATCTGTCCCTCAAGGATGCGGATCTGCTTCTGGGGGTCGGCGGTGAGGCCGGGCACGCACTGCAGCGTTCCCTCCACCAGCTGGCAGCCCACCAGATCCTGGCTGCGCCCGGCCGGCGGGACGGCCAGGGGGATCGCTAGGGCCAGCAGCAGGGGCAGGGCCCGGGTAGGTCTGGGGGTGGCAGGGAAGCGGGGCACGAAGCGCTCTCTTCAGGGTGCTCCCGATCCTGACCCGTCGCCGTCGCCGTCGCCGTCGCCGGCCAGCGCCGCGCTCCGCACCGCCTCCACCAGGGCGGCCACCCGGGCCAGGTTTTTCAGCCCCGGGGCATCCTCCACCCCGCTGGAGGCATCCAGTCCGGTGGGCCGCAGCTGGCGAAGCAGCGCCGGCGCCCGCTCCGGCGTCACACCGCCGGCCAGCCACCAGGGCAGGGGCGGGCTGAACCCCAGCAGCCACTCCGGCGGCAGCGACTGGCCCGTTCCTCCCAGCTGGCCGGGTTGCCAGGCGTCGAGCAGCAGGGCCTCCACCACGCCGCTCCAGGCGTGGGCGGCCTCCAGCTGGTCGGGATGGCGGACCCGCAGCGCCTTCCAGAGGGGCAGGCCGAAGCGTTGGCGCAGGGCGAGACAGAGCTCCGGGCTCTCATCGCCATGGAGCTGGATCACGTCATGGCCCCGCTCCGGCTCCAGGGCCGCCAGGTCGTCCGGGGCCGGGTCGGCCACCACCAGCACCCGCCGACACTGGGGTCTGGCCTGGCGCACCGCCTCGAACAGGGCCGGTCGCAGGGCGGCCTCCAGGTGGCGCGGGGAGCCGTCCACGGCGATCACGCCGATCGCATCCACCCCCAGCCTGGCCACCGCCCGAGCCTGGTGGGGCTGACGCAAACCACAGATCTTGAGCAGGGTCACGGCGGCAGCGCGGCGGGCGGGTCGGGGCGTTCTTCCTAAGATTGGACATCCCGGGTTCGGCCTGGGCTCCGCTCAACCCTGGAAACCGTGCCCGAAGGCTGGCAGCTGCTGACAATCCGGGGCATTCCCGTGCGCATCCATCCCAGCTGGTTCGTCATCCTGGCGCTGGTCACCCTGGCCCTGGAGCGTTCCTACCGCACCCAGCTGGCGGACAGTCTGGGGAACCTGCCCGTGTGGCCGATCGCCCTGGCCACCGCCGTGCTCCTGTTCGTTTCGGTGCTGCTGCACGAGCTGGGCCATTCCCTGGTGGCCCTCGCCCAGGGGGTGAAGGTGCGCAGCATCACCCTCTTCCTGCTGGGGGGCGTGGCCAGCGTCGAGCGGGAATGCGCCACCGCCCGTGGCGCCCTGCTGGTGGCGGCCGCCGGTCCTGCCGTGAGCCTGCTTCTCGGGGCGGCCCTCTGGCAGGGCCGCCACGGCGCCAGCCATCTCTCGCCCGTGCTCGGCCAGATGGTGCTTGATCTCTCGGTGCTCAACCTCAGCCTGGGATTGTTCAACCTGCTGCCCGGCCTGCCCCTCGACGGCGGGCTGATCGTCAAGGCCCTGGTCTGGCAGGTCACCGGCAGCCAGCGACGGGGCATCGAGGTGGCCAACGCCAGCGGCCGCTTCCTCTCCTGGATGGCGATCGGCCTGGGCAGCTACTGGCTGATCCAGGGCGCCAACTTCGGCGGTGCCTGGTTGATGTTGCTGGGCTGGTTCGGCCTCGGGGCGGCCCGCAGCCAGCAGCAGCTCCTGCAGGTGCAACGGGCCCTGCGTGACCTGCGGGTCAAGGAGGTGGCCCGGCGTCGCTTCCGCGTGCTGGAGAGCTCGGCCAGCCTGCGGCAGCTGAGTGAGATGCGCCTGCGGGAATTCATCAGCCAGGAGCCCAAGGCCGCCGGCGGCGGTGGCTCCGCGCAGCTGGGGGCCACCCCGGCCAGCGGCAGCTCCGACCTCCCCGACTGGCTGCTGGTCTGCGATGGCGGTCGCTGGAAAGGGGTGATCGACGACCGTCCCCTGCAGGAGCTGCCGGTGCAGCGTTGGGACCGGGAGCGCATCGGTGACCATGTGCGCCCCCTCGAGAGCCTGGCCTCGATCGCCGAGACGGCCCCCCTCTGGCAGGCGGCCCTGCGCTTTGAGGAGAGCGAGGTGCCTCGCCTGCTGGTGCTCAGCCCAGCCGGGCTGCCCTGCGGAACCCTCGAGAAGGGGGAGCTGGCGGAGGCGGTGCTGCAGCGCCTCGGCCTACGGCTTCCCCCCGAGCTGCTCGCTCTGGCGCGCCGCCAGGGGGCCTATCCCCTGGGCCTCAACCTGGCTCAGGTGGCCCGGGGCATGGTGGCCACCGGTGAGGTGTCGCCGCTGCCATCGTCGGCGTCGAGCGTCGGCCGGTAGCGCTCCAGCCGCGGGGCGATCGCCTCCCGTTCCACGGTCTCCAGGGGGTGGTCCGAGAGACCGCCGGCGGCCACCAGGCAGGGCCAGTGCCGCTCGGCGGAGCGGCGCAGGTGGGTCACCAGCCTCTCCCCCTCCAGAGGCAGGACCGGCAGGAGGGGCGGCGGATGGTGGAAGAGCTGCTGCCAGAGCTGGTGTGGCGGCTGCAACAGGATCGCGCCGTGCTGCAGCAGGCAGCCGTCACGCCAGAGCTGGGCACTGCCGATGCGCTTGGCGCCGTTCGCATGCACCAGATCGGCGGCGGTACTGGTGGCGAAGCAACTGCTGCGCTCCGCGCTGGCGCCCTGATGGCCGAAGCGAAGGGGCAGGCCCAGCTCGGCGAAGGCGGCCTGCAACCAGCCGCAGGCCTGCTGGTAGGCCTCGGCGCGCCGCTGGGGGGCCTGGGGCCAGACCAGGGCATAGGTGAGATCGCCGGCGTGGAGCACCGCCCGGCCGCCGCTGGGGCGGCGCACAAGATCCAGCCCGCCCTCCCGCAGGATCGGCAGCCAGTGGTCCGGCAGCCGGCGCTGATGAAAGCCGATTGAGAGGGTGGGCCGCCGCCAGCTGTAGAAGCGCAGCATCGCCCCGCCGGTGGCCTGGGGGTTGACGGCTTGATCGAGGAGCCACTCATCCAAGGCCATCTGCCAGCTCCCCTCCAGCCGCAGAGGCGGAATCCAGCGTGCCGGGGGGCTCACGGCAGAACGTCAGCCTCGCTGGGGGCGCCAGGGGGCGGGAGCTGGTTCCAGAAGCCAGGGTCGAGTTCGTAGCCCAGCACCGCCGCCATCTGGCCCAGACCAGCCCGGCCGTTGAGGCCCACCTGGCGCAGCCAGTCGTCGAGCAGAAAGATGCGATGGGTGAGCCAGAGCTCAAGGCTCTCGGGCGCGAAGCGGATCCCCTCCGTGCGGCTGAAGCCGTGGGGCAGAAGCATCGCCACATGGCGGGTGAGCTGGCCGCTGGAGCGCTCCAGCACCAGGGGCAGCCAGGGATGGAGGGCATCGGCCCGCAGGCTCCAGAGGCGCAGTTCCGGGATCTCGGAGAGCTCCCGTGGATCGTCCGCCTCGCGGGGCCAGTCGAAGCTGATCTCCAGCCGACCGGCGGCGGCCAGCAGCGCCGCGGGATCGAGGCGCGTCCAGGGGGCCAGCCTCTCGAGTCGGAGAGCGCGGATGGCGGGGGCATCCAGCGTCAGCCGGGGCTCCGGGGCAGAGGGGGTTGAGGAGGGGGCGGCCATCAAGAGCTGTGACAGGGGGGAGGCCAGGGGTGGACCGTAGCCGGGCGGGCACAAAGAATGGGCCGTATCCTCACTCCGCACACCCGATGGCCACGACGATCAACCAGGCTGAGATCCTGATCGCCCTGGTGGTGGCGGCCCACGCGGGCGTGCTGGCGGTGCGTCTTTGCTTCAGCCTGTACAAGGCCTGAGTCAGGCTCTTGGCAGCCTGCCGGCGGGGTGGTACAAGCGTGGGATCCGCCTCCAACCGCCGGTGCGACCCTCCCTCCGCCCCAAGCCCAGCCGAGTCGCCAGCGGCGACAGCCCGGCGACGCCACCGGCTCTGGCCGTGTTCAGCACCGATGGGGAGTTGCTCTCCATCAGTCGGGAGCGTCAGGAGTTGGTCTGCAGCGTGATCGGCCTGGTGGTGAAGCTCGGTCTGATCGCCGTGGCCGCCGTCAGCCTGCTGCGCCTGGCCGGGGCCTATCAGCAGCGGATGGAGCGTCAGGGGGAGATCACCGCGGTGCTCGAACTGGAGACCGCCAAGCTGGCCAAGGCCCGGGAGCGCTTCGACAGCCTGTTCCGCACGGAAGGGGAGCAGCGGTTGATTCGTGAGCAGAGCCAGTGGATCGCCCCGAACCGCATGCGCGTGGTCTGGCGGGATGATTCCGCCTACGCGAGCGTCACCGCCGAACCGGTGCGAGGTGAAGCCCGCCAGGCCCGTCCCTAGGGTGAACTGCGCTTGACCTGATCGTTTCCCTGTCATGGTTTCCACAGCCGGCACCGTCCTGATCACCGGGGCCTCCTCCGGGGTGGGTCTGTTCGCCGCCAAAGCCCTGGTCGATCGCGGCTGGCATGTGGTGATGGCCTGCCGGGACACCGAGAAAGCGCGCCGTGCCCAGGCGGCTCTGGCCATTCCGGACGACTCGGTGACGCACCTGGCGGTGGATCTCGGCGATCTGGAGAGTGTGCGCCAGCTGGTGGCCAGCGTCCAGGCCAGTGGCAGGCCGCTTGATGCGCTGGTGATCAATGCGGCGGTGTACCTGCCCCGCCTGAAGGTGCCGCAGCGCTCCCCCCAGGGCTATGAGATTTCGATGGCCACCAACCACTTCGGCCATTTCCTGCTGATCCAGCTGCTGCTCCCCGACCTGGAGCGCTCCACCCATCCCTCCAGGCGTCTGGTGATCCTCGGTACCGTGACCGCCAATTCCAAGGAGCTGGGCGGCCGCATCCCGATCCCCGCCCCCGCCGACCTGGGGGATCTGGCGGGATTCGCGGCCGGCTTTCAGGCGCCGATCGCCATGGCCGACGGCAAGCCCTTCAAACCCGGCAAGGCCTACAAAGACAGCAAGCTCTGCACGATGATCACCAGCCAGGAGCTGCACCGCCGTCTGCATGGCAGCACGGGCATCGTCTTCACCTCCCTCTACCCGGGCTGTGTGGCCGACACGCCCCTGTTCCGCCACACCCCGAAGGCCTTCCAGACGATCTTCCCCTGGTTCCAGAAGAACATCACCGGTGGCTACGTGAGCCAGGCGCTGGCCGGTGAGCGGGTGGCGCAGGTGGTGGCCGATCCGGAGTTCGCCGTCTCCGGAGTGCATTGGAGCTGGGGCAACCGCCAGAAGAAGGGGGGCAAGCAGTTCAGCCAGGAGCTTTCCGAGCAGGCCAGCAACCCGGAGACCGCCCGGCGGGTCTGGGATTATTCGCTGCGGCTGGTGGGGCTGGGCTGAGCGCTTGCGGCGCGTCATCGCGTTCGTTGCTACCAAAACAGCATCCGTACGACCTGATCCCGATGTCGCGCATCCTGCGCTGGGGACTCGCACTGGTGTTGATCGCGGGCCTGCTGATCGGCACCGTCCTGTTCCTGCCCTTCCGCTCCTGGCTGCCCGGCGGCACCGTCGGCGACCTGCCCAAGAGTGAGGTGGTGAACGGCACCGCCTTCAACCGCCTGTTCCCGAAAGCGCAAGCCGGGGAAACGATCGTGTTCACCCAGGAGAAGCGGGGGTTCAGCGAAGCCCGGCTCAAGAGCGGAGCGGAGACCCGCGCCCTGCTGGCCATCTCCGACACCAGCAGTGCGCCAGAGGCTCGCCAGAAGTTTGTGAGCCCTGCCCAGCGCCTGCAGGGTTGGCCGCTGGTGGAGCAGGGCTCCCAGGCCAGCGCCCTGCTGGTGGCGGATCGTTTCCAGGTGAAGGTGATCGGCCAGGGTGCGGGCCTGGATCAGGAGCAGCGTCATGAGCTGCTCGGCGCCTTCGATCTGGCGGGGCTGGCGGCCCTGAATCCCGGTGCCGCCACCCGCCGCACCCCCAGCCCCACCGCCGTCCTGCCCCCCGGAGAGCGGCAGCCCCTCACCCTTCCCACCCCGGTTCTGGA
The DNA here is from genome assembly GCA_040381155.1 of Aphanothece sp. Taxonomy (GTDB): domain Bacteria; phylum Cyanobacteriota; class Cyanobacteriia; order PCC-6307; family Cyanobiaceae; genus Cyanobium. The sequence continues at coordinate 49,176 of JBEIHT010000003.1, forward strand.
GCCCGCCGCATGAGCACCATTCTCGAACGGCTGGATCGCCTGCCGAAGCGCAACCTCACCGTGCTGGCCCTCAAGGGAATCGGCACCCTGGTGCCTGGAGGCTGGCGCAATCTCACCAGCGCCGATGAACTGATCGCCGATGTGCTGGGCAGCAACGACCCCACGTTGATCGCCCAGGTGCGCAGCCGCGCGGACGAGCTCAGCAGGGCCCGTCATGAGGGTTATACGCGGGCGATGAGCCTGTACGACGCGGTCAATCGCTCCCAGAAGGCCGCCGGCGGTTTGCGGATTCTGGCGAATGTGGCGGGCGGCCTGCCGTTGGTGAAGCAGATGGCGAAGCTCACCCCCGCCAGCGACAGCTTGCAGGCTGTGGATCTGAGCCTGAAGGTGGGGGCCGAGATGTTGGCGTTCACCCAGGTGAATGGTCTGCCGGGCGACAGCTTCGGCGACTTCGCCGCTTCCTTGTCCGAGTATGCCGGTGAGGCGAGCGTGAGGATGGCGGCGCTGGTGTGTTTCGACGCCCTGTTGCCCCTGGGTGACCAGGCACTGCAGCGCCTCGATGGCCTGCTCTGCCAGTTGTCACCTCGCGACTTGCAGGAGCTGCCGGCCTACGCGGGAATGGCGTCCCTGATTCCGGGTCGGGGCGATGAGGCGCACCTGAAATTCCTGCGCCGGGGGGTGGACACCTGGCTGGGCTGGGCAGGTGGCTTCGTTGGCGGCCTTGGACTCACCGGTCAGAAGGCCGTGCGGGCTCTGGAGGGCACTCTGGGGCCCTGGCAGGGGGGCTTCGATCAGCTCGCCACGTTCCTGGATGCCTTCACGGATACGTATCAGCACACTGGCGTGCAGGCGATTGCCCGGCGACTGGTGGAGAGGGCTGCGGCTGAAATCTAGAGAAAAGGAAGGAATAGAAAATAAAAAAGCCCGCCGTGAGACGGGCTTTTGAAGTTAAGAGAAGATGCGCCTCAGGCCGCTGATCCTTTGATGCGGGAGCGGAGACGACGGGAGTAAACCATCAGGCCACTGAGCGAACTGAAGCCCATGAGTGCAGGGGCAGGCACTGGGGTGAAGTTTGCTTCCATGAAAGACCACTGAACGGAATCAGTACTACTAGTGGCAAAGTAGCTGGAACCGCCATCATTTGTTCTGTACCCTGTGGGCTGATTGGCAACAATGGGAATTTTGATACCGCCAGCTGTCGTGAACGGAACTGCGGTCGTTGAACCACTCAGGGCAACAGGAGTACCGTTCTGGGCTCCTTGGAAGGAGATACCGTATGATTTACCGTATTTGAAAAGGTAATTTCCGAATACGGAGGCTGGTTGAGAAGAGGTACTGCCGGTGAGTGCTGAGGAGAGTGTAACAGTAGAGGAGGCAAGAGCAGGTCCCACTGTAGCTGTGGTGGCTGTTGTGCCGGTAACTTCAAAAAGTGTAAGGGCTACTTGGACATTGCTGTTAACAGTAGTAAAGTAAGCGAAGTCAAAGTTTTGGAGGTAAGCATCGGCGGCACCCATCTGAAAGACTCTCAGGAAGCCATCATTTGAGTTTAACCCCCATCCGTTGGCAGTACCAACTGGTCCTGAAGGCAGATTGCTAAAGCCGTAGCTGGAAAGCGCCGAGGCCGGCTGAGCGGAGAGGGCAGCCAGGCCCACCGAAGCAATACCGATAAATGTCCAGGGCTTCCAGGATTGGCCTTGAAGGCTTTTAGTGGGAATCATTTTGGAGTTGTGGTAGGGGGAGGTTGTAGTGGTAGAGCCACCCAGACCCAGGGTCAAGGTTCCGGCCACGTTAGATGGCGGGAAGAATCCTGTCAACCTGGAGGGGTCACTGGATGAAACGTCCTGGGTGAGACTTGGTGAGACTCCCTGCGGGGCATGGCATTCGCCGCGGTAGGGGGTGTTGCGGGTGCGAAAAATCCGTGAATCCTGACAGGGTCTGGGTAGTGATGCCGGGGGGGTGTCCGTCAGTCGAAGCCCAGCAGGTCGAAGATCTCCCGGTCCTTGAGGGATTCGGCCTCCAGGGGCTGGACGTTTTCGAGCATGGTGCGGGCCAGGCTCAGGTATTCCTGCTGCACCGCCTCCACCTCCGGGCTGGGCTCCATCTCGAAGATGGTGCACTTCTTCAGGCGGGAGCGGCGGATCGCGTCCACATCTTGGAAATGGGCCATGGTTTTCATGCCCACCCGGTCGTTGAACTTGTCGATCTGGTCGGTGTCCTTGCTGCGGTTGGCTACCACGCCGCCGAGGCGCACCTTGTAGTTCTTGGCCTTGGCCTGGATCGCGGCGATGATTCGGTTCATCGCGAAAATCGAATCAAAATCGTTCGCGGTCACGATCAGGCAGTAGTGGGCGTGCTGCAGGGGCGCCGCGAAGCCACCGCACACCACGTCACCCAGCACGTCGAAGATCACCACGTCGGTGTCCTCCAGCAGGTGGTGCTCCTTGAGCAGCTTCACCGTCTGGCCGGTGACGTAGCCGCCGCAGCCGGTGCCGGCCGGCGGACCGCCGGCCTCGATGCATTGCACGCCGTTGAAGCCCTCGAACATGAAATCCTCAGGCCTGAGTTCCTCGGTGTGGAAATCCACCGTTTCCAGAATGTCGATCACCGTGGGCACCATCTGCTTGGTGAGGGTGAAGGTGGAATCGTGCTTGGGATCGCAGCCGATCTGCAGCACCCGCTTGCCCAGCTTCGAGAAGGCAGCGGAAAGGTTGGAGGAGGTGGTGCTCTTGCCGATGCCACCCTTGCCGTAGACGGCGATCACCAGCGCCCCCTCCTCAATGCGAAGGTTGTCGTCCTGATGCACCTGGACGCTGCCTTCGCCGTCCTCGCGGCGGCTGGCATCGGTGGGGGCGGGGGGCTGGAGGGTGGTGGTCATGGGCGAGCCTGCGGAGACCTGGGCACTTCCATCCATGCAAGGACAGCACCAGGGCTGCTGAGGGGCCCCTGGCGTAAAGCGAAACATCAGGGTTTCGCAAGCGCCAGAGCCAGAGCGCCGAGGCCTGCCTAGGTTTTTTGCCGAGCTGCTGGTCAGGTCCGCAGGATGGAACTGATCTTCAAGGGTCCCAGCGACCGTCGCGTTCTCGCCCTCACCATTGACGATGCTCCCCTCTCCGGACTGGACCAGCCGGAGGCTGGAACCGCTGCCCTGCTCGATCTGCTGGCGGAGCTTCAGATCCCGGCAACCTTCTTCTGCATGGGCGAGCGGGTGGAGGCCCATCCCGGCATCGTGGCCCGGGCTGTGGCCGAAGGCCATGAGTTGGGCAACCATCTGTTCGCGGAGGTCTGGGCGTTCGGGCTGCCGCGGCATGTCTTTTTCCAGCAGCTTCAGGACACCGCCGACAGGATTTCCGAGCAACTCCAGGTCGCCGGGATGGCGAATCCACCTTTGAAGTGGTTTCGACCCAGCGGTGGCTGGCCCACCCCCCAGATGCTGGGGTGGGCGGAGAGTCAGGGATATCGCACCGTGCTCGGCTCCATCTGGCCGTTCGATGGCATTCCCATCCCCCTGCTCGCTTCCGAGAAGCGCCTGGAGCTGCAGAAACACTTTGTGGAGCGTTTCGCCCACCCTGGCGGCATCCTCGTGTTGCACGACACCGCCCAGCACAATTCCCACACGCGGGAGACGCTGAAGGTTGTGGTGCCGAAATTGCAGGCCGCGGGTTACGACTTCGTGACCCTCACAGGATTGTTGGGCTGAAGCCAGGCTGGTCGCCCCTGAGGGCTGCTTCAACGACTGAAGTGGGCCTTGGCGTCATAGAGCGTTTCCGCATCGATCACGGCGATGCCGCGCTCGCGGGCGAAAAGCTCGGTGTTGCGACGCACCTTGCCGCGCACGAAGAAGGGAATCTTGTGCAATTCCGCCTCGCCGTCGGGGCTCCAGTGGGGATCCCCGCTGGCGGTTGTCGGCGCCACGGCAACCGTGGCCACGGCAGCCCCATGGACCGGATCCGCCGCCGGGCTCACCGAGGGCGCCCCATCTCCGAGGTGGCTGCGGTGGCCATCCACGAATTCAAAATCGTGGCGGAACATGCCGATCAGGTGTTCCTCCAGCCCCATCATCAGCGGGTGCACCCAGGTGTCGAAGATCACGTTTGCCCCCTCCCAGCCCATCTGGGGCGCGTAGCGCGCTGGCACGTCCTGCACATGCAGGGGGGTGCTGATCACCGCGCAGGGCACCCCCAGCCGCTTGGCGCTGTGGCGCTCCATCTGGGTGCCGAGCACCAGTTCCGGCGCTGCCTCCGCCATCGCCTTCTCCACCACCAGGTAGTCGTCGCTGATCAGGGCTTCGAGGCCCAGCTCCTTGGCGGCGGCCCGCACCTCGCGGGCCAGCTCGCGGCTGTAGGTGCCCAGGCCCACCACCTCAAACCCCAGCTCCCGGCTGGCGATGCGGGCGGCGGCCAGGGCGTGGGTGGCGTCGCCGAAGATGAACACCCGCTTGCCGGTGAGATAGGTGGAATCCACCGAGCGGGAATACCAGGGCAGGCGCGAGGCCCGCTCCCCCTCCCCCAGCGCCGGTGGCTCCATCCCCAGCAGGGCGCAGGTTTCCCGCAGGAACTCCTCGGTGGCGCCCACCCCGATCGGCACGGTGCGCACCGTGGCCATGCCGAAGCTGCGCTCCAGCCAGCTGCACACCGGTGCTGCCAGCTCCGGATACAGGCACACATTGGCGTCGGCGCTGGGGATCCGCAGCAGATCCGCCGGCCGGGCCTCCAGGGGTGCCACCACCGTGACCTCGATGCCGTGCTCGGCCAACAGCTTGCTGATCTCCCGCACGTCGTCGCGGCAGCGGAAGCCGAGCAGGCTGGGGCCAAGCAGGTTGACCCGCGGCCGGCGGCCCTCGGCGCGCCAGCGGCTGGGGTCGATCTTGGGGCTGCCGGGGGGGGGCACCTGCTCCTTCAGCAAGCTGCGCACCAGCTGGTAGAAGGTTTCCGCCGCCCCCCAGTTCTCCTTCTTCGAGTAGGCCGGCAGCTCCAGGCTCACCATCGGGATGCCCCCCAGGTCCATGCCGGCCGCCAGGGCGCCGGGCTGGTCCTGGATCAGCTCGGCGGTGCAGCTCTCGCCCACCAGCAGGGCCTCGGGCCGGAAGCGCTCCACCGCCTCCGCCACGGTGCGCTTCACCAGCTCGGCGGTGTCGCCCCCCAGATCCCGGGCCTGGAAGGTGGTGTAGGTGACGGGCGGCCGGCGGCCGCGCCGCTCGATCATCGTGAACAGCAGATCGGCGTAGGTGTCCCCCTGGGGGGCATGCAACACGTAGTGCACCCCCTCCATGGAGGTGGCGACGCGCATGGCGCCCACGTGGGGGGGGCCTTCGTAGGTCCAGAGGGTGAGTTCCATGGCGGGGATCAGGCGAAGGAGAGAACGTCGCGGCGGCGCAGGGAGCGGGCGAACAGCTCCGCCAGCTCACCGGCCTGGTCGCAACCGTGGATGGGGCTGAACACCAGCTCGATCGACCACTTGGTGGCCAGGCCCTCCGCCTCCAGGGGATTGGCCAGTCCGAGGCCGCAGACCACCAGGTCGGGCTGGGCGGCCCGGAGCCGATCCAGCTGGCGCTCCACATCCTGCCCCTCGCTCAGGGCGGTGCCGGCGGGCAGCAGGGCGATCTCCTCGGCCATCAGCTGGCGATCGAGATAGGGGGTGCCCACCTCCACCAGCTCCATGCCGCATTCCCGCTGCAGGAAGCGGGCCAGGGGGATCTCCATCTGGGAATCGGGCAGCAGGAACAGGCGCTTGCCCGCCAGCCGCTCCCGGTGCGGGGCGATCGCCCGCCTGCCCCGCTCCATCAGGGGCTCCAGCACCTCCGCCACCAGCTCCGGGGCGATGCCGAAGGCGGCGGCGGCGGCCTCCATCCACAGGCGGCTGCCCTCCACCCCGAAGGGATAAGGGGCGCGGATCAGCTCGGCGCCGCGGCGCTGCAGCGCCCGCGCGGTGCCGCTCAGGAAGGGCTGGGCCAGCAGCACTCTGGTGCCCGGCCCCACCGGCGGCAGCTCGGTGGAGCGGCGCGGCGGCAGGCTGCGCACCACCGGGATTCCCAACCGCTGGAACAGGGCCACGAAGCGGTCCTCGACCGCGTCCGCCAGGGTGCCCACCAGCAGCAACTGGGGCTCCTCCGTGGCGGGCATCAGGGGCAACAGGGCCTGCAGGGCGTTGTCCTCCCCCTGGGTGAAGGTGGTCTCGATGCCGCTGCCGGAATAATTGAGCACCCGCACCCGGCCGGCCATCTGGGCGCTGAGCCGCTCGGCGGCGCGGGCCAGGTCGAGCTTGATCACCTCGCTGGGGCAGGAGCCCACCAGGAAGAGGGTGCGGATTTCGGGACGGCGCTCCAGCAGGTCGCGCACCAGCCGGTCGAGTTCGTCGTTGGCGTCCGCCAGGCCCGCCAGGTCACGCTCGCCGAGGATCGCGGTGCCGAAACGGGGCTCGGCGAAGATCATCACCCCCGCGGCGCTCTGCACCAGGTGGGCGCAGGTGCGCGACCCCACCACCAGGAAAAAGGCATCCGGCATGCGGCGGTGCAGCCACACGATTGAGGTGAGGCCGCAGAACACCTCGCGCTGGCCGCTCTGCTTGAGAACCTCGGGCGTCGTGCCGCCGGAGTGGGCCGAGCCGACGGCCCCGGCGGGGGTGACAACCATGGGAGTTGCGGGGAAGACCCCTCAGGATTAGCCAGGCCCGCCCGCCAGCGGGGGAACCTCGTCACATCTTTTGGGATCGGGCACGACCGGGAGCCGCTCAGAGCCGGCGGCGGAAGCCCTCGGCGAAGCCGCTCCGCTCGGAATCCTCCGTGGCCCGGCTGAGCTTCCACACGTTGCGGCTCAGCCGACGGGCCCGCAGGCCGCCCCGCTGCACCAGCGCGGCGCCCGGCCGGGCGCCCAGCAGCTGGCTCACCTCCGCCGTGCTCAGGGGGGCGCCGGTGTCGATCGCCAGCTGTACCAGCTCCAGCCGCTGGCGCAAAGCGGTGAGATCGGCGCTGCCGCCGTCCTCCTCCTCGTTCCAGATCCAGGGAAGCTGGTGGGGGCCATCCGCCAGCCGCTGCATCAGGCCCAGGCCGATGAAGGCCAGGGCCTGCTCGGGCTTCACCCCCTGCTCCACGGCCCGGGCCAGCCAGTCGGGCATGGCTCCGGTGGCGTCGCTCACGGTTTCGGTCACCGGCATCGGCTCGGCCTGGCTGCTGGTGGGGGGGGCGCTGCGCCTGGATGCCATGGAATCGGCCACAAAGTTGGCCGGACGGTACCGGCTGCCGGCGGGGCGGCAAGCCCCTGGCGGCCCCCGTCCTTCAGCTGCGGCGCAGCCAGCCCGGGGCGCCGCCGAACCACTCGCCGAGGTCCTCGCCGCCGGGCCTCGGACGCTCGTCGGGTTCGGGGCTGCCCAGGTTCAGGTCCGCCAGCAGTCGGTCGACCCCATCGGCGGGGGGCTGCCCCTGCTGGCGGCGGCGGGCCTGGCGCAGCCAGCTGGCCACGCCGGAGTCGCGGTCGGCGAATTTCTGCAGATAGATGCGCTCGCTGAGGCTCACGGGCGCGTCCGCGGCGATGCGCTCGAGGATGGCCTGCAGCCGCAGGCGGGTGGCGGGGGTCAGCATCAGCGGCTGGATCATCGAAGGTGATGGCCGTGATAGCGGCTCCTGATCGGGCGGCTGTGGCCAGGGCCACCAAAGCAACCTCCTTGTCAGGGGGTCGCGATCAGGGCGGAGCTAAGATCAGCGGCCTTCCGGCACGAATCCTCCCCGCCACGTGACGGACGGCAGAACCCCTCCCACCAGCCGCTTCCCGGGGGGATTCGCCTCCGCCGACGACCGGGCCGTGAGCCGGCGGCGCGAGGCCCTGCGCCTCGCTGGGGAAGGGGGGCGTCCGGAGATCACCGGCACGGTGGTGCAGCACGGCAGCGGCGCCCTCGGCGGCGATGGCGCCAGCTGCGTGATCACCACCGACAGCGAGAGCCCGCGGCTGCGTCAGTCGAGCCATGTGCAGTCGATCGAGCTGCGCACCTATGTGTTCCTCGATTCCCTGCAGCCCCAGCTGGCCGCCTACATGGGCACGGTGTCCCAGGGGTTCCTGCCGATCCCCGGCGACGCCTGCCTGTGGCTGGAGGTGTCCCCGGGCATGGCGGTGCACCGGGTCACCGACATCGCCCTCAAGGCCAGCACCGTGCGCCTCGGCCAGATGGTGGTGGAGCGGGCCTTCGGCTCGATCGCGATGTACCACCGCGACCAGAGCAACGTGCTCCACTCCGGTGAGGTGGTGCTCGAGGCGATCGCCAGCAGCATCGATCAGCGCAGCCACTGCGACGTGACCTGGACGGAGATCATCCGCGCCATCACCCCTGACCATGCGGTGCTGATCAATCGCCAGAACCGCCGCGGCTCGATGATCCAGTCGGGGATGAGCATGTTCATCCTGGAAACCGAACCGGCCGGCTACGTGCTGATCGCCGCCAACGAGGCCGAGAAGGCCTCCAACATCACCGTGGTGGATGTGAAGGCGGTGGGGGCCTTCGGCCGCCTCACCCTGGCCGGCAAGGAGGGGGATGTGGAGGAGGCCGCCGCCGCCGCCATGCGGGCGGTGCAGCAGATCAACGTCTGAGGCCGAGGCACTGGCGCAGGGCCGGGCCGATCGCCCGGGCCGCCTTGCCCCGGCTGCCCAGCCGCTGCTTCAGGGCCTCGTTCATGCGGGCATAGCTGCTGCCGGCCTCCCGCACCCAGAAGATCGGGTCGTAGCCGGCGCCATGCCCCTCCGGCGCGCGCAGGATCAGACCGCGGCAGATGCCCTCGGATTCGGCGACGGTGCGACCGGAGGGATCGGCCAGGGCCATCGCGCTCACGAAGCTGGCGCCGCGGTACAGGGAATCGCCCAGCTCCCTGAGCAGCCGGTGGATGCGCTCGGCGTCGCTGGGGGCGTAGCGGGCGGAGTAAAGGCCCGGCCGGCCCTCCAGTGCGTCCACCTCAAGGCCGGAATCATCGGCCAGGGCCCAGGCGCCGGTGCGTGCCGCGGCGGCTTCCGCCTTGAGACGCGCGTTTTCGAGGTAGCTGGCGCCCGTTTCCTCCACCTCGAGATCGGCGGGCTGGCGCGACACCTCCACCTCCACCAGGGCGAGCATGGCCTGGATCTCCGCCACCTTGTGGGGATTGCCGCTGGCGATCACCAGGCGGGGGGGGGCAGGACGCGATCGGCTGAACACACGAAGCCCGGGAAGGGCGCCATTGTGCCCCGGCGGCGGGGAAGGGGGTGAGGCAGGATGGGTTGAACATTCCACCCCCGGAACAAGCTCCAGGGCCCTGCCTCGGTGCGAATGTAAAGAAAACAGCGGCGGATGGGTCCGGCGGACCGGCAACTTTGTGCGCCCCCTGACTTCCCAGCCCAGGCCTGCGCCTAGGTTGCGGGATCACGGCCTGGTGCGGTGCGGTGCAGTCCGGTCTGATCCTCCAGAACCTCCTCTCAGCGCCGGTTCTGTTTTTCTTCCTCGGCGTTCTGGCGGTGCTGGTGGGCTCCGATCTGGAGATCCCCTCCCCCCTGCCGAAGCTCTTCTCCCTGTATTTGCTGCTGGCGATCGGCTTCAAGGGGGGGCTGGAGCTGGCCCACAGCGGCCTCACCAGCCTGGTGCTGCTCACGATCGGCGCCGCCGTGGCGATGTCGCTGCTGGTGCCGCTCACCAGCTTTCTGGTGTTGCGCAGCCGGCTCGATGCGGCCAACGCCGCCGCCGTTGCCGCCTCCTACGGCTCGATCAGCGCCGTGACCTTCATCACCGCCGAAAGCTTCCTCACCATCCTGCAGATCCATTTCGACGGCTTCATGGTGGCGGCCCTAGCGCTGATGGAATCGCCGGCGATCGTGGTGGGGGTGGTGCTGGCCAAGCTGGCCGGTCGCCACGGCGGGTCGGCCCAGCCGTTGCGCTGGCGGGAGGTGCTGCAGGAAGCCTTCCTGAACGGCTCGGTGTTCCTGTTGATCGGCAGCCTGGTGATCGGCTACCTGGTCACGGCCTTCAGCCCCTCCGGCCTGGCGCGGATGGAGCCCTTCACCGACAAACTCTTCTACGGCGCTCTCTGCTTCTTCCTGCTCGACATGGGGCTGGTGGCGGCCCAGCGGCTCCAGGATCTGCGCCGGGCCGGCGCCTTCCTGGTGGGCTTCGCGGTGCTCGCGCCCCTCGTGCACGCCGTGGCGGGCCTGCTGCTCTCCCGGCTGCTGGGGCTGGGGGTGGGCGATGCGCTGCTGTTCATGGTGCTCTGTGCCAGCGCCTCTTACATCGCCGTGCCGGCGGCGATGCGGATGACCGTGCCCGAGGCCAACCCCAGCCTGTACATCTCCAGCGCCCTGGGGGTCACCTTCCCCTTCAACGTGGTAGTGGGGATCCCGCTGTACCTGGCGCTGGCCCAGCGGTTCCTGCCCGCCTCCTGAGTCCTGCCGATGAAACGCATCGATCTGTTCATCACCGACCGCGAGCTGGCGCGCATCTGCGAGGCGATCCGCGGCGCCGGTGCCCCCGGCTATTCGGTGATGCGGCATGTCACCGGCAGGGGCCTGGCGGGGGAGATCTCCGAGGCGATGGACTTCAGCGGTCTGGGCGCCAACGCCCACGTGATCGTGTTCTGCACGCCGGAGCAGGCGGAGGCAGTGCGCAGCGCCGTGAAGCCGGTGCTGGCCTGCTATGGCGGCGTGGGATTCGTGGCGGACGCCGAGCCCCTCTAAACCGGGCCGGCAGCGGCGGCCACCCCAGAGATCCTTTACGTTTTGTTTTGCGCTGATGAGCTTTCCTTATCTTTCAAGCGTGAAACCTTGATGGCCTTCCACCCCCCGATGGCTTGACGGGGGGTCCGGCGCGGGACGAGGGTGGCGAGCGAACATTCCACCCCCCTCCTCCAGGAGCAGGTAATGGCAAACGAAACCATGGGCATCGCCCTCGGCATGATCGAGACCCGCGGGCTGGTGCCCGCCATCGAAGCGGCAGACGCGATGACCAAAGCCGCCGAGGTGCGCCTGATCGGCCGGGAGTTCGTCGGTGGCGGTTATGTGACCGTGCTGGTGCGCGGCGAAACCGGCGCCGTCAACGCTGCCGTTCGCGCCGGCGCCGACGCCTGCGAGCGGGTGGGCGACGGCCTGGTGGCCGCCCACATCATCGCCCGCCCGCACCGTGAGGTCGAGCCGGCGCTCAACAGCAACTTCGGGGGCCTCAAGGACTGAGGTGCGCAGGCGCTGACGCCCCGCACCCCTGACCTTTCCCACGACCCAACCGGAGATCTCCCATGAGCAAGAAGTACGACGCCGGGGTCAAGGAGTACCGCGACACGTATTGGACTCCTGATTACGTCCCCCTCGACACCGACCTGCTGGCCTGCTTCAAGTGCACCGGCCAGGAAGGCGTCCCCAAAGAGGAAGTGGCCGCCGCCGTGGCCGCTGAATCCTCCACCGGCACCTGGTCCACCGTGTGGTCCGAGCTCCTCACCGACCTCGACTTCTACAAGGGCCGTTGCTACCGCATCGACGACGTTCCTGGCGACCAGGAAGCCTTCTATGCCTTCATCGCCTATCCCCTCGACCTGTTTGAGGAAGGCGCG
>JBEIHT010000004.1:0-54768 GCA_040381155.1 Aphanothece sp.
ACTGATGGCGGTCGGTCTGCTGAGCCTGCTGGAGCAGGCCCAAGGCGCCGACGCCATGGATCCCCAGGAGCTGCGCCGCTACGCCCACAACCTCGGTGAGGCGATGGGCCTGATGAAGGACCGCCTCGACAAGGATCTCAAACTCTACGCCACCAACCTCGAGAAGATGGCCCAGGCCGTGGAGCTGATGGAGGAAACGGTCGCCGCCGATCGGCGGCGGCGGGAACGGCGCGAGGAGAGAGTCAGCGGCGCAGCTGAAGGCGTCCCCTCAGCAGGTTGACCGGTTGGGGTCCCGCCGTACCGGGCGGAGGGGCTGCCTCCAGCCAGAGCTGGTCGGCCTGCCGCACCACCGGCGGCAGCAGGGGCGGCAGCAAACCCAGGGCGTTGAGGGCCAGGGGTCGGGCCCTCACCCGCAGCTGCTGGCGCCCCGGCCGCAGGGTTTCCTGCCCCATTGGTGCAGAAGGGGGCGGGGGGCTGCCGAGGAAGAACAGCACCCGGGCGCTGCCATCGGCGGCCTGAAGCCAGCGCCAACCCCCCATCACGCTGCCGTCCTCCCGCAGCCAATCCACCGCCCGGGCGGGATCCGCCCGCGGGGCCTCCCGAAGTTTTTGCTTGCGCAGCGAATCCGCCAGGTCCTTCAGCAGCGACTTCCACGCCTGCCGTTCGCTGCCGAGCTCCAGCTCCAGCTCAAGGCCAGCCTGGAACGGCCCCCGCTCCAGGGGGCGCAGGCGCAGACGAAAGGGGCTGCGGCTCACCAGCTCCTGTCGCAGCGGATCAAGGTCGTAGACCTTGCCGAGAGGATCGCGGATCAGCTGGCGGGAGAGGAGGCCCCGCAGGAGCGGCGCCAGCGAATCCCCCTCGATCTCCAGCAGTCGGTCGGCGGGCAGGGGCGGCAGCAGGGGCACATCACCGGCGTCGGTCGGGGCCGACAGGGGGAGCAGCACTCCCTCCACCGCAGCCGCCTCCCCCTGCCAGCGCAGGCCGAGCGGGTCGAGTTCCAGCACCAGGCAGCCCTCCTGGAAGTGCTGCAGCAGCGGCGCCAGGGGGCCGACGATCACCGCCAGCGCCGTCGGATCCCAGAACACGGCCTGCTCCCGGCGCAGCCGCTCCGCACAACGACCCTGCAGGCCGAGGCTGCGGCGCTGGCGCGGCAGCAGGCGATCCTGGAGCAGGCGCAGGGACAGGGCATCCGGCGCCACCACCACGAGGTCGTCGATCCGCAGGGCATTGGCCGGCAGGCTGGAGGGGGGTCCGGCCAGGGGGCCGCTGGCCCGCAGGGCGAGGTAGGGCGGCATGTCCGTATGGATGCTCCAGAACTGCCACCAGGGACGGCGCTGGCCCCGCCAGAGGGAGTCGGCCAGACCGGCGGGCAACCGCTCCCGCCAGAGGGGGGGCACCGGTCGGTTGGGGGAGGGGGGAAAACTCTGCAGCAGGGTGGCGGCGTTGAGCAGCTTCTCCAGACCCTGGGCCTCCGGCCGGGGCCAGCGCCACAGGCCCCCCAGCGGCACCGCCAGCAGCAGGGCGATCGTGGCGGCGGTGAGGGGCAGGGGCGGTCGCGGGGCGGTGACCCCCAGACGGGGGAGGGTCAGGCGCGGCAGGGAGATCCGACTCATACGAGGACCTGATCGGCCTGACCGTAGAGCGTGGTGCGCTGGCGCACCGGCCGGCCCAGGGAGAGGGCAGCGTCCCGCAAGGCCTGTGGCGACTGGGCCGTGCCGCCGATGGCACCGGCCATGGTGGTGATGTGCTCCTCCATCAGGGTGCCCCCCAGGTCGTCGCACCCCCAGCGCAGGGCCTGGGCCGCCACCGGCAGGGTGAGCTTCACCCAGCTGGGCTGGTGATGGGGAAAGGCCGATCCGAGCAGCAGCCGCGCCTGGGCGGTGAGGCGCAGCATGGCGGCGGGGTCCGGCTGGTCGCGGCCGACGCGGGCCCGCAGGGGGGCGGGAGCCGCGGCACCAACAAACGGGAGCAGCACAAACTCCGAGAAGCCCGCCTGGCCGTCGGCCCGGGCCTGGCGCTGCAGAGCCAGCAGGGTGAGCAGGTGGGCCACCAGGTCGGCGGGGCGCTCCACATGGCCGGCCATCAAGGTGGCAGTGCTCGCCAGACCGAGGGCATGCACCTGGCGGATCACCGCCACCCAGCTCCGGGCCGAGAGCTTCTCCGGGCAGATCAGGCGCCGCACCCGCTCGCTCAGCACCTCCGCCGCCGTGCCCGGCACCGATCCGAGGCCCGCCTCCTGCAGGCGCTCCAGCACCACCTGGAGGGGGATCCCGTCGCTCTGGGCGAACCAGAGCAGCTCCTGGGGGGAGAAGGCGTGCAGGTGCAACCCTGGCGCCGCCTCCGCCAGCTCCCGCAGCAGTTGCTCCGCGAAGCGCAAGGTGCTGCCCTCCATCCGTGCCTCCGGATCCAGGGCGGCCTGGAGGCAAAGCTCGGTGGCCCCCAGCTGCTTGGCCTCGCTGGCCCGGCGGCGCAGCTCCTGGAAACCCAGCCGATAGGCGCCGCTTTCGCCGGGGTCACGGCGGAAGGCGCAGAAGCCGCAACGCAGGCTGCAGTGGTTGCTGGTGTTGAGGTTGCGGTTGATCACGAAACTCACCGTCTCCCCCACCAGCGCGGCGCGCAGCTGGTCGGCGGCCTGCCGCAGCGGCGGATCGCAGGCGCCGCCGCCCGTGGAACCTGCTTCCAGAAGGGCCAGGGCGGGGCCGGCGAAGCGGGCGACCGGAGCGTCCTCGGCATGCAGGGCGCCGATCTGTTCGATCAGGGCGGCCAAGGGAACCTGCCGCCAGGGTTCGGCCTCTTCGCCAGGCGGAGGCGGCAGGAGGAGATCGGCCGCGAAGCGCCAGGCCGCCGGGTCAAGGCTGCGGGGGAGCGTCAACGGCCGCGGGACTGCTTGGCCTGGCGCCGGCGCTTGTCGCGCCATTCGACAGTCGAGAGGTACACCACCCCCAGGCTGACAAACACCAGCAGGGAGACCGCGAGGACCGAGAGAACGGTGTTGGCGGAGAGGGCGAACTCAGTAGCCGAGGGTGTTGTCTCCATTGCGGCCCCAGACAACCATGGCGATCGAGAAGCTGAACATGGCGGCGATGGCGGCCCAGCCGAAGGTGATCAGCATGATGGGGAGCGGTTGGAGTTCATTGCCGCCCATGGTACCTAGGCTGGCAGGGCCCACCAGCGGCACCGTCATGGTCGTCACATCTCCCACGTCGGTCCAGGAACGGCAACAGGTCCGCCAGCCCTACCCCCACTTCCGGGTGATCGTCCTGGACGACAGCGTCAACACCTTCCAGCACGTGGTGGAAGCCCTTGTGCGCCACATCCCCGGCATGAACCCCGAGCGGGCCTGGAACCTGGCCCACCGGATCGATGGCGAGGGGTCGGCCGTGGTCTGGAGCGGGCCGCAGGAGCAGGCGGAGCTCTACCACCAGCTGCTCAGCGCCGAGGGGCTGACGATGGCTCCCCTCGAGCGGGCCTGAGGGGCCGCAGCCAGGATGGGGCGCGTTGTCATCACCCACAGCACCTATCTGGAGGGGTTGATCCCCCTGTTGCGCCGCCTGGCGAGCGCCGAGGGGATCGACACCGTCACCCCGGCGGTGATCTGCCGGGTGAGGGGCCGCAGCTCCAGCCTGCGGCTGCGGGTTTCGGCGCCGATCCTCGGGGGCTTCAAGCTGGTGGCCCGGCGGGGGGGATCGGCCCAGGAGGTGTTCGTGATCACCAACTGGAGCCGGGAGGAGCTGCAGGGTCACCTCGACCAGCTGGCCGCCTGAAGCGACCGGCCGGCGGCTTGGGGGGTGGGGGAAAGGGGTGGACCACCATGCCGTCTTGCCCCAGTGTTCGACCTGGAAGAACCAGAGGGGGGGTCAGGGGCGGGGCGCCGTTTCCGGCCCGAGGGCCGGTCTACGTTGCCGTCGCTGAAGACCCCCCACGTCGAAGAAGGAGTCAGATCAGAAAACTGTGAAAGGCAGTCACCAACACAGCAGTCCGGCGTAACTCTAACGGCTTTCTGCGCTCGGGTCGTCCGGCCGGGGCCAGATGGTGCGCACCTCCGCCAGGCGGCGCCGCACCTCCTCCTGGCGCTGCTCCTGCCCGTCCGCCTCCAGGGCCAGGGTGAGATGGCCGAGCTTGCGGCCCACCCCGCCCCCCGCTTGCCGTACCAGTGCAGATGGGCGCCGTCGAGCTGCTCCAGGGCCCGGCGCTCAGCGCTGTGATCGTCGTTGCCCTCCCGCAAACCCAGCAGGTTCACCATCAGGGCCCCCTCCAGCTGGGGCACGATCGGGCCCAGGGGCAGGCCGGCCACCACCCGCAGCTGCTGCTCGAACTGGCTGTGGCGGAAGGCCTCGATCGTCAGGTGGGCGGAGTTGTGGGTGCGTGGCGCCAGTTCGTTCACCTGCAGCCCCCGCGGCCCCCAGAAGAACTCCACCGTCAGCACCCCCACGTAATCGAGGGCCGTGAGCAGCGAGGCGGCCACGTTGCGAGCGAAGACCCGCACGGAATGGTCCACCGGTGCCGGATACATCACCCAGTCGCAGACCCGCTGGTGCTGATGGGTCTCCACCAGGGGGAAACAGGCGAGGTTGCCCTGACGATCGCGGCAGGCGGTGAGGGCCAGTTCCCGCTCGAACGGCACCATCTCCTCAAGAATCCACTGCTGGGGATCCACGCTCTCCAACAGGTGGCGCAGGCCGTCGGAGTCGGTGATGGTGCGGGTGCCGCGCCCGTCGTAGCCGCCCTGGCTGGCCTTGGCCATCAGGGGGAACTGGAATCCCTCCGGCAGCCGCGGTTCCGATGGGCCGCTCGACACCTGGACCGCCTGGGGCAGGGGCGGCGGGTAGGAGGCTTGGGCATCGCCGCTCGCCGGAGGCTGGCCGGGGTCGTCGTCGGGAGGCGGCGGGGTGAGGGTGGCCTCCAGGGGGCACCACCGCGGTGAGGGCAGGTGCAGCTCGGCCAGGAGCTGGCGCTGGGCCTGTTTGCTCACCAGCGGGCGCAGGGCCTGCAGGCCCGGCAGGAAGAGAACACCGTCCTCCGCCAGGGGCTGCAGCGGCTCAAGCGGAAGCCATTCGTTCTCAAAACTGATCACGGCGCAGCGGCGCGCCAGCTGTCGCATCGCGTCCACGTCCGTGAGCGGGGCGATCACCACGCTGCTGGCCCGCCGGGCCGCCGGATCCTCGGCGGAGGGGGTCTGGACGTGGAGCTCCAGGTTGAGGGTCTCGGCTGCCTCGGCCAGCAACAGGGCCAGCTGGCCGCCACCCACCACGCCGATGCTGTGCAGGGGGAGGGTCTGGGGGGAGTCCGACTCCACGACGGGCAGGCTGGCAATCGGGCCTCCAGATTCGCACCACGTCCCGGCAGGGGGTGCTGGCCCTGGGCGGGAGGCTCAGACCAGGCCCCGCTCGCCCGCGAACAACCAGCGCAGCAGGCTGAGCAGCAGCACCGCCAGGAACAGCGCCAGGCCGACCGTGCAGGCGTAGCTGATCTCCAGCTCCGCAAAGGCCTGGTCGTAGACGTAATACACGATCGTGCGGGTGGCATCCGCCGGCCCCCCCTGGGTCATCAGGTACACCTCCTCGAACACCTTGGTGGCGCCGATGGCCGAGATCACCGCCACCAGGGTCACGTAGGGGCGCATCAGGGGCAGGGTGATGTCGAGATGGCGGCGCCAGCCCTCGCTGCCATCCAGGGCGGCCGCCTCGTAGAGCTCCGCCGGGATGCCCTGCAGGCCCGCCAGAAAGATCACCATGAAATAGCCCAGCCCCTTCCAGAGGGTGACGAGCATCACCGAGGGCAGGGCCAGGCGGGGATCGGTGAGGAAGCCGATCGAGCTGAAGCGCTCCCCCAGCCAGGCGGAGAGCCAGCCATTGATCAGGCCGTTCTCGGCATAGAGCCAGCGGAAGGCGATCGCCGCCACCACCAGCGACACCAGATAGGGGGTGTAGAGCGCTCCGCGGAACCAGTGGATCGCCGGCAGGCTGCGGTTCACCAGGACCGCCAGCACCAGGGATCCGAACACGATCGGTGGCACGATCCCCACCAGATACAGCGCGGTGGTGCCGGCCACCCGGAAGAACATCGGGTCGCTCGCCAGGCGCCTCAGATTGGCCAGGCCCACGAAGCGCAATGGCTCGCTCACGTCCAGGCCGGTGCTGCTGAAGCTGATCAGCAGGGCCAGGGCGGCGGGGAGAAGCACCGAGATCGCCAGCAGCGTGAGCGCGGGGCCGAGGAAGGCCCAGGCGGTGCGGGAAGCGGTGGGTGGTGGCATCAAGCCATTGTGGGGTTCTGCCCCGGTGTTCCGATTCCCCGTTCCTATGGACCCCCGTCAGGTGCTACGGCAGGTGTTTGGCTACGAGGATTTCCGCGGTCCGCAGGCGGAAATCATTGCCCATGTGCTCGCCGGCGGGTCGGGGTTGGTGCTGATGCCGACCGGCGGCGGCAAGTCGCTCTGTTACCAGGTGCCGGCCCTGTGCCTGGCGGGCACGGCGGTGGTGATCTCGCCGCTGATCGCCCTGATGCAGGACCAGGTGGAGGCCCTGCGCCAGGCCGGGGTGCGCGCCGCCGCGTTGCATTCGGCGATCGAGCCCCAGGAGGGCCGCGCGATCGAGCTGCAGCTGGCGCAGGGTGAGCTCGATCTTCTCTATCTCTCCCCGGAGAGGCTGCTCGCCGGCTTCCTGGAGCGGCTGGAGGGGTTGGCGATCGCCCTGTTCGCGATCGACGAGGCCCATTGCGTCTCCCAGTGGGGGCATGACTTCCGGCCGGAGTACCGGCAGCTGGGGGTGCTGGCGGAGCGGTTCCCGGCGGCGCCGCGGCTGGCCCTCACCGCCACCGCCGATCCCCGTACCCAGGAGGACATCCTCGATCGGTTGCAGTTGCGGGAGGGCCGCCGCTTTCTGGCCAGCTTCGACCGCCCGAACATCCGCTACCTCATCCGTGACAAGGGAGACGTGAAAAATCAGCTGCTGGCCTTCCTGGCGGAGCGCCGCGGCGAGGCGGGCATCGTCTACGCCCGCTCCCGCAGCCGGGTGGATGGCTTCGCCCGGGAGCTGCGGGCTGCGGGGTTTGACGCGGTGGCCTATCATGCCGGCCTGGAGGCGGAGCAGCGGCGGCAGGCGCTGGAGCGCTTCCGCCGGGAGAGCGGCGTGATCGTGGTGGCCACCATCGCCTTCGGCATGGGCATCGACAAGCCGGATGTGCGCTTCGTCGCCCACGTGGACCTGCCCAAGAGCCTGGAGGCCTACTACCAGGAAACGGGCCGGGCCGGACGGGACGGACTGGCGGCGGTGGCCTGGATGGTGCAGGGGCAGGGGGATGTGCCCCAGCTGCGCCGCTTCATTGAGGAGTCCGGCGCCGCGGAGGAGCAGAAGCGGGTGGAGCAGGGCAAGCTCGACGCCCTGATCGGCTTCGTGGAGGCGCCGGGCTGCCGTCGCCAGGTGCTGCTGCGCCATTTCGGCGAGGAGCTGGCGCAGCCCTGCGGCAATTGCGATCTCTGTCTGGAGCCCGATCGCACCATGGATCTGACCCTGCCGGCCCGCAAGGCCCTCTCGGCGGTGTTCCGCACCGGCCAGCGCTTCGGCGCCGCCCACGTGATCGACGTGCTGCTGGGGGGCGACACCGCCCGCATCCGCCAGCATGGCCACGGGTCGCTGAGCGTGTACGGCATCGGCCGCGAGCTGGATCGGGGCCAGTGGCGCTCGCTGTTCCGCCAACTGACCGCTCTGGGCTATCTGGTGAGTGACAGCGACATGAAGGGGGGGCTTCGCTTCGGGGAAGAGGGGCTGGTGAAACCCCTGCTGCGGGGAGAGGCGGGCCTGGCGTTGCGGCTGCCCCCCCCGGCAAAGGAGCAGCGGCGCTCTGGCGCCGGTGCCGCCGGCAGCGGTTCCCAGGCCGGCGGCACGGCGGGGCTGCCGGAGGGGGTGGACCCCGAGCTGGTGGCGGCCCTCAAGGCCTGGCGGCTGCAGCAGGCGCGGGAGCAGGGGGTGCCGCCCTACGTGGTGTTCCATGACCGCACCGTGCTGGAGATCGCCACCAGGCGACCCGCGGATCCGGAGGCGCTGGCCGAGGTGAGCGGCGTCGGTGCCGCCAAGCTGGAGCGCTATGGCGCCGCGGTGCTGGCCGTGGTGGCGGGGGCGATCGGAGCGACAGGCCCGCCGCCCTAGCCTGAAGCGGAGCTTGTTCTCCACCGCCACGATGACCCTCACCCCGCTGCCCTGCCGAACCATTCCGGTGGAGCTGGGGGCGAAGGGCTATCCGATCATGATCGGCGAGGGCAGCTTGGCCACGCTCGGGGAGCGGATCCGCGACCTGGGGTTCGGGGAGGGCACCCGCGTGCTGGTGGTGAGCAATCCGGTGGTGGCCGGCGCCTACGGCACTGCGCTGCTGGCCTCCCTCGCTCGGGCCGGCCTGGCGGCCACCCCCCTGGTGCTGGAGGCGGGTGAGGAGCAGAAAACCCCGGCCAGCGTGGCCCTGATTCACGACGCCGCCTTCGCACAGAGGCTGGAGCGGGGGTCCCTGATCGTGGCCCTCGGCGGCGGCGTGGTGGGCGACATGGCGGGTTTTGCGGCGGCCACCTGGCTGCGGGGCATCGCCGTGGTGCAGGTGCCCACCACCCTGCTGGCGATGGTGGATGCGGCGATCGGTGGCAAAACCGGCGTGAACCATCCGGGCGGCAAGAACCTGATCGGCGCCTTCCACCAGCCCCGGCTGGTGCTGATCGACCCCACCACCCTGGCGACCCTGCCGCCGCGGGAATTCCGGGCCGGAATGGCCGAGGTGATCAAATACGGCGTGATCGGGGATGCCGAGCTGTTCGCCGCCCTTGAAGCGGCGGCCGCTCAGGATCCCCAGGCGGGCCTGGCCGCGCTCGAGGCGGTGGGTCCGGCCCTGCTGCAGACCCTGCTGGAGCGCTCCGCCGCCGCCAAGGCCAAGGTGGTGGCGGCCGACGAGCATGAAGGGGGCCTGCGGGCGATCCTCAATTACGGCCACACCCTCGGCCATGCCGTGGAGACCCTCTCGGGCTACGGCCTCTGGCTGCACGGCGAGGCGGTGGCTCTGGGGATGCTCGCCGCCGGTGAGATCGCGGTGGCGATGGAGCTCTGGAGCCCCGCGGAGCAGGAGCGCCAGCGAGCCCTGATCGCCGCCGCCGGCCTTCCCCTGCTCTGGCCGGCGCTTGATCCGGAGGCCGTGCTCGCCTGCCTGCAGGGGGACAAGAAGGTGCGGCAGGGCCGGGTGCGCTTTGTGTTGCCCACCGCCATCGGCCGGGTGGAGATCCGGGACGACGTGCCGCCGGCCACGATTCGCGCGGCCCTGAAGCGGCTGGGCTAAGGCTCAGGCCTGGGCGGGTCGCGCAGGAAGAGGGGCACCGGCCCTGCGGCGAGGCCCCGCTGATAGGCCTGCCAGTGAAACTCCCCCAGGGCATGGGGATCCACCAGGCGCAGCAGAGCTTCCCGCCGCCGCAACAGCTGCGGCAGCTGGCTGGCTTCCACCCCCTGGAGGCCATGCAGCCGCTGGGCCAGGCCCAGGGCCAGCAGGGCCTGGCCCTGGCGGCATCCCCCCAGGGGATGCCAGCCAGCCCCCCGGGCCGCCTCATCGAGGCTCTCCAGGCAGAGATGGGCCGTGAGGTCCCAGGCGCCGGGCTCCAGCAGGGGATCGCCGCTGGCCAGCTGCTGCCGGTAGGCCATCAGGGTGCCGGCATCGCGGGCGGGGTGGTAATAGCGGCCGGCGCTCAGGGCGTAGTCGATCACGAGCAGCTGCCCCTGAGCCAAGGCGGCGGCGGCCTCCCCCAGCCAGGGCCCCAAACCGGGATGGAGCTCCGTGCACCAGCCGCAGGGGCGATCCGGCGCGGCCGGCAGCAGGCCCAGCCGCTCCAGCAGGGGCAGCTGGGCCGCCTCAACAGGTTCGCCCGCCACCAGCGCGAGCTCCCCCTCCGGGCCGAGGGCCACCCGCTGCCGCCGCCAGGCGCCCCCTTCCCAGACGATCCGCTCCACCGCCAGGGCATCGAGCACCTCATGGGCGAGCAGCATGCCCCGCAGCGGGGCGCTGGCCAGCTCGGCGAAGCTGCTCCAGCGGCAGGCCAGGGGGCAGGTGCTCAGGGTCTGGCGTTGGCGCGCCGCCATGCCGGGGTTGGGTTCCAGCAGCACCAGCTCGGTGCGGGCCGCCAGCTGGGGCCAGCCCTCCGCCAGGGCAACGGCGAGGTCAGCGGCCAGGCTGCCTTCGCCGGGGCCGGCCTCCAGCAGCGCCAGTGGCCCCTCCCCGAGCTCCTCCAACCACTGGGCGCACTGGGGGGCGAGCAGGGCGGCGAAATCGGGGCCGAGGGAGGGGGCGGTGACGAAATCGCCGCGGCTTCCGATGGTCAGGCGGCCGGCGCCGTAGGCGCCGTGCTGCGGGTCATGGAGCGCCCAGTTCATGTAGGTGCGGAACGGCACCGATCCACCAGCCCTGGCCAGCCGCTCGGCCAACCAGCCCGGCGGAGGAGGGGAGGACACGCTCAGGCCTCGCCGCCGCCACCCTGCTGCAGGCGACGCCCCACCGTGACGCCGGCGATCCAGTAGGCGGCGAAGGCGGCTGCCACAAAGGCCAGGCTGTTGCGGGCCAGCGGCAGCCAGTCGCTGGTACGGGTGAGGATCGGACCGAGGCCCAGGGCGACGTAAAGAATCAACCAGAGGGGGGAGAGCAGCAGGACCCAGGTCCACTCGACCCGTCGGCCCTCCTTGCGGGGAAAGGCGGCGAATCCCACCACCAGCCCGCCGAGGATCGCGGTGGAAAGGGTGAGCAGCCACTGCTCACGGGGAAGGCCCGGCACCACCTGGCAGCCGCCGATCAGCAGACAGCCCTTCACGGCGTGCAGGGAATCGAGAATTGCCCCATCCTCGCCGTGGTCCTGAACGTAATATTTATTGCCGTAGCGGGTCTGCAGCTCCACCCAGAAGGTGCGCGGCATCAGGGAGAACAGGGCATCGCCCACATTGAAGTTGAGCAGGTTGCCGCCGCGCTCATCGGCGACCAGCAGCAGGCTGCGCTCATCGAGGCTCCAGAAATCCTTCACCGCCACCCCGGGGGTGCGGTCGTACTGGGTGAGCACCCGCAGCTTCCAACCGCTGTTGCGCTCGAACTCATTGATCTCCCCCTCCAGTGCCGTCCTCTGGCCATCGGTGAGCGCACGGGCCAGATCGATCACCGGGGTGGGGTGATCGGGGAGCAGATCGGGGTTGTCGAAGGCATGGGCCACTGTCGCGGGAGCCAGCCAGAGCAGCAGGCCCAGCAGCAGTCCCGCCAGGGGGAGCCAGGGGCGATCTCCCCGGCTCGGGGGGGGCGGCGACATGCTCATGGACGACCTGCAAGGGGGCTGCATTCTGTCCCAACCCTCCGCGGGGCGTGAGCTCAGTCGCTCGGCCCGGAAGCGTTGCTCACCCCGCGCACCTGGGTGGACTGGATCGCATCGAGCTGACAGGCGAGGCTTGAGGGGCGGCAGGGCGGTGCCACCGGACGGATCGCCACCTGTTCCCAGCCGCTGTCGCCACCATTGCGGAGCTGGGCCAGGTTCTGCTCGTAGAAGGCCCGCAGTTCTTCGTAGCGCTTCACCGGCTGGCCGTAGTAGCTGCGGCCAGCGAGGGTGGGGAAGGAGGCCCATTCGGGGGCAAGGCGTGCCGCCAGTTCCGGGGTGAGTTCACCCCGATCCGCAAGAGGCAGGGCGCCGCGGCGCTGGATCAGGAACAGGGCGCCCTGATCCTGGTTCTCAGGGTGGAAGCCCACCAGACCCATGGAGCGGGTCACCAGTTCCCAGGTTCCAGGCATGAACTGGTAGGCACCGGCCGCCGCACTTGCGTAGCGGGGCGACACCATCACCCGATCGGGATGGCGATCAAAGGAATGGAAGAGGCTGCCGCCGAAGAGGATGCGGTAGCCGACCTCCTCACCGTTTTTCCAGGTGCCCTCCGCATAACGGATCGTGTTCAGCAGGGCACGGCGCTCGGGGGTGATCGCAAACACGCGGGGAGCGGCTGGCGGGGGCAGGAACGCAACCTGGGGCCGGGAGGCGGCGGAGGACACCTTCAGGGTCCAGGTGCTGGTCTCGGAAGCGGCAGCGGAGCCAGGGGCCAGGGTGGTGGCCGCAAGGGCGGCGCCGGCGAGGGCCAGCAGGGGGCGCTGAAGAGTAGGCAAAACAGAACTGGCGAGGAACAAAAACCGCACAGGGTTGAGGCGGCGGCGAATCGATGCGATGGGCGAGGAGGGCTGCGCTGCAAACCAGTTCAGCTGGACATGCAGAAAAGCAAGACACGGTCCAAGCACCGTAAAAGGAAAGGGACGGGCTTGAAGTTCGTGCCAATGTGCCTATTGATCGCCGTTGATGCGATCGTTAGTGTGCCGATCACACAACTGGCACACAAGTATCAGGAATCACGCTGCGCGTTCAGATCACTGTGATGGGCTGGATTCAGCAGATTTGGGTGAACAGCAGCCCAAACCTTCAAGGCCGCAATGATCGGAACATCTGATCACTCCTCCAGCAGCCGAACCAGGCTCGCCGCCGCCACCGCCGCGCCATCCAGCGGCAACGGCCCGATCCGGGGAGTCCGCAATGGCTCCTCCAGCTCCCAGTCGCCCGAGCGCCATTGCGACTCGTCCAGCAGGCGGTGCTGCCCATGGTCCTGGAGCGCCTCCCGCAACACCGGCGCTTCGGCAAAACCCTGGCGATCCACCAGGTGGATGCCCACCCCCTGGCTGAAGGCTTCGCAGAAGCTGCTGTAGCCGGCCTTGGTGATCAGGCGACCCGCCAGGGGCATCAGGTCGAGGGGGCGCGTGCCTGCGGGCAGCACCCGGCCGTTGGGCACCGCCGCCAGGGCAGGGTCCGGGCCAACGAAAACATGGTCCGGCCAGCGGGCCAGCAGGGAGGGATCCAGCGCCAGGCCCAGGCCTCCAAAGCTCACCAGCACGCAGCGCTGCCGCTCCCGGGGCAGGTCCAGCCGCTCGGCCAGCTCCGCCGGATCCAGGCGTGGCCGCGAACAGGTGACACCGATCCGCAGGCTGGGGATCCCCCAGGGCATCGGCAGCGACAGGGGGCAATGGAGCAGCAGATCCCCCTGGCCGTAGAGCTCCCGGTACCGGAGCGCCCGTTCGGCGAACGCCCCCCCCAGCGGTTCATAGATCGCATCCCAGCCGAAGCTGGCCAGCCAGATCAGGGGTGCTCCGAGCCGCCCCGCCAGCAACGCCGCCGCCGGGGGCACATCGGCGAGCATCGCCACCGGTTGCCCCTGCTCCGCCAACCAGGCGGCCTCCGCCCGCACCTGCTCCGGCAGGGCGGCCTCGAGCCGCTCCAGGGCCGCCAAGGTGGCCGGCGGATCCACCGCCAGGGCATTGGCCTGCACCATCCCCACATCCCAGAGGCATTCGCGCCGCTCGAAGGGAACCGGCCCGAAGGCCAGCTTCAGGAAACTCTCCGCCAGGCCGGTGGAGAGCACCAGCCGCCAGTGGGGCCGCAGGGCGGCCAGCTCGCCGAGAACGGCGGCGCTGCGGGAGCCGTGACCGTAGCCGTGGCTGCTGAGACAGGCGTAGATCAGCATCGGCGGCGATCGGGCTGACCCGCGCTGGCGGCCTGTTCGGTCGCGCTCCAGAGGGTTTCCTCATAAAGCAGATCCCCCTGCTCGCCGTACCAGCGGTGGGCGAGGTGCACCGGAGCGGCATCCCGCCAGGTGATCCAGCTCAGGTGCCGCAGGGTGCGGCCCTGGCCATCCACCCCATGGCGGGGCACGCAGGCGGCATTGAGGTGGAGGGTGCCGTGGCGGTCCCGCACCAGGCTGCGACGCTCCCCCTGATGCAGGCGCAGGCTGTGGTGCATGTGACCGAACACCACCAGGGGAACGGGCCGGTGGCGCCGGATCCGCTCGATCGCCAGTTCCAGGTCCTGGTCCCCCCAATCGCAGGCCGGACGCTTCCAGTCGCGCCCGCAGGGATCGCGGGCTTCGCTTCCCAACCCGCTCGGGCCGCAGTGCGCCAACACCAGCAGGGGGAGGTCGGGATCGGCGGCGAGGGCCGCCCGCTCGATCCGCGCCGCCGATTCGTGCAGATCCACAGGGCCGTAGGCGGCCTTCACCGCCTTGGAGAGATGGAAACCACCACCGGCCGTTCCCGGACGGCCACCCACCACCGCCAGGCCAGGGGGCACCAGCTGGCGCAGGCCCCAGCCGCAGTGCAACTCCCCCAGCAGGTCGCTCTGGCGACGCAGGCGATGACCGCTGGGATCACGGCCGGCGTCATGGTTACCGAGCACACAGGCCAGCGGCAGCGAAAGATCGCCCAGCAGCCGCGGGATGCGCCCGCGCCCGTCGCTGAAATCGCCCACCAGCAGCAGGGCGTCGGGGGCGAGGCGCTCCAGCAGCCGGTTGTCGCGCTCGTCCCACTGGTCGTGGAGATCGCCGGCGACGGCGATCCGCATCTCGGGCCGCGACGGGTTCATGCCGGGGCCTGCCTAGGGTGACTTCATCCTGCACGACCGGTGGCAGCACCGGTGGCACGGTTGGTCTTCACCCAATCTCCGTCCAGCCTCCGCCCGCCAGCAGCCGCTGAGCTGCCGGCCGCCATCCGCTCCCTTCAGGAGCGGCGCAACGCCGTGATCCTGGCCCACTATTACCAGGAGGATCCGATCCAGGACATCGCCGATTTCATCGGCGATTCGCTTGAGCTCTCGCGCCGGGCGGCCAGCACCGAGGCGGATGTGATCGTCTTTTGCGGCGTCCACTTCATGGCCGAGACGGCCAAAATCCTCAACCCGGGCAAAACGGTGCTGCTGCCCGACCTGGAGGCCGGCTGCAGCCTGGCCGACGCCTGCCCGGCCCAGGAATTCGCCGCCTTCCGCGCCGCCCACCCCGAGCATCTCGTGGTGAGCTACATCAACTGCTCAGCGGCGGTGAAGGCCCAGAGCGATCTCATCTGCACCAGCAGCAACGCCGTGGCGCTGGTGCAGCAGCTCCCGGCCGACCGTCCGATCCTGTTCGCACCCGATCAGAACCTGGGCCGCTGGGTGGCCCGCCAGAGCGGCCGAGATCTCACCCTCTGGCCCGGCAGCTGCCTGGTGCATGAAACCTTCAGCGAGCAGGCCCTGCTCAAGCTCAGGCAGGAACACCCGGACGCCGAGGTGATCGCCCACCCGGAATGCCAGCAGCACCTGCTCGACCTGGCGGACTTCATCGGCTCCACCAGCCGCCTGCTGGAGCGGGCCACCAGCGGTGCGGCGGACACCTACATCGTGCTCACCGAGCCGGGGATCCTGCACCAGATGCGGCGCCGCCGGCCCGAGCGCACCTATCTGGCGGTGCCGGGCAGTGATGCCTGCAGCTGTAACACCTGCCCCTACATGCGCCTGAACACCCTGGAGAAGCTCTGGCGCTGCCTGGAGACGATGGCCCCGGAGATCGAGTTGGACGAGGACATCCGCCAGCGGGCACTGGTGCCGATCGAGCGCATGCTGGCGATGAGCCGCTGAGCCCATGCCCCTGCCAGCCGTAGGCTTGCTGGAACTTAGGCCGGAGGGGTTGTACTGCCCGGCGGCGCAGGCGTGGATCGACCCCTGGCGACCGGTGCCCCGTGCGCTGATCACCCATGCCCACGCCGACCATGCCCGCCCC
This sequence comes from Aphanothece sp., assembly GCA_040381155.1. Classification (GTDB taxonomy): domain Bacteria; phylum Cyanobacteriota; class Cyanobacteriia; order PCC-6307; family Cyanobiaceae; genus Cyanobium. Next base: position 15,606 of record JBEIHT010000004.1, read on the forward strand.
GGCTGCGGCGAGTACTGGGCCACCGCCGCCAGTGAGGGGATCCTGCGGCAGCGCCTGGGGGCAACGATCCGACTCCTCCCGGTGGACTACGGCCAGGTCCATCGCCTCGGCGAGGCCCGCGTGTCGTTTCACAGCGCCGGCCATGTGCTCGGCAGCGCCCAGATCCGCCTGGAGGCTGGCGGGGAGAGCTGGCTGGTGAGCGGCGACTACAAGCGTTGCGCCGACCCGAGCTGTGCCCCCTTCGAGCCGGTGCAGGCGGATGTGTTCATCAGCGAGGCCACCTTCGGCCTGCCGATCTACCGCTGGCGGTCCGGCACGGAGTTGGCCCGCGAGATCCTCAGCTGGTGGCAGGCGGCACCGGAGCGGCCCTCCCTGCTGTTTGCCTACGCCTTCGGCAAGGCCCAGCGGCTGCTGGCGGAACTGGCGGCCATCGGCGTGGGCGAGCCGGGGCAACCGGGTGCCGAGGGCCGGGAGATCCTGCTGCATGGGGCGGTGGAGGCCCTGATGGCCCCCTACCGGGAGGCGGGGGTGTCGCTCCCTCCCACCCGGCCCCTGAGCGCCCTGCCCCGGGGCGACTCCCTGGCGGGCCGGCTGCTGATCGCGCCCCCCTCCGCCCACCGCTCCCCCTGGATGAAGCGCCTGAAATTGCCGCAGACGGCGTTTGTGAGCGGCTGGATGGCCGTGCGCGGCGCCCGGCGGCGCCGCGGCTACGAGCGCGGCTTCGTGCTCAGCGATCACGCCGACTGGCCCGGGCTGCTGCGCAGCGTGCGGGAGAGCGGCGCCCGCCAGGTGTATGTGACCCACGGCAACAGCGACGGGCTGGCGCGATACCTGCGGGAGGTGGAGGGGATTGCCGCCGAGCCGCTGGCGGGAGAATTCGCCAGCGAACGGGGCGACGAGGCCCACCCATAGGCTCGGGCGATGCGTGGTTTTGCTGCCCTCTATCGCGACCTCGATGGACGCGGCGGCACCACCGCCCGGGTGCAGGCCCTGCAGGCCTATTTCCAGCAGGCCGATCCGGCTGATGCCGCCTGGGCCCTGCATGTGCTGCTCGGTCGCCAGGGGCGGCGCCTGATCACCGGCCGCCGCCTGCGCCAGATCTGCCTGAGCGGCACCAGCCTGCCGGAGTGGCTGTTTGAGGATTGCTACGCCCATGTGGGGGATTCCGCCGAAACCATCGCCCTGCTCTGGCGGCAGTTCGCCCCGGAACCACCAGCGGGGGATGGGGAGGACTCCCTGGCCGATCGGCCCCTGCAGGAGTGGATGGAGCACTGGCTGCCGGCCGCCGCCGCCCTGGAGGGGGAAGAGCAGGCGGCGGCCGTGCGCCGGCTCTGGTGGGGTCTCAGCGACGACGAACTGCTGGTGGCCAACAAGTTGCTCACCGGTGGGCTGCGGGTGGGGGTGGGGCAGGGCCTGGTGCTGCGCGCCCTCTCCAGGCTGGGGGGTCTGGAGGACTCACTGCTGCAGCACCGGTTGATGGGGGGCCTGGCGCCGAGCGCCGAGGCGTTCAACGCCCTGCTGGCCCCCGCCGCCGTGGGGCAAGCGGTGCCGAGCCGCCCCTATCCCTTCTTCCTTGCCTCCCCGCTGGACGCGGCCACTGGATCGGGGGAGGGGGAGGGACCCCTGCCCGGTCCTCCGTCCGACTGGCTGGTGGAGTGGAAATACGACGGCATCCGCGGCCAGCTGATCCGCCGCGCCGGTGCGGCCTTTCTCTGGAGCCGCGGCGAGGAGCTGATCAACGCCGCCTTCCCCGACCTGCTGGCCGCCGCCGCCGATCTGCCGGAGGGCACGGTGCTCGATGGCGAGATCCTCGTCTGGCCGAGCGGGCGGGAACGACCGGCCCCCTTCGCCCAGCTGCAGCGGCGGCTGGGGCGCAAGGCGCCGGGCCGGGCGCTGCTGGCGGAGTGCCCCGCGGCGTTCGTGGCCTACGACCTGCTGGAACGCCGCGGCGCCGATCAACGGCAGCGGCCGCTGCGGCAGCGCCGGGCCGAACTGGAGGCGCTGATCGCGCCCCATGCCGGCTGCCGCTGGCGCCTCTCGCCCCTGCTGGAGCTGGCGACATGGGGTCAGCTGGAGGATCTGCGGGCCGAAGCCGCCGCCACCGGCGCCGAGGGGTTGATGCTCAAGGCCGCCGCCTCCCCCTACCTGGCGGGTCGGCGGCGGGGGCACTGGTGGAAGCACAAACGGGAGCCCCTGCGCCTCGATGCGGTGCTGCTCTATGCCCAGGCCGGCAGCGGCCGACGCGCCAACCTGTTCACCGATTACACCTTCGGCCTCTGGAATGGGGAGGGCCAGCTGGTGAGCTTCGCCAAGGCCTACTCCGGTCTCGACGACGCGGAGATCGCCGAACTCGACCGCTGGATCCGCCGCCACACCAGCGAACGCTTCGGGCCGGTGCGGGCCGTGGCGCCCGAGCAGGTGTTCGAGCTGGCCTTCGAGGGCCTCCAGCCCTCGAGCCGCCACAAGAGCGGCATCGCCGTGCGCTTCCCCCGCATCAGCCGCTGGCGGCGCGACAAGCCCGCCGCCGAAGCCGACACCCTGGAGGCGGCACGGGCGCTGCTGGCTGGCGGGCCGGGCGGATGAGCGGGCGGCGCACAGCAAGGATCCTGGATCCGATCGAAGCCTGGTTCGCCCAGCGCGGCTGGACGCCGCTTCCCTTCCAGCGCCAGGCCTGGCGCGCGGATCTGGAGGGGAGCAGCGGCCTGATCCAGGTGGCCACCGGCGCCGGCAAAACCTACGCGGCGGTGCTGGCGCCGATTGCCCGACTGCTGGCGGAACCGGACGGACCACAGCCGGGCCTGCGCCTGTTGGTGCTCACCCCCCTGCGGGCCCTGAGCCGCGATCTGATGGCAGCGATCCGGGAGCCGATCGAGGCGATGGGCTGGCCCCTGCGGGTGGGTCTGCGCAACGGCGACACCAGCCCCAGCGAGCGGACCCGCCAGCTGCGCCACCCGCCCCACATCCTGATCACCACCCCCGAATCCCTCTCCCTGCTGCTGGCCAACCGGGTGGCCCCCCAGCTCTTCGCCCAGCTGGAAACGGTGGTGCTCGACGAATGGCATGAGCTGATCGGCGGCAAGCGCGGCGTGCAGAGCCAGCTGTGCCTGAGCTGGTTGCGGGGGCTGCGGCCGACACTGCGCACCTGGGCGGTGAGCGCCACGATCGGCAACCCCCAGGAGGCGGCCCGGGCGGCGGTGGGGATGGACAACCCGGAGCCCACCGTGATCTCCGCCCCGGTGCGGCGGGCCACGGAGCTGCGCAGCCTGCTGCCGGAGTCGGTGGATGGCTTCCCCTGGGCCGGCCACCTGGGACTGCGCATGCACGAAAGCCTGGTGGCGGCCCTGGATCCGGCGATTTCTACGCTCCTGTTCACCAACACCCGCAATCAGGCGGAGCGTTGGTATCAGTGCCTGCGCTACGCCTGCCCCGAGATGGAGGGGGCCCTGGCCCTGCACCACAGCGCCATCGACCGGGCCGAGCGGGAGGCGATCGAGGCGGGGGTGAAGGAGGGCACGATCCGCTGGGTGGTCTGCACCGCCTCCCTGGATCTGGGGGTGGATTTCCAGCCGGTGGAGCGGGTGGTGCAGATCGGCTCGGCCAAGAACGTAGCGCGGCTGCTGCAGCGGGCCGGCCGTTCCGCCCACCGGCCGGGCGGCACCGCCCAGGTGCTGTTCCTGCCCACCAATGCCCTGGAACTGCTGGAGCTGAGCGCCCTGCGCCGGGGGCTGGCGGAGGGGCTGGTGGAGCGGCGCAGCCCGCCGCAGGCGCCCCTGGATGTGCTGCTCCAGCACCTGGTGAGCCTGGCCTGCGGCCCCGGCTTCGATCCGCTTGAGCAGTGGCACCAGGTGCGCTCCTGCTGGAGCTACCGGGATCTTCCCGAGGCCGACTGGGCCTGGTGCCTGCGCTTCCTGGAGCACGGCGGCGACTGCCTGGCGGCCTACCCCCGCTACCGCAAGCTGGAGCGCGACCCACCCGAGGCCGCCGACGGCACCCCCTTCCGCTTCCTGGTGCGGGAGGCGGCGATCGCCCGCCTGCATCGCCTGGCGATCGGCACGATCACCGCCGACCGGGCTGTGACGGTGCGCTTCCAGCGCGGCGCCGTGCTCGGCCATGTGGAGGAGTCGTTCATCTCGCGGCTGAAGCCCGGCGATGGCTTCTTGTTCGCCGGCCGCCAGCTGGAGTTCGTGCGCCTGCGGGAGATGACCGCCCACGTCAAGGCCAGCACCAAGCGCAGCACCACCGTGCCGGCCTGGGCTGGCGGCCAGATGGCCCTCTCCGATCTGCTGAGCCGCCGGCTGCGGGAGGAGCTGGACCGCTGCGCCCTCGCCCTGGCGGGGGAGGGGGAGCTGGACACGGCGGAACTGCAGGCCCTGGAGCCCCTGCTGAGCCGACAGGCCGATCTCTCCCGCCTGCCGCGCCGCAGCCAGTTCCTCGTGGAAATCTGCCGCAGCCGCGAGGGCAGCCATCTCTATGCCTACCCGTTTGAAGGGCGCTTCGTGCATGAGGGTCTGGGCTTCCTCTGGGCCTGGCGACTGGCCCGCCAGCGCCGCGCCACCTTCACCGTTTCGGTGAATGATTACGGCTTCGAGCTGCTGGCGGCCAAGGGTTACCCCTTTGAGGAACTGCTCGATCTGCACCGGGGGGACCTGCTGGATGGGGCGGACCTGGAGGCGGACCTGGAGGCTTCGATCAACCTCTCGGAGCTCTGCCGCCGCCGCTTCCGCGCCATCGCCCAGGTGAGCGGCCTGGTGCACAACGGTTACCCGGGCCAGGGCAAGAGTGGCGGCCAACTGCAGATCAGCGCCGCCCTGCTGTTTGATGTCTTCAGCCGCCATGAGCCCGCCAACCGCCTGCTGGACCAGGCGCGGCGGGAGGTGCTGGCGGAACAGCTGGAGAAGCACCGGCTGGAGGCGGCACTGGAGCGCCTGCGCGCCAGTGAGCTGGTGGTGGAGCGCACCGCAAGGCCGGGACCGCTGGCCTTCCCGTTGCTGGCGGAACGGCTGAACAACCGGATGAGCAATGAGTCGCTGCTGGAGCGGCTGGGGCGACTGCGAACGGAGGCGGAGCGGGCGGAAGCCAGCGACTGAAACCGATGAACAAACCGTTTTTTCTGCCAAAATCGTTGGATCGTGCAACTTACATTGCGCAATAAGTCGCCTACATACTGAGAATCTGATCTAAGTTATTGGATTGTTCTAAGGCGCGGCAATGGTCCCCGATCCAGGGAATCGGCCACCCCTGGCTAAACCTCCCTTACCCCCAGCCCCGCTCGGACCGATCGACCCCCGGGCCCATCCGCGCCGCCGCACCCGCGTTCCGACCCCCGTCGGCTTCCGGCCGGCCGGTGGCAGCTTGAGCTACGCCACCCTCCGGGACATTTGCCGCGGTGGGGTGGGCCTCGCTCGAACGGGTCAGCTGGATCTGCCCGTGGGAACCAAGGTGGAATTACTCTTCCGGAGCCCTGGCGACAAGGAAGGTGTCTGCCTCCCGGCCGATGTGCGCTGGTGTCGTTATGGCGGTCAAACCACCTACATCGGCCTGCGCTTCGAGGAGCCCCTCGAGCTCTCCCATCCGATCCTGCTGACCCTGCTCCCGGAGGAGTGAGAAGATCAGGCCTTCTCCAGACGTTTGACGATCCAGGCCATCAAGGCCAGGGATCCGGCCAGAGCGATCAGCAGGGCGATGGTCATGGGAACGGCGGAAAAGCAGCCACGGCCCGATCATCGCCGATGGCGGCTTCGCGCCACCCAGCTGCTCTGCTGCTCCCTCCTGGCCCTGCTGCAGCTCCCGCCCGCCGCGGCGGAAGCACCCGGCTGCCGGGCCTGGCGCGAGAGCCGGGGCGACGAGCGGATCCGTCTGGGCAATCGCCTCGGGGAGGCCCACGACCTCACCAAGAACCGGCGACTGCAGACCTCGCCCGAGCAGGCGCCGCTCAGCAGCAGCCAACGCCCAAGATCCGGCTGCAACAACCGCCGCAGCAGCACCGCGCTGCCCACCACGCCCACGGCCGTGACCAGGCTCTGGCAAAAGGCCACCACGTGGGGATCGGCGCTCCAGACCCCCAGCGCCGGCGCCCCGAGGGGCGCCAGGCTCACCGCCAGCAGCCGTCCCCCCTCCCCCATCCCCAGCGGCAGGGTATGGGCGAGCATCAGGGCCCAGAACAGCAACAGGGCGCCGTTGTGGACCCGGTCCTGGGGACCACGCCAGAGCCAGAGGTTGACCAGCACGAACAGCCAGCTCACCAGTCCGAACAGCAGGGTGCTCCAGAACCGGGGTGAGCGCATCCACTCCCGCAGCTGCGGTTTCCAGCGCCAGAGATCAAAGCGGGCGCTCTGCGGCCGCCGCTCGGTCCAGAACACCTCCTCCGGCAGTACGGCGGGGCGCTCCTGGTCGCACTGGCGCAGGGCGCGATCGATCAGGCCGCTGAGCTCCCGCAGGTGCGGCACGCGGATCTGCAGGCCGAGGGCATCGAAACCCGTCAGCACGGTTTCGGTGGTGAGGAAGAACCGGCCCGCGAAGCGATGCTCTCCGCCTTTGGGATCGCTCCATCGGCCGGTGGCCACCAACTGCCGCAACCGCTCCTGCAGGGCTGGATCGGCCCGATCGATCTGATCCAGCAACAGTGCCCCCTCCCCGAGGGCCTCCAGCAGGGCAGGAGAATCGGGACCGGCGGCAAACAGCTCGGCGCCATCCGGCTGCAGCAGGGCGCCGTTAAGTCGCACCAGCAGTTGGCGGCGAGCCGGGGAGCCGAAGTGGATCAGGGCCGCCGGATTGTCCTTCTCGAGACCAGGTTCGCCGCTGATCAGCACCGGCCTTCGCTCAGGATCAGCGGCCGCCTCACGGATCGCGCGGCGCAGGGCCTGGGCGTAGCGGCTGGAGCCCACCACCCCGCGCCGCCACCTGGAGCCGTGATCCATCGGCTTCAGCGGGCTCCATCGTCACGCGATCCGCACCACGGGGATTCAGGGTGCCGATGATGGCCTGGTTCCCCCCCCCAAGCCCCATGGCCCTCACCCTCTACGGCGGCGCCCGCAGCCGCGCCTCGATGGTGCGCTGGTACCTCAACGAGAAGGGAATCGCCTGCCAGGTCGCCCCCATCGACATGGCGGCTGGTGAGCACCGCCGCGAGCCTTTCCTCAGCATCAATCCCTTCGGCAAGGTGCCGGCTTTGGTGGACGACAGCGTCAACGGTCCCGACGGCAAGCCCCTCAAGCTGTTTGAGAGCGGCGCGATCCTCCAGCACCTGGCGGAGCAGCACGTCGGCGAATTCCAGGGTGAGGCGGGAGACGCCCGCCGCTCGCTCAGCGCCCAGTGGATCCTGTTCGCGAATGCCACCCTCGGCCCGGCCATGTTCATGGCCGCCAGCAAACCAGAGGAGCTGCAGCGGCTGCTGGGCAGCCTCGACGCTCTGCTCGGCAAGGGTTCGCTGCTGGCGGGGGTCTGGGGAGATCCGCTCTGGACTGCAGCGGATTGCGCCGTTCAGGCCTATCTGGGCTACATCCCGATGTTCTGCCGCGATTTCGACCTGAGCCCCTATCCCCAGGTCCAGGCGACGATCGCCGCCACCCAGGCCCGCCCCGCCTACCAGGCCGCCGTCGGCGCACCATGAGTGGCATGGCCACGAGTGGAGACGCCGCCCGGTTCTCGTGGGGGACCGAGAGGCTCTGGTTTCTGCCGGAGCGCGCCGCCTGGCTGCCGCACACCCGTACCCTCCTGGTGGCGGATCTGCACCTGGGCAAGGCTGAGACCTTTCAGGCCCACGGCATCCCCCTCCCCAGCGACGGCGATGCCGGCACCCTCAACCTCCTGCTCGACCTGGCGGCCCGCTGGCGGCCGGCCCAGGTGCTGGTGCTCGGCGATCTGATCCATGGTCGCCTCGGCCTCACCGCCGGCCTGCGCCAGAAACTCGCCGCTCTGCCGGAGCTGCTCGGCGCTCCCCTGCGGTTGGTGGGGGGCAACCATGAGCGGGGCAGCTGGATTGAGGGGCTGCCCTGCGAACCCTCCCTCGCCCTCGGATCCCTGTGGCTGAGCCATGAACCGCAAACTCGCCAGGGCCTCCTCAACATCTGCGGCCACCGCCATCCGGTCGCGGTGGTGGGCCAGGGGGCGGATCGGCTACGGCTTCCCTGCTTCGCCTACGACGAGACGGCCGCACAACTCACCCTGCCCTCCTTCGGCGAGCTGACCGGCGGCCACCCCGCCGAGGCCCGGGAGCGGGTGTGGCTGGTGGCCGAGGGGCGCGTGCTGCCCTGGGGAACGCTGCAGCAACCCGTCAACCGGCGGCGGCGAGCGCCCGCACCACATCGCCCCGGGTGAGCACCCCCACCGGCCGCCGCTCGCCATCCAGCACAAAGAGGCGCTGGATGCGGCTCTCATGCAGCTGCTTCGCCGCCGCCTGCAGGGTGGTGTCGGCAGCGCAGACATGGGGGTGGGCGCCCATCACATCGGCCACGGTGTTGCCCAGCACCTGGTGCACCTGCTTGTCCCACTGCAGCGGGTTGCGCAGGTAGATCACGGCATCAAGGAGCATCACGTAAGGGCCGGCGTCGAAACCGCTTTCGCGCACCATCAGGTCCTGTTCAGTGAGTTCGCCCACCAGTTCGCCCTGCTCCCCCAGCACCGGCAGGCCACTGATGTGGTGCTCGCTCATCAGCTGCACGGCATCCTGCAGGGGTGAATCCCGGCGCACGCTTAGCACCGGCGCGCTCATCACGGAGGAAACGGGGCGGTCGACGACCATCGGCTTCGGGCTGGTGATCGCATTCTGCTGCGCGGGCCAGGCGAGAGGATCAGGGTCCATGCCATGCCGCCGTGCGCCGTCTCGCCGATGGGCTCACCCTCGCCCGCGCCCTGCTCGGCCTGCCCCTGCTCATCGCCCTGGCGGCCGATTGGCAGCGCCTGGCCTGGCTGCTGCTGCTGCTCGGTGGGCTCAGCGACGCGGCCGATGGCTGGCTGGCCCGTCGCGCCGGTGGCGGTTCCGCCTGGGGTGCCCGGCTCGATCCCCTCACCGACAAGATCCTGATCAGCGCACCCCTGCTCTGGCTGGCGGCCGCCGGCGACCTTCCCCTCTGGGCGGTGTGGCTGCTGCTGGCCCGCGAACTCTTGATCTCCGGATGGCGGGCAGGGCAATCCAGCGGCGGGCCGGCGTCCTGGGGTGGCAAGGCCAAAACCATTCTGCAGTTCATCAGCCTGCTGCTGCTGCTCTGGCCGGGGAGCTGGGGAGAGGGCGACCTGGTGGAGGGACTGCGGGGCCTGGGCTGGTGGCTGTTCTGGCCGTCGTTGCTGCTGGCGCTCAGCTCGGCGCTGGGGTACGTGCGTAAAGGATGAGAAAAGGGCGCCGTCGTTCGTGACGGCGCCCAAGGAACAGCAGCGCAGTGGCCCAGGGCCTCTCAGCGATCGATGCAGAACGTGATCTGGCTCGTGCGTCCGGTGTCATCGTTCAGCCCATCGGTCAAGGCCAGACGCGTCGTCAGGGAAACGGTGTAGGAGCAGGGCAACCACGAGGAGATGTCGATCGCCGTGGTGCCGTTGCCGCCACGGGGGGCCGTCCCGGAGAGGAGGTTCGGGAAAGGCGGGGATGGCGGCGCGGGGGGATAGGGGGGGAAGGCGGCGGAGCTGACATCCAGCGACCAGAGGTCGAGGAGTTCGTGATCCACCGTGTGCTTCACGGTCAGGCTGTTGTTGAGGGGCGAGCAGCCCACCCCAGAGGCTCCGAGCTCCGCGATCCCCAGCCGCCGCACATCCCCATGGTTGGAGACATGCAGTCTCGCCAGGGTGCGGCCATAGGCCGGCAGAGGCGTGCCATCGGTGCGTGCCACCTCGAAGATCAGCCGGAAGAAGCGCCCATTGAGCTGCTCGGCCGGCGGAACGGCAGCACCGGCGGAGACGTTCGCCGGAGTTCCCGCCGGGGCGATCGCCGCGGTGGCCAGACCCATGATCGAGCCGGCCACGCCGAAGCCACCGCCGATGGCGAACTCGCTGACGACCACCCAGCCCTGGGCATCCACCTTCACGGTGTACGCCGGCACCGGCCCCCAGGGCCCCGGGATGGCGGGCGCCGGAATCACCGGATCCTCATCCAGGTCCGCGAGATAGATCGGCGCCTGCTCAATCGAGAGGGTGTCTCCCAGCGATTTCCAGGCGATGTTGCGCGAGCCCACCCGCACGCCATGCAGCAACGCACCGGTCACGGGCTGGACGATCGCTCCGGCCACAAGCTCCTGCACCAGGAAGCGGTACTTCAGACGGCCGGCAGGGTTGCCCGGCTCCCGCCAGGGCACGATGCCCACCAGCGGCAGGTTGTTGTGGAACGCCAGGTTGTTGCGATGGCTGGTGAATGGTGGGATGGCTGAGGTCCGGCCGGTGAGAGCGTCGATATGGCTGGCCAGGTTGAAATCACCGATGGCGGTCCAGTAGGGGAATGTGGTGGGATCAGGCTGCTGCGGCACACCCCGAGTCGGCACCTTCAGCTCAACGCAGGCACAGGGGGCCACGTTGCCGCGCCCCGGGGAGCGACCTAGAGAGCGATCCTCCTGGAGAAGCACGCCGCCGGCCGCCGATACCCGGAAATAGAGGTCGGGCCCGGGGAAGAACTCCACATTGATCAAAGGGGAGAAGGGCGTGCGCTGGAAATCCGCCGCCGAGTAATCAATACGAAAGTGCCCATCCGGCCCGCTCGGCAACGACATGCCCAAGGCATCGTCCTGGAAGAGGTCGGTGTCGAAGGCCTCGACGATCGCACCGGCAACCCCGAAGCCACTGGCCTGATCCACCAGCCGGCCGCAGACCACCCAAGCTCCGAAGCGGGCCCGGATGGCACACCAGATCTTGGGGGGGAGGCAATAGCGCCAACCGTCGGAGAAAAAGCCCTCCTTTTGCTGCCACTGGGGTTGAACAGTGGTGAGGCTCACCGGCAGCAGATCCTGGGATTGTTGGCGCTTCTGCTGAGGGACGGTGGAGATCGCCAGCACCACCTCGAACGCACCTCCCTGATAGCGCCCATCCTCGATGTTGATCACCAGTCGTCCTTCGGCATCGGTACTACCTTTGGCGATCACCCGATCCTGCAGGGATGCAAATGCTTCGGGATCAAGGATCGTGATGGTGTTTTTCGCCTCCGCCACCGCAGCGACGATCAGATCGATTTCACGGCGTGGTGCTACAAGCAGCACATCCACGAAAGCGAGCGGTTCGTTGCATTCGGCGCACAGGGAACCGCAGAGATTCAAGGCAAACTGATACGGCATGATGACCCTCCGGAAAGGGGATGGTTGGAAAGGTCAAAGCCACCAATGAGCGACTCGATCTCCCTTGGCATTCCCATCTTTGGCAGGGGCAACTTCTTACTCTGTGAGCCAGTCCCGCGCCAGCCGTGATTTCGATCACACCGCCTGCCCCAGCAGCGCCTCATCGCCGCTGAAATCCACCGTCGCCGCAGGCCGCAGCGCGTAGTCGTTCGCCCAGCTGTCCGCCAGGGTGCTCCCCAGATCGAATGCCGGCTCCCAGGCCAGCTCACGCCGCACCCGGGTGATGTCGGTGAGGAAATGGGCCAGGCGCAGCGGGAACGCCTTGCGCGCCTTCTTGTCCAGCCCCGCCGGATCGAAACTGCGGATCTCCACCGCCTCCGGATCCCGGCCGGCGGCCCGCGCCGCCGCGGCCACCAGGCCCCGGAAGGTCACCCCCTGGCGGCCTGAACAGTTGTAGATGCGATTCGCCGCCGCATCCACCTCGATGCAGCGGGCCATGGCGGCCGCCAGATCCGCCACATGGCCCAGCTGGGTGATCGTGCTGCCATCCCCCGGCAGCGGCACCGGCCGCCCCTGGGCGATGCGATCGAAGAACCAGCTCTCCACCGGGTTGTAATTGCCCGGCCCGACGATGTACGTGGGCCGGAAGCTGGTGAATGGGATCCCCTCCGCCCGCAGCCAGTCCTCCGTTTCCGCCTTGCCCGCATGGCGGCTGGCCGGGTCGGTGGGGCTGTCCTCATCCAGCGGCCACAGCTCGCTGTCGGCGTACACCCCGGCCGAACTCACGTACACAAAACGATGGGCGGGCGCCCCGGTGCGCTCCACCACCCGTCGCGAATCCTCCTGGCTGCGCCCCGAGCTGTCGACGATCACCTCAAACGGGCGCCCCTCCAGGGGCGCCAGACCGGCGTCATCTCCCCGATCGCCCACCAGGTGCTCCACCCCCTCCGGCAGCGGCTGCCGGCCCCGAGTGAACAGGGTCAGCGTGTGACCCGCCGCCTGCAGCCGCGCCACCAGCGGCCGCCCCACGAAACGCGTGCCGCCCATCACCAGAATCCTCATCGCCAGGCCCCGCCACTGCCGCGCCATTCAAGCGCCGGGCACCGCCCAGCCGTTGCCGCTCAGGAGCCACAGGGCAAGGGCTGGCCCAGCTGTTCAAACGGCACCGGATCGAGCTGCAGCACCACCGTCGCCGCCCCCGGCGGGGCCTGCGGCAGCTCCTCCGTCGTCCGCTGGTACCGGCGCCCATCAAACACCAGCTGCACCCGCTCCCCGGGCGGGCCGCCAAGGGCCAAAGCCGCCGGCAGCGTCAGGTTCTGCCAGCCATAGCGGCTCTGTCCATCGATCAACAGCGGCGATTCGAACAGATCCAGCTCATTCACCAGCTCCAGCCCCGTGGCCGCCTGCTGGAACACCATCAACGTGCAGCCTCGACTGCCGCAGGCATACGAGCCCACCACCGCCGCCACCACCTCCGGCTGGCCATCGCCGTTGAGGTCCACCCAGGTGTGCACGTAGCGGAGCTCACCCACCTCCCGGCAGCGGGGCCGCTCCCCCTTCGTGCGGGCCTGCTGCCATTCGGTGCCATCCGGATCCGGCTGCTTGCCCGGCACCAGGTCAAAGGGTCCGTCGAACAGCCGCTGGCGAATCGCCGCCTCCAGCACCCGATCCGGCCCCTTCGCCGCCGGCAGCACCTGCCCCACCCCCGGCAGCGGCGGCGCCATCACCGGCGGCGGCGCCACAGGCGCCATGGCCTGCCCCCAACCCACCGCTGGACACAAGGGCACCAGCACCAGCAGCCGAATCAGGCGCATGCGCGATCGGCGCCGCATCGCAGGATCCCGAAACCTAAGGCCGCACGCACCGCCGGAACCGATGATGCCCCCAGACCCACGCCCCCTCGGCGCCATGGACGTCATCCCCGCCATCGACCTGCTCGACGGCCAGTGCGTACGCCTGCATCAGGGCGATTACGACCAGGTCACCCGCTTCTCCGACGACCCCGTCGCCCAGGCCCTGGACTGGCAACGCCAGGGCGCCCGCCGCCTCCATCTGGTGGATCTCGATGGCGCCCGCAGCGGCGAACCCGTCAACGACGCCGTCATCCGCCGCATCACCGCCGCCCTCTCGATCCCCGTGCAGCTCGGCGGCGGGGTGCGCAGCGCCGAACGGGCCGATGATCTCCTTTCCTTCGGGCTCGATCGCGTCATCCTCGGCACCGTCGCCCTCGAACAACCCGCCCTCGTGCGCACGCTCGCCGCCCGCCACCCCGGCCGCATCGTGGTCGGCATTGATGCCAAGCAGGGCCGCGTGGCCACCCGCGGCTGGATTGAGGAGAGCGCCGTGCTCGCCACCGAGCTGGCGGCCAGCTTCGCCGGCAGCGGCATCGCCGCGATCATCAGCACCGACATCGCCACCGACGGCACCCTCGCCGGCCCCAACCTGGAGGCCCTGCGCCAGATGGCCCTTGCTTCGCCCGTTCCCGTGATCGCCTCCGGCGGCGTGGGCGATCTCAGCGATCTGCTCTCCCTGCTGGCCCTGGCACCCCTCGGCATCGAAGGGGTGATCGTCGGCCGGGCCCTCTACGACGGAGGCCTTGATCTGAGCGAGGCGCTCGCCGCCATCGGCCCGGAACGCCTCCAGGATCCCCTCTCCCTGCCGATCGGCTGAAAGTGGTGCGGTAGCCGTCGCGCCTGCGCGACCGGACAGGATCGCTATAACAGACTCACTACCCATCCCCGCCGTGGCCCCCGTCAGCGCCACCGTCAGCGCCAGTGTCAGCGCCACTTTCAGCGCCACTGACCGCTTACCCACCAGCAGCGACGCCCCCGCTCCCCCGGCCGGGGCCGCCTCGGCCCGCAACAACGGCGTGGAAATGCTCTGCGTCGACGACGTCTACCGCCGCTGCCGTGACCTCGGCCTGCGCCTCAGCCGCCAGCGCCGCATGGTGCTCGATCTGCTCTGGTCGCAGAAATCCCACCTGAGCGCCCGCGACATCTACGAGCAGCTCAACGACATGGGCCGCAACATCGGCCATACCTCCGTTTACCAAAACCTCGAAGCTCTCCAGTCCGCTGGCGTGATCGAGTGCCTGGATCGCGCCAGCGGCCGGCTCTACGGCTACCGCGCCGACCCCCACAGCCACATCACCTGCCTGGAGAGCGGCGAGATCCGTGATCTTGATGTGGTCTTGCCGGCCGAGATGCTGCAGCACATCGAGGCCGTCACCGGCCTCACCATCGAGAACTACACCCTGCATCTGGTCGGCCGTCCCACCGCCGCCAGTCCCTCCCCCCTGGAAACCCCTGGGGGGGCTCGGTAGGGTTTGGCTTCCCGGATGCCCTTCCCCTTGCGCCGCACCCCGGCCGATCCCCCCGCCCGGCTGCTGCTCTTCGCCGAACCCCTGCAGCGGGAGGGACTCAACCAGTGGCTCACGGCGGGCCCCGATGGCTGGCGGGTGCTGGAGGATTCGGACGCATCCAGCGGCTCTCCGGAGCTGGTGATCTGGTGTTTGGCCTCCGCCCCGGAACCCGCCACCCTGGAGCGGGAGCTGCGCCGGTTGCAGGAGCGCTGGCAGCCCGCGCCGGTCCTGCTCCTGCTGCCTGCCTCCCCTCCCTATCCGACCAGCTTCCTGCTCGATCTACCGGTGCCAGGCCTGCTCGAAGCCCCCGATGCGGAGGGATTGCGCGGGGCCGTGCGCACCCTGCTCGGCGGTGGCCGGGTGGTGGAGATCGCCGCCTCCCCGGCGGAGGGGCGCAGCACCGCTGCGGGCACTCCCCTCGGCCTGGGGCAATGGCTTCTGATCAGCGGTCTGCAGCAGATCGATGGCGAGCGGGCCCTCTGCCGCCGCCTGCTCGACCCCCCGCCGCCAGGGCTTCTGGCGGAACTGCTGCTGCGCGGCCGCCTGCGGGAGCTGGAGATGGCCCGCCAGCTGTTGCTCTGGCTCTGGGGGCCGCTGCAGCTCGCCTGGTCCTTCCCACCCCTGGAGGCCCGCACCGAAGCGGCGGGACCGGAGCCGCCCCCCGGGGAAGCCGCCCCGGGGCTGCGGCCCACCCCAGCGCTCGCCCTCAGCCTGCGGCAGCGCACCGCCGATGGCATCTGGGAAGCGGTGGAGCAGCGCCTGCGCGCCGCCGCCACCGCCGGGCTGGGCAACGAGAGCGGCCAGCTTCTCGCCCTGGATGGCCTCCTGCCGGAGCGCCGCAGCGACCTGCTCCTCGCCCTGCTGGAGCAGTTCCAGCAGCTGCGCGCCCGTCTCCAGGACGCCGATCCCCGCGGCGAGCGGCTGCTCGAAAGCTGGCAGGAACTCCAGCCGGAGCTGCGCCGCCTCGCCCTGCGCCGCATGGCCGGCACCTACGTGCAACTCCCCCAGCAGGGGCGTCTCCTGCCCGTGGCCGACACCCTGGTGGAGGGCAGCCAGCTGGAGCTCGGCGACCCGGAGCTGCCCGAGCCCACCCCGATGCTGGCCACCCTCGTTCAGGCCCGGCCGCTGCTCGTCGACGGCCGGCTGCTTCCCCCGGACGAACCCCGGGCGGTGCTCTATCTCGAAATGCTCCTCGCCAACTGGCTGGTGCGCTCCGCTGAGCTGGTGGCCGCCGAGGTGCTGACCGCCTGCGCGGAATGGCCGGAGCTGCGCCGTTACCTGCTGCGTCCCGAATTGCTCTCCACCCGCAATCTGGAACGCCTGCGCAACCAGCTCAACGCCCAGCAGCGCTGGAGCAGCTGGGTGGAGCGCCCGGTTCAGCTCTACGAAAGCCGCCGCCAGCTCTTCCGCCTCGAGCAGGGGGCAATCCGCCTGGCCGATCTCACCGAACCCCGCGACCGCGAACTGCGCCAGCTCGGCTGGCCCCAGCAGCTGGTCACCCTGGCCCTGGAGGCTCGAGATGCCGTCGCCCCGCAGCTCCAGAGCCTGGTCAGGGCCCTGGGCGATCTGGTGGTGGTGGTGCTCACCCAGGTGGTGGGCCGCGCCATTGGCCTGGTGGGTCGCGGCATCGCCCAGGGGATGGGCAGGAGCCTCAACCGCGGCTGAAGCGGGCGGCGGGCACAATGGCGCCATCATCCCTGCCGTTGTGACGTCCCCCTTGCCGGCCCCTTCCCTGCCTCTCCCCGGCCAGCGGCTGCTCCGTCGCCTGCTCGCCCTGCTCCTCTGCCTGGCCGGCTGGCTGGGGGTGGGCACCAGCGCCGCCCACGCTTCCCTGGAGAACGACCGTTACGACGGCAACATCTTTGCCCTCTACGCCGGCAACGGCTCCCTGGTGCCTCCCCGCAGCACCCTGGCCCAGGCCCTGGCGACGCAGCGCACCGCCGTGCTGGTCTTCTACCTCGACGACAGCAGCGCCAGCAAGCGCTTCGCGCCGGTGGTCTCCGAGCTGCAGCGGCAGTGGGGCAATCGCATCGATCTGATCCCCCTGGTCACCGATCCCCTGCAGGGTCGCGCCGATCTGGGTCCCACCGATCCGGCCCATTACTGGAAGGGGGAGATCCCCCAGGTGGTGGTGCTCGATGGCGACGGCCGCATTCGTCTCGACGCCAGCGGCGCCGTGGATCTGGAGGCGATCGATGGGGCCATCAGCGAAGCCACCGGCCTCCCCCTCCCCGCCGGCGGCCGCTCCTCCGGCACGGTGAGCATCAACGAACTCAACCGTGAGGTGGTGGGCCAGCCATGAGCCAGGCGAGCCGCAGCGAGAGCGACAGCCTGGGGGCGATTGAGGTGCCTGCCGAGCGCCTCTGGGGCGCCCAGACCCAGCGCTCCCTGCGCTTCTTCCCCTTCGGCCAGGCCATGCCCCTGGCGATCGTGCGGGCCTTCGGCCAGCTCAAAGCCGCCTGCGCGGAGGTGAATGCGGAGCTGGGCCGCCTCGATCCCGCCCTGGCGGCGGCGATTGTGGCGGCCGCCGATGAGGTGGCCGCCGGCTCCCTGGACGCCGAGTTCCCCCTGCGCATCTGGCAGACGGGCTCCGGCACCCAGACCAACATGAATGCCAACGAGGTGATCGCCAACCGGGCGATCCTCGCCCTCGGCGGCACAGCGGGCCGCAAGTCGCCCGTGCACCCCAACGATCACGTCAATCTCAGCCAGTCGAGCAACGACACCTTCCCCACCGCCATGCACCTGGCGGTGGCGATCGAGCTGGAGCGGCAGCTCATCCCCGCCCTGCAGGCCCTGATCGCCGAGCTGGAGGGCAAACGGCAAGCCTGGCAGGGTCTGATCAAGATCGGCCGCACCCATCTTCAGGACGCCGTTCCCCTCACCCTCGGCCAGGAGGTGAGCGGCTGGATCGCCCAGCTTGAGCTCGGCCTGGCCACCCTGCGCGCCTGCCTCCCCCAGGTGCGGGAGCTGGCGATCGGCGGCACCGCCGTGGGCACGGGCCTCAACGCCCCGCCCGGTTTCGGCGAGGCGGTGGCCCGCCGATTGAGCGAGCGCCTTGGCCTGCCCTTCAGCAGCGCTCCGAACAAATTCCAGGCCCTGGCGGGCCACGAACCCCTCGCCGCTGCCCATGGCGCCCTCACCGTGCTGGCCGCCAGCCTGATGAAGATCGCCAACGACGTGCGCTGGCTGGCCAGTGGCCCCCGTTGCGGCCTGGCGGAGCTGATCCTGCCTGAGAACGAACCCGGCTCCTCGATCATGCCGGGCAAGGTCAATCCCACCCAGTGCGAGAGCCTCACCATGCTGGCCGTGCAGGTGATGGGCAACAACACCGCCGTGCAGATGGCCGCCAGCCAGGGCAACTTCCAGCTCAACGTCTTCAAACCCCTGATCGCCCACAACCTGCTCGAAAGCATTGAGTTGTTGCGCGGCGGCTGCGACAGCTTCCGCGCCCACTGCGTGGCGGGCATGCAGGCGGATGAGGCGCGGCTGGCCGATCTGCTCGACCGCAGCCTGATGCTGGTCACCGCCCTCACGCCGGCGATCGGCTACGACAGGGCCTGCGCGATCGCCCGCCATGGCCATCGCCATGGCCTGAGCCTGCGTGACGCCGCCCTCCAGCTCGGTGAGATCAGCGGCGAGGAGTTCGATCGCTGCCTGCGCCCCCAGGACATGATCTGAACCCGCTGCCGCCGCTCAAGGACTGCCGGGGGACAGAATGGGGGCACTCGGCGGGGCATGGCCACGACCCATCGAACCGCGACGGATGCCATAGGCCATCAACCCCAGAGCGGCGAGGGCGGTGCCCAGCACCACGATCAGGCCAAGCCACAGGTTGCGGCGCGACCGAGGCGGTGGCCCCTCGCTGGGGCGGCGGCGTGCCTCGAACAGGGCGAGGGCCTCCAGCGCCGATCCCGGCTTCACGCTGGCCAGGGGGGCGATACGGGAGGCGATCTGCTCAAGCCGCTCCGGCCGCACCGTCAGCCGCTGGGAGATCTCCTGGGCGATCACGCCGCGCTGGGGGGCGCCGTGATGCAACAAGCCCAGAAAGCCATGGGAGACCAGGGGGCTGAAAACCCCCAGGGCGTGGCGATCGGCCTCGCTGCTGGCCACGCGATCGAGAAGCCCCAGGGTTGTCTGGGAATCCAGCTCCTGCAGCGGCGGCCCGCCATGCAGCACGTGGAGGCGGCGCAGCAACAGGGCGAAGCGCGTGGCCACCTCCGGGATGGGCAGGTGGCAGGGAAGCCGGTGGGCCGAAACCGGTGCGGACGGGTCGGGATCCGGCCCTGGAGGTTCTGTGGGCGATGAAGCCATGGCAATCGATGGCACACCGAACTCAACCTAGACCCGGGCCAAGCCAGATCATTACTTGGGGCGATCTGCCACCTCCGCTGCCCGCCAAGCGCCCCGGCGTCCGAGGGGCCAGTTCAGGCGCGTCAGAGCAGGTTCGCCGCCAATTCGGCCAGCTGGGAGCGCTCACCCCGCATCAGCGTGACGTGACCGGCGAGGGTTTGCCCCTTGAAGCGCTCCACCAACCAGGTGAGGCCATTGCTTTCGGCGTCGACATAGGGATTGTCAATTTGATAAGGATCGCCAGTCAGCACAATCTTCGTCCCCTCACCAACCCGCGTCACGATGGTCTTCACCTCATGGGGGGTGAGGTTCTGGGCCTCATCGACCACCATGTACTGGCGGGGGATCGAGCGGCCGCGGATGTAGCTGATCGCCTCCACCTCCAGGAGCCCCATCCCCTTCAGATCGCTCCAACTGCTGCGGGGCGCCCGTTGGGAGCTGCGGCTCTGCGGCCCCTCCTCACCCGCCCCCAGCAGGTAATCGAGGTTGTCGATGATCGGCTGCATCCAGGGGCCCATCTTCTCCTGGATGTCGCCGGGGAGAAAACCGATGTCCTTGCCGAGGGGGATCACCGGGCGGGTGACGAGCAGCCGGTCGTAGAGGCGTTCGTCCGCCACCTGGTTGAGACCGGCGGCCAGGGCCAGGAGGGTTTTGCCGGTGCCGGCCTTGCCCACCAGCGTGATCAGCTGCACCTCCGGATCGAGCAGCAGGTCGAGGGCAAAGGTCTGCTCCCGGTTGCGGGGGTGGATCCGCCCCAGACGCGCCCGTGGCGCCCGCTGCAGGGGGCGGAGGCTGGCGCTGCGGCCGTCGTAGCGAGCCAGCAGGGTGTGGTTGGGCTGGGCCCGGTCCACCAGCGTCACCCCTTCGTTGGCCTGCAGCCCCGCCCCGCCGCCGGTGCCCTCGGGCAGCTCCGCCGCAGGCAGACCTGCCTCGTCCTTGACCCGGTCCATCTGCTCGGCGCTCACCCAGGCCTCACAGAAGCCGGGGTAGAGGTCGGCGATGTCCACCTTGTCGGTGGTGTAGTCCTGGGCCGTGAGGCCCACGGCATCGGCCTTGATGCGCAGGTTGGTGTCCTTGGTGACCAGCACCACCGGGGCGTGGCCCCCCATCACCTCCTGCATGCGCTGCTCGAGCGCCACCGCCAGGATGTTGTTGTCGCCGTTGCCCCCCTTCAGCTCCGGCGGCAGCTGGCTGAGGGTTTCACTGCGGCAGAACACCACCTTCAGCTCACCGCCGCTGGCCGCGTCGATCACCACCCCCTCGGCCAGATTGCCCTTCTGGCGCAGCTCATCCAGCAACCGGGACACCTGGCGGGCGTTGCGCCCCTTCTCGGAGGGGTCGCGTTTGAAACGGTCGATCTCCTCGACCACCTCGATCGGCACCACCACCAGGTTGTCCTGGAAGCGGAGCAGGGCCTGGGGGTCATGCAACAGGACGTTGGTGTCCAGGACGAAGGTCTTGCGCATGCCAGTGGCCGGGCCGGGGCGTGCCTTGGAACCTAGGGCCTCCGCGCACTTACGCTCCGCCGGTCCGCGTTCCGACCGGTTTCCGAGTGCCGCCCACCCTCTCCCTCCTGCTCGTTCTGCTGCTGCTCGCCGGCCTCGGCCTGCTGGTTCTGGAGCTGCGCCATCGCCTTCGCCCCGCTTCGCCGCTGCAGCTGATCCCCGGACCCTTCCAGGTGCGACGCCGCTCCCAGGGCCTGGAGGTGAGCGGCGAGATCACGATCCGCAACCCCCATCGGCACATGGAGGTGTTCGTGCCCGAGCTGCGGGTCGAACCGGTCCTGCTCGGCCGCGGCGACCTCAGCGAGCTGAACTGCCGGGTGCGCATCACCGCCCTCCATCCCGATGAGGAGGCTCGCCCGGATGGCTACTGGGCGGCCTACATCGTCAAGGGCCGCAAAAGCACCGGTGCCCACCTGCGGCTGACCCTGATGGGCCCCGCCGGTGTCGATCTCGAATCCCTGCTCGACACCCTCTGGATCGATCTCCACTGGGTCAACTACGGACCCTTCGGTCGCCTCTGGCGCCGCCACGGCATCCTTGTTCCCCTCCAGAAACCTGAACCCCAGGCCGCTGGCACCGCCCCGTGGCGGGAGGGGGACAACTGCCGGGTGCTGCCCGTGCGCACCCACCTGCTGGGGGTTCTCGACGATCCCCAGCAGGTGCTGGAGCGCTACACCGGCAGCCTGCTCCAGCCCGGCGATGTGCTCACCATCGGCGAGACCCCCCTGGCGGTGATGCAGGGCCGCTACCACCACCCCTCCACGGTGGAGCCGTCGATGCTGGCCCGCCAGCTCTGTCGCGGCTTCCACCCCACCAGCAGCCTGGCCACCGCCTGCGGCCTGCAGACCCTGATCGACATCGTGGGTCCGGCCCGGGTGCTCGTCGCCTGGCTGGCCGGCAGCGCCCTCAAGCTGGTGAACATCAAGGGCGTCTTCTACCGACTGGCGGGGGAACAGGCCCGTCTGATCGACGATGTCACCGGCACCACCCCCCCTTACGACCAGACCCTGGTGCTCGGTCCGGAGGCCCCGGAGGCCTTCTGCAACCGCATGGCCACCGCCCTGGGGGTCGCCATCGCCGTCGTCGACGTCAACGACCTGGGGCGGGTCAAGGTGCTTGCCTCCAGCCGCGGCTGCGACGAGGAGCTGCTGCAGCGGGCGCTTCGCCCCAACCCTGCCGGTAACGCCAACGAACGCACCCCCCTGGTGCTGGTGCGCCCCACCTGAGTTTGCCCCTGAACGGCACCTGGCCCCCGCCCGTAGGATGGTCATCAGAAATGTCTTGACTACAAGCACACTGCCGCGCTCCCTTGGCGCCAGGTGAGTTCCCATCCCCTCCCCCAAGCCTTCCCTCCCACCGTGCCGGTGCCCTCCGCGCCCCCCACCAGCCCCGCCGAAGCTCCGAATGGGAAGCCTTCGCTTGTCCTGCCGAGCGCCGCTCCCCGGCCCGCTGGTTGGACCGTGGAGACGCTGCAGGGCTGGCACCTGCCCCTGCTCGATGACCCCGCCTTTCTACCCCTCCAGCCCCTCCTGCAGCGGACGTTGCTCCTGGCCGTTCCGGAGCGCCTGATCACCGCCGTTGCCGCCACCAGACCCCTGGTATCCCATGGCCTGGTGGCCTGGCAGCGGGATGGCCGGGGCCGTCAGCAGGCCCTCGGATTGATCCTCAGCCGTCGCCTCAACCGCAGCGGCAGCTGCTGGCAGATCGAGCACCTGCGCCTGGCCCTGCGGGCGGCTGCCGATCCCACGGCCCCCTCCCGCCAGGAGGTCAGCGCCGCCCTGTTGCGGGAAGCGATCCAGAGGGGTCGCGGCGCCGCCAGCTGGATCGCCGTGGCCGCCAGCGTCGACCATCACCGCCTTGCCGCACTGCGGGAACAGGGTTTCCAGCCCCAGCGCACCGATCGCCTCTGGCGCTGGAGCGCCACGGGCAGCGGCCCGCTTCCGCCCCTGCCGGCTCCCCTGCAGCTCCTGCCCCTGAACCGGCGCACCGCGTCCCTGCTCTGGCACCTGGAGCAGGCAGCCTGCCCGGCCCAGTTGCGCCAGCTGCTCGACCGCCGCATCGAAGACATCCTCGACCAGAGCCAGGGCCGCGGCTGGATGCTGGTGGATCCAAGCCGGCGAGAGGCCGTCGCCGGCGCCCGCTTGCTCAGCGACCATCCCGCCGGCGGCCATCTGGTCGAGTTCACCGTCCATCCCGGCTGGTCCCACCTGCTGGGCGCGCCGTCCGAGCGGCTTCTGAGGGAACTGGCCCGCGGCGATGGCAACCTCTGGCTGCTCAGCGAAGCGGGAGATGGGGAGCGCAGGGCCTGGCTCGAATCCCTTCAGGCTGAGGCCTGTGGCGAGCAGGTGCTGATGGCCCGCAGCGTCTGGCGTCGCCAGGAACTGCAGCCCATGCGCGGCTCAGCCCGCCGACGCCTGGCCGCCGTGCTGGAGCAGTTCCAGCCCCGGCGCCAGCCCATCCCCAGTCCGTTCCAGCACCGTCACGGCGCTCCCCCCGCGCCCCCTCTGGTGGCCCGCTGAGCGGTTGGAAACCCCTCCACCCTGCTCCGCCCTCGCCCTGGACCTGGGCCGGCGCCGCATCGGCCTTGCCGGCTGCGATCCCCTCGGCCTCACGGTCACCCCGCTTCCCGCCCTGCCCCGCGGGGCCTTCCACGACGATCTGGCCACCCTGGTGGCCCTGCTGCGTCAACGGGGCGCCCAGGCCCTGGTGATCGGCCTTCCCCTCGATGCCCGGCAGCAACCCACGCCCCAGGCGGCCCACTGCCGCCGCTACGGCCTGCGCCTGGCCCATGGCCTCTCCCGCCAGGGACTGCCCCTGCCCCTGGCCTGGGTCAATGAGCACGCCAGCAGCTGGGCGGCGGCGGAGCGCTTTGGCCTCCACGGCGACCGCAGCGGCCGGCTCGACAGCGCGGCGGCGGCCCTGCTGCTGGAACAATGGTTGCGGGAGGGACCGCCCGCCCGCTCCCTGGAGCCCGATCGCGGCGCGATCGCCGGCCCTGGAGCATCCTGAGACCAATCGCCCCCTTGAGATGACCACCGACGCCGCTCCGATGACGGGCTCCGATGATGTGCCCACCGTGCTCGTGAGCGACAGCGCCGGCCGCCAGTTGCTCTGTTTCCTCGAGCAGATGATCCCGGTCGACGGGGTCGACTACGGCCTGCTCACCCCGGTTGACACCCCCGTGTGTCTGGTGCGCATCGCGGAGGACGACGACGATGAGGACGAGCTGATCGAGGAGCTGGACGCTGCTGAGGAGGTGCTGCAGGTCGCCGATGTGGTGCTGCAGGAGCACGACCTCACCTTGATCCGTTCGGCGGCCACCCTCACCGTCAGCGGCGAGCTGGAGGAGAGCGACCCCGAGGAGCTGGAGGAGGAGATCGACGAGGAGCTCGACGGGGAGGGGGAGGACGAGGAGAGCGATCTTTACGAAATGCTCATCCAGTTCCGTGCCGGCGATCAGGAATACGGCCTTTACATTCCCCTTGATCCTTTCTTCGTCGTCGCCCGCCTCAACGCTGGTGCGGGGTTGCTGGTGGAGGGGGAGGAATTCGAGCGGGTCCAGCCCCTGATCGAACAGGAACTGGAGGATCGGGAGTCGGAGCCCTAGATGCTGCGCCAATTGCTCATCCCCGACTGGCTGCCCGGTCGCACCGTCCCCCAGCTGCCGCTCCGGGAGCTGCTTGAGCGGTCCGTGCCGATCCGGGCCCTGATCCTGGATGTCGACCGCACCCTGCTGCCCCGTCGCAGCGCTGCCCTGCCCCCCAGCGCCGAGCAATGGCTGCGGGAAGCCCACCGCCACCTGCCGATTCACCTGCTGAGCAACAACCCCTCCCGGCGCCGCATCGGCACCCTGGCTGAACAGCTGGGTGTTCCCTTCACCACCTCCGCCGGCAAGCCCCGCCGCACCGCCCTGCGGCGGGTGCTGGCCGACCTGGGCCTGCCGCCCGCCCAGGTGGCGCTGCTGGGCGACCGGCTGTTCACCGACGTGCTGGCGGGCAATCGCCTGGGCCTGTTCACCGTGCTGGTCAAACCGATCGACGCCGACGGCCGCCCCTGCCAACGGGACCATCTGCAGAACCTGGAGCTGCGCATGGCCCGCTGGGTAGGCGCTGGTCTGGGCTGATGGCCAGACGGCGGGTGATCAAGGTGGGCACCAGCCTGCTGCGGGGCGATCCGGAGCGGCCTACCGCGGCGGTGATCGCCGACATGGCCGCCTGCCTGGCGCGGCAGCAGCGGCGCGGCGATTCGATCGTGCTCGTGACCAGCGGCGCCGTGGGCCTGGGCTGCGAGGCCCTGGGCCTGGCGAAGCGACCCACGGA
Organism: Aphanothece sp.; assembly: GCA_040381155.1. Lineage (GTDB taxonomy): Bacteria > Cyanobacteriota > Cyanobacteriia > PCC-6307 > Cyanobiaceae > Cyanobium. The sequence goes on from JBEIHT010000004.1 coordinate 40,390, forward strand.
GCTGGTGGCGCTGCAGGCCGCCGCCGCCATTGGCCAGGGGCGGCTGATGTCCCTGTACCAGGATGCCTTCGCCGTGCGGGGGCTGCGGGTGGCCCAGGTGCTGCTCACCCGCGGCGATCTGGCCTCCCGCCGGCGCTATGGCAACGCCCGCCTCACCCTGGCCCAGTTGCTCGAATGGGGTGTGGTGCCGATCGTCAATGAGAACGACACCCTGGCCACCGAGGAGCTGCGCTTCGGCGACAACGACACCCTCTCCGCCCTGGTGGCAGTGGCCGTCGGGGCCGATGAACTCGTGCTGCTCACCGACGTGGACAGCCTCTACTCCGGTGATCCCCGCACCGATCCAGAGGCGCGGCCGATCGCCGAAGTGCGCGATCTGGCCCAACTGGAGCAGCTGGTGGCCGTCGCCGGCGGCGGCGGCCAGTGGGGCACCGGCGGCATGACCACCAAGCTGTCGGCAGCCCGCATCGCCACCTCCAGCGGCATCGCCGTCCGCCTCGCGGATGGCCGCGATCCTGCGGTGCTGGAGGGCCTGCTCCTGGGCAAGGCCGCCGGCACCCTCTTCCTCCCCAGCGGCAGCCCCCTGCCAGAACGCAAGGGCTGGCTGGCCCACGCCCTGTTGCCCAAGGGCAGCCTGCGGGTCGACCGCGGAGCCGCCCAGGCCCTGCTGGAGCGGGGCGCCTCCCTGCTGGCGGTCGGCATCCGGGCGGTGGAGGGGGAATTTGCCCGCCAGGAGCCGGTGCGAATCCTCGGCCAGGGCGGCGAGGAACTGGGCCGGGGTCTCTCCAGCCTCAGCAGCGATGAGCTGCGGCAGATCCTGGGCATGGGACGGGAGGAGATCCGCCAGCGCCTGGGCGGTGACAGCGACGCGGTGGTTCATCGCGATCACTTCGTGCTCACCGGCTCTCCCGGCCTGTCCTGAGGGCCGGGGCGCCTACGATCCGGCCGCCACACCCCTCGGCCATGCGCTTCAGCAGCCTGCTCGCCCAGCTCAGCAGCGTCGAATCCGGCTGCCGCCGGGCGCTGGCGGACGACCCGGACCTTCATGGCGCCGAGGCGATCGACCGGGCCGGCCCCGGTGAACTCAGTTTCCTGGAGCCGGGCCATTCCCTCGCCGCTTCCCTCGGCGCCTGTCGGGCCGGCGCCCTGCTGATCCCCGCCAGGGGCGAGGAGGCGGAGGCCCTGCAGCAGCAGGCCAGCGCCCAGGGGATCGCCTGGGTGGCCCTGGCCGACCCGCGCCTGGCCTTCGCCGAAGCGCTCGAGCAGCTCTACCCCCGGCCCCGGCCCATCCCGGGCGTCCACCCCTCGGCGGTCGTGGACCCGGGCGCCCGCCTGGGCGCGGCGGTCTCGATCGGGCCGCAGGTGGTGATCGCAGAGGGCGCGGTGGTGGGCGATGGCTGCGTCCTCCATCCCGGCGTGGTGCTCTACGGCGACGTGGAACTGGGGGAGGGCTGTGAACTGCACGCCGGGGCGGTGCTCCATCCGGGCAGCCGCCTGGGGCGCGGCTGCGTGGTGCACTCCAACGCGGTGATCGCCTCGGAGGGCTTCGGGTTCGTTCCCACCGCCGCGGGTTGGCGCAAGATGCCCCAGACCGGTCGGGTGGTGCTCGAGGACGGCGTGGAGGTGGGCTGCGGCTCCACCATCGATCGGCCGGCGGTGGGGGAGACCCGCATCGGCGCCGGCACCAAGATCGACAACCTGGTGCACGTGGGCCACGGGGTGGTCACCGGCCGGGGCTGCGCCCTGGCGGCCCAGGTGGGCATCGCCGGGGGGGCGGTGCTCGGCGAGGGCGTGATCCTGGCCGGTCAGGTGGGGGTGGCCAACCGGGCCCGCATCGGCGATCGGGCGATCGCCTCCTCTAAGTCGGGCATCCACGGCGAGGTGGCCGCCGGCGAGGTGGTGAGCGGCTACCCGGCGATCCCCAACCGCCTCTGGCTGCGCTGCTCGGCCGCCTTCAGCAAGCTCCCGGAGATGGCCCGCACCCTGCGACACCTGCAGCGGTAACCTCGCGCCTTGTGCATCCCGCCCCCGCGGCCGATGAACTCCCACCGGATCACCCTGCTCCCCGGCGACGGAATCGGCCCGGAGATCACCGCCGTTGCCCGCCAGCTGCTCGAGGCGGTCAGCCGCCGCCACGACTTCACCCTGGCGTTCGATGAGCAGCCGATCGGCGGGGCGGCGATCGATGCCTGCGGCGAACCGTTGCCGGAAACCACCCTGGCGGCCTGCCGCGCCGGCGAAGCGGTGCTGCTGGCGGCCATCGGCAGCCCCCGCTTTGACAGCCTGCCGCGGGAGAAGCGTCCCGAGACCGGTCTGCTGGCCCTGCGCGCCGGGCTGGGCCTGTTCGCCAACCTGCGGCCGGTGAAGATCTTCCCAGCCCTGATCAACGCCAGCACCCTGCGCCCGGAGGTGATCCAGGGGGTCGACCTGATGGTGGTGCGCGAGCTCACCGGCGGCGTCTACTTCGGACTGCCCAAGGGTCGGGTGGAGGTGGCAGGCCGGGTGCGGGCCTTCAACACCATGGTGTACGAGGACCAGGAGGTGGACCGGATCGCCCGGGTGGGTTTCGCGTTGGCCCGCGGGCGCCGTGGCCGGCTCTGCTCCGTCGACAAGGCCAACGTGCTCGACGTCAGCCAGCTCTGGCGCGACCGGGTGGAGGCCATCCACAGCGAATACGGCGACGTGAGCCTGAGCCACATGTATGTGGACAACGCCGCCATGCAGCTCGTGCGCGAGCCGCGCCAGTTCGATGTGCTGCTCACCAGCAACCTCTTCGGCGACATCCTCAGCGACGAGGCGGCCATGCTCAGCGGCTCGATCGGCATGCTCCCCTCGGCCTCCCTGGGGGCCGGGGGCCCCGGGCTGTTCGAACCGATCCACGGTTCCGCCCCGGACATCGCCGGCCAGGACAAGGCCAACCCGATGGCGATGGTGCTCTCGGCGGCGATGCTGCTGCGCCAGGGCCTCGGGCGGGAGGCCGCCGCCACCGACCTGGAGCGGGCCGTGGACCGGGTGCTGGCCGCTGGCTTCCGCACCGGCGATCTGATGGCCGAGGGCTGCCGCCTGGTCGGCTGCCGGGAGATGGGGGAGCATCTGCTGGCGGCGCTGGGGGGGGACCGGTGATCTGCGAAACTCTCAGTCGACTTTTCCAGACCTGCCCCGATGTCGAAGCGTCACCCGGTCGTGGCCGTCACCGGTTCCTCCGGCGCAGGAACCAGCACCGTCAAGCGCGCCTTCGAGTACATCTTCTCCCGCGAGGGCATCACCCCGGCGGTGGTGGAGGGCGACAGCTACCACCGCTACGAGCGCGGCCCGATGAAGGAGGCCATGGCCCAGGCGGTGGCGGATGGCAAGAAGTTTTCCCACTTCGGCCCCTGCGCCAATCTCTTTGACAAGCTCGAGGAGCTGTTCAAGACCTACGGCGCCACCGGCGGCGGCGAGAAGCGCTACTACCTCCACTCCCTCGAGGAGGCCGCCGAGCACAACGGCAGGCTGGGCACCAATCTCGAACCCGGCCAGTTCACCCCCTGGGAGCCGATCCCCACCGGCACCGATCTGCTCTTCTATGAGGGTCTGCACGGAGGTGTGAAGGGCGACGGCTACGACGTGGCCGGCCTGGTGGATCTGCTGATCGGCGTGGTGCCGATCACCAACCTGGAATGGATCCAGAAGATCGCCCGCGACAATGCCGAGCGCGGTTATTCGGCTGAGGCCACGGTCGACACGATCCTGCGCCGCATGCCCGATTACATCAACCACATCTGTCCCCAGTTCAGCCGCACCGACATCAACTTCCAGCGGGTGTCCACGGTGGACACCTCCAATCCCTTCATGATCCGCCCCATCCCCACCGCGGATGAAAGCTTCGTGATCATCCACTTCCGCAAGGGAGCCCGGGAGAAGTGGGGGATCGACTTCCCCTACCTGCTCGACATGATCCACGACTCCTTCATGTCCAGCCCCACCAGCATCGTGGTGAATGGCGGCAAGATGGGTTTTGCGATGGAGCTGATCCTCACCCCGATCATCCACCGCATGATCGAAGAGAAAAAGACACTCGCCTGAGTCGCCTCAGGCCCTTTTTCTCCCTAAGATCCGCGCAATTGCGACGCGGATTGCCATCGCCGCCAGCCCCGCCCCGCCCGATCGCGTCGCGGCCATGCCCTCCTTCCGGATCGAAGCCGCGGGCTCACCCTTCCAACCGCCCTCACTGCGGCTGGATCGGATCAACAGCCGCGACGTGCTGGCCGCGGCGCGACGGGTGTATTACACCTTCCTGAGCGCCACCGCCTGCGCGAACGCCCCCCTCGGTGTGGTCCTCAGCGGTGCGGAGCGGGGCAGCCCGCGGGGTCGGGTGGTGTTCACCCCGCCGGTGCTGCTGCCGGATGAGGAGTTCGTCGCCCTGGATCTCCTTCGCCATGGCGGCCCCCGCCCCGGGGGCGCCCGTGGCGGAGCCGGCCGCTCCCGCTCCCTGCGCCCCCTCCCCGCATGAGCGCCCCCATCGTCATCGGACCACCCACCACCGCCGAGCTGGCCCTGGCGTCCCCACCGCTGCTCCTGCTGGTGGCCTTCCTCGGGGGCTGCTTCGGCAGCTTCGCCAACGTGGTGGCCTGGCGGCTGCCCCGCCAGGAGTCGCTGGTTCGGCCCGGCAGCCACTGCCCCCGCTGCGGCACCCCGCTGGCCTGGTTCGAGAACCTGCCGGTGCTGGGCTGGTTGGTGGTCCGCGGTCGCTGTCGCCACTGCCAGGCCCCCGTGCCGATCCGCTACCCTGCGGTGGAGCTGCTGGCGGCCGGCCTGTGGGTGGCGGTGCTGCTGGCCAGCCCCACCGCCATGGGGTCTGCGCCCCAGCCCGTACTGATTGTGCTCGCCGGCTGGTTGCTCACCGCCTGGCTCCTGCCCTTGCTCCTGATCGATCTCGACAGTCTCTGGCTGCCGGAGCCTCTGTGTCGCTGGGGGTTGCTGCTGGGCCTTGGCGTCACCGCCCTGCTCGGCTTCCTGCAGGGGGAGGCCACGGGCCGCGCCCTGCTGTTTCAGCACCTGATCGCGACCGCCCTCGGCCTGCTCGGCTTTGAGGCGGTGAGCGCCCTGGGGGAGCGTCTGATCGGCAAGCCCGCCCTCGGCCTGGGGGACGCCAAGCTGGCGGCCCTGATGGGGGCCTGGCTTGGCCCCACCGGGCTGGGCGTGGCGGTGGCCCTGGCGGTGCTCGGCGGCGCGGTGTTCGGAACCCTGGGCCGACTCAGCGGCCGCCTGGGCCGCCAGCAGCCCTTTCCGTTCGGCCCTTTCCTGATCGTCGGCACCTGGCTGGTGTGGCTGCTGGGCCATCGCCACTGGTTGGAGCTCTCCCGCGGCTTGAGCAGGGGGTGAAGGGGCTTCGGGTTCTTTAATGGGCGCAACCCCAGTGCCCTCGCCAGAGCCACGATGTCGCTGTTCGACTGGTTCGCCGATCGCCGTAAGAACGCCCCGGTGGCTCGGCCAAGCCAGAGCCCCGATCCGGACGAGGGGGATGGGCTGTGGAGCAAATGCCCGGAGTGTGGCCAGGTGGTCTACCGCAAGGACCTGCTGGCCAACGCCAGCGTCTGCGCGAACTGCGGCCACCACAACCGCATCGACAGTGAGGAACGGATCCAGCTGATCGTCGATTCGGGCAGTTTCGAGCCGCTCGACAGCGATCTGGCCCCCACCGACCCGCTCGCCTTCAAGGACCGCCGCAGCTACGCCGACCGCATCCGCGACAGCCAGAAGTCCACCGGCCTGCGCGATGCCGTGGTCACCGGTCTGGCCCGGCTGGACGGCATGCCCCTCGCCCTGGGGGTGATGGATTTCCGCTTCATGGGCGGCTCGATGGGCTCGGTGGTGGGGGAGAAGCTCACCCGGCTGATTGAGGAGGCCACCGCCCGGGGCTGGCCGCTGCTGATCGTCTGCGCCTCCGGCGGCGCCCGCATGCAGGAGGGCATGCTCAGCCTGATGCAAATGGCGAAGATCTCCGGGGCCCTGGAGCGGCATCGGCGGGCCGAACTGCTCTACCTGCCCCTGCTCACCCACCCCACCACCGGGGGCGTGACTGCCAGTTTCGCCATGCTGGGCGACCTGATCCTGGCGGAGCCCAAGGCCCTGATCGGCTTCGCCGGCCGGCGCGTGATCGAGCAGACCCTGCGCGAGAAACTTCCGGACGGCTTCCAGACCGCCGAATACCTGCGCGAGCATGGGTTCGTCGACGCGATCGTGCCCCGCACCCAGCTGCGCGCCACCCTGATCAATCTGCTGCAGCTCCATGACGTCAGCCAGCGGCGACGCCAGGCGGTGGCGCCGTGAGACGCCTGTCGCTGCCGGCCCTGCTGGCGTTGCTGCTGCTGGTGGCCACCCTCTGGCTGCCGCCCTGGCCCAGCCCCTGGCTGGCGCCGGCCTGGGCGGGGCCGGTGGACTGGCATGAGGTGCCGGCCACCAGCGAGGGACGGCAGTGGTGGGATGCGGGCAGCCTGCGCATCGACCGGGACGGTCGCCTCTCGGTGCTGAGCCGCTTTCAGCCGGCGCCCGCCGGCGCCGAGGGGGAGGAGGCCGGCCGTCCCGGCCCCGGCAGCCTTTACGTCATGCAGCTCGACTGCGACGAGGCCCTGTTCCGCGACGTGTCGGTGAACGGCCTGCCCCGTTTTCGCTCCCCCTGGCAGGCGGTGGCGGACGATGCCCTGGGCGGCTCGGTGATCCGGGAGGCCTGCGCGGCTTGGGCAGAGCTGGCGCCCTCCTGATCCCCATCCCCCAGCCATGACCCCCGATCCCTTGCGCGTTGCCATCGCCGGCCTCGGTTTCGGCGAGAAGGTGCACCTGCCGGCCCTGCGCGATTGCCCCGCCACCGAACCGGTGGCCCTCTGGCATCCGCGACCGGAGCGACTGGAGCAGGCCTGCCGCAGCCACCAGCTTCCGGGCCACAGCGATTTTGGGGCCCTTTTGGCCGACCCGGGCATCGACGCCCTGGTGATCGCCACGCCCCCCGGACCGCGGGCCGAACTGGCCCGCGCCGCCCTGGAGGCGGGCAAACCTCTGTTGCTGGAAAAGCCGGTGGCGCTGGAGGCCGGCGCGATCGAAGAGCTGCAGCGCCTGGCCCTGGCCCGCGACCTGGCGGTGGCGGTGGACTTCGAATACAGGGCCGTTCCCCTGTTCCAGCAGCTGGCGGCCTTGCTGGAGCAGGGTGGGCTCGGTACCCCCTGGCTGGTGAAGTTCGACTGGCTGATGGGCAGCCGGGCCGACGGGCGCCGGCCCTGGTCGTGGTATTCCTCCGCCGCCGCCGGCGGCGGTGTGCTGGGGGCGCTGGGCACCCACGCCTTCGACATCCTCCATTGGCTGATCGGCCCCTCCTGCCGGGAGCAGGGTCTGTTGAGCACGGCGATCCGGGAGCGGCCCCGGCCCGACGGCGAGGGGCTGGAGCCGGTGGATGCCGATGACGTGGCCCTGATTCACCTGGAGCTGGAGGACCGCTGGGGGCGATGCCTGCCCTGCCAGCTCAGCCTGGCCTCGGTGGCCCGCCATGGACGGGGCTGCTGGCTGGAGCTCCATGGCAGCGAAGCCACGATCGTGCTGGGCTCAGGCAACCAGGCCGATTACGTGCACGGCTTCCAGCTGTGGATGGCCCGGCCCGGGGAGCCGCTGCGGCCCGTGCCGGCGGATCCGGCGCTGGCCTTCCCGCGCACCTGGGAGGACGGCCGCATCGCCCCGGTGCGGCGGCTGATCGGCTGGTGGGCGGAGGCGATCCGCCAGGGGACTCCCATGGTGCCGGGATTGGGGGAGGCGGTGGCGAGCCAGCGCTGCTGCGACCGGATCAGGGAGCAGGGGCAGGGGTAGGGGATTCCGTAGGGCGGACTACAGCTGCGAGTATCAGGTTGAACCCTTTTGTTTCGTAGCAATCGCTACCGTTAGTGCATCGTTGACCAGGACGGCGGCTGTCCTCCGGGTGGCCTCGGCTCCCGGGCCCACCGCTTGACCCTGGCGGAAGTAAGGCCTGATCCCGATGGATCCGGTCCCGAAGCAACGCGCCATCCGTCCACCCTCCGCCCCACCGGGCCGAGGTTCCTCAAGGAGGCACTTCCATGACCATCACCACAGCCCGTCAGCTCGCCCGCCAGGCCGAAGAGGCCCGCCGCGCCGCGCGCCAACACGAGTACAGCGTGCTGGCGCTGCGCAAGCAGCAGCTGATCGACTGAGCGGCCCCAGCCGCAGGATGCGTTGCATCTGCCCCGCTCCGGCGGGGCTTTTTTGCTGTCGGGGGCATCCCCTAGACTCCGCCCCAGCGCGAGCAGGCCGACCCCTGCCGGCCGCCCCACCTCCCGTTCCAGACCCTCCCGGTCTGCCGTGGCGGTGTCACCCCTTCCCCGTTCGCTCTCTTCACCGCGAGGTATTTCCATGGCGCTTGTCCCGCTTCGGCTGCTGCTCGATCACGCCGCCGAGAACGGCTATGGCATCCCGGCGTTCAACGTCAACAACCTGGAGCAGGTCCAGTCGATCATGGAGGCGGCCTCCGAAACCGACTCTCCGGTGATCCTGCAGGCCTCCCGCGGCGCCCGTCAGTACGCCGGTGAGAACTTCCTGCGCCACCTGATCCTGGCCGCCGTGGAAACCTATCCCGACATCCCGGTGGTGATGCACCAGGACCACGGCAACAGCCCCGCCACCTGCTACGGCGCCGCCGCCAATGGCTTCACCTCCGTGATGATGGACGGCTCCCTGCAGGCCGACGCCAAAACCCCCGCCAGCTACGAGTACAACGTGGCCGTCACCAAGGAAGTGGTGGATGTGGCCCACGCCATCGGTGTGAGCGTGGAGGGTGAGCTGGGCTGCCTCGGCTCCCTGGAAACCGGCATGGGCGAAGCGGAGGACGGCCACGGCTTCGAGGGCAAGCTCGACCACAGCCAGCTGCTCACCGATCCGGCTGAGGCCGCTGATTTTGTGGCCAAAACCAAGGTGGACGCCCTGGCGATCGCCATCGGCACCAGCCACGGCGCCTACAAGTTCACCCGCAAGCCCACCGGTGAGGTCCTGGCCATCAGCCGCATCGCTGAGATCCACAACGCCATCCCCAACACCCACCTGGTGATGCACGGCTCCTCCTCGGTGCCCCAGGAGTGGCTCGACATGATCAACAAGTACGGCGGTGCCATCCCCGAGACCTACGGCGTGCCCGTGGAGGAGATCCAGGAGGGCATCCGCAACGGCGTGCGTAAGGTCAACATCGACACCGACAACCGTCTGGCCTTCACCGCCGCCATCCGGGAAGCCGCCGCCAAGGACCCCGCCAACTTCGATCCCCGCCACTTCAACAAGCCCGCCCGGGCCTACATGAAGCAGGTGTGCCTGGATCGCTACCAGCAGTTCTGGTGCGCCGGCAACGCCAGCAAGATCAAGCAGCGCGACATCAACTACTACGCCACCCTCTATGCCAAGGGTGAACTCGATCCCAAGACCGCGGTGCCCGCCTGATTCAGGACTGCCGCACCCCCCGCCACGCCGCGGGGATCGAGGGAGGGCCCTGCGGCCCTCCCTTTTTCATGGCTCCTGGCCCCGCTCAGCGGCGCGCCGGCGCCAGAAGCACCTCGATCCCCCGCTCCAGGCTGCGCTCCATGACAATGCGGGTGCCGTCGCTCACCACCACCCGGGTGAGGGTGGGCAGGCCCCCCTGCCTTGCCCGCAGGTAGATGGGCTCCACGTAGAGCAGGGCCTCCCCCACCGGCACCACCAGGAGATTGCCCTCGATCACCTCGGAGCCGGAGCGGTTCCAGAGGCCGAACTGCTGGCTGATCAGCGGATCCTGGTTGATCAGGGCGGTGATCTGCTCGGGGCCGAAGATCGTGGTCTGGCTCGGAAAGCGCAGCAGCACCAGCTGGCCGTAGTGGGGATCGTCGCTGCGGGCCGCCAGCCAGGCCACCAGGTTGGGGCGGGCCAGGGGGGTGAGGGGCTGGAGCAGCAGGAATTCCGGGGGCAGCTGCGGCCCGAGCTGGGCGCTGATGTGATACGGCCGCACCGGCACCTGGCGCTGGCCGTACACCTCCTTCGGCACCTGCCAGACGTCGTCGCCGCTATAGAACACCCGCGGATCGGTGACGTGATACCGGAGCATCTGGGCAGTCTGCAGCTCGAACTGACGGATCGGATAGCGCAGTTGGCTGCGCAGAGCTGGGGGCATGGCCGCCATCGGCTCGAGCAGATCTGGAAAAAGCCGCCACCAGCCCGCGATGATGGGATCGTTGGGCTCGCTCATGTAGACCCGCACGCTGCCGTTGTAGGCATCCACCACCGCCTTCACCGCGTTGCGCAGGTAGCGGATCTCCGGATGGCCTGGCACCGGAGCGCTGTAGGGATAGCTGGAGCTGACGGTGAAGCCGTCGACGATCCAGTACTGGTGCTGCTCCGGCGGAAATGGGCTGCCCTTCCCAACCCGCACCGACACCAGGTACGGCTCGGCGCTGAACTGCACGAAGGGAGCCAGGGTGCGCAGCCGCTGGCGCACCTCCCGGCGCAGCAGCAGCAGGCTGCGGGAGGTGAGCGCACCGCGGCTGATCAGTTTCGGCTCGCCCAGGTAGAGCGCCGCCGCCAGCCGTTGCAGGGGATGGCCCAAGGGCACTCCCTTGCTGCCGCTGTAATGGGTGTAGATGTTCTGCTCCCCTAGGGGGAAATCGAATTCCTGCACCCGCGTCGGCGCGATCGCATAGGGGCTGGGCAGGGCACCGAAATAGAGGCTCGGCCGGCCGATTGGGATCGCCGCCTTCACCTGCTCCCGACTGATGCCGAGCTGGGCGCTGCCGCTGATGCGGGGGGGACTGCCCAGGTCACTGATGAAGTATTCCGGCAGGCCATCCGCCCCGCTGGTGTTCACCGGTGACACCGTGAAACCCATGCCGTGGGTGAACACCAGGTGGCGGTTCAGCCAAGTACGCGCCTGCGTCGGCAGGGCGGAGGGATCCATCTCCCGGGCGGTGATCATCACCAGTTGGCGGCCGTCATCCCTGGGCTGACCCAGGTCGTAGCGGTCGACGGCGGGCTCGGAGAAGCGGTAGTAGACGCGCAGCTTCTGGAGCTGCTTGTTGGTGGCCAGCAGCGGCTGGCTGTCCCAGAGGCGGATGTTGCGCAGGGTGGCGCGGCTGGCCTCCACATCGGCACGGCTGAGGCGGTTGCGGGGGTTGACGTTGCGACTGGTGACCCGGTTGAGCTGGAAGGCTTCGCGGGTGGCGTGGATTGAGCGAGCCAGGTAAGGAGCCTCCCGTTCCAGTTCGCGCGGTTTCACCAGCACCAACTGCAGGAGCGGCAGCAGCAGGGCCTCCACCAGGGGCACGAGCAGCAGCAGGCCCCCGCTGATCAGCACGGCGGGGGCCCGCAGCCCCGGCCGCGGCAACTTCAGGGTCACCGCCACCGCGAGCACCAGGGCGAACAGGGCAGCCACGCTGCGCAGGGGCAGGGACACATGAATGTCCAGCCAGCCGGCGCCGGGCACACTGCCCTGGGTGCTGAGCAGCAGTTGGTGACGGGCGAGCCAGAAGGAGGCGGCGGTCGTCAGGGCCAGCAGACCGAGGGGTGGACGCAGGGCCCGCAGCTGGGGGGCGGAGAAGCCGGAGAAGCGGCCGTCGCTGAGCTGGGGGGCTCGCGCCATCAGCCCCCAGAAGCCGGCGGCCAGGGCCGTCAGCAGCACCGCGGCCAGCAGGGCCAGGGCGAGCGCCAGGGCCGGGAAGCGCACCAGACCGAAGCTCACGTCGGCGCCCAGCATCGGTTCGCGCACACCGGCATCGGGGGCCGCGAGGGCCAGGCTCCACAAGCCCCAACCCCTGGCCAGGCAGACGGAAGCGGCCACCGCGGCCAGGGCGGCCAGCAGCCGGGCGGCGGCCAGGGGCCGACAGAGCAGGGCGAGGCAGGCGGCCAGGCCCAGGCCCAGCAGCAGCACGAGCGGCTCGGCCGCAGGCGCGAGCATCCCGAGCAGCGGGGTGGGGGAGAAGGGGTCGGCCACCAGGCGGCGGGCCAGCCGCAGCAGCAGCAGGGAGGGCAGGATCTGGCCCAGGGCGAGCAGCAGCAGGACGCCGGCGTAGGCGCCAGGGGCCAGGGGCATGCGCCGCGGACCGTCCCGGGGCAGACGCCAGAGGTGGCCCAGCCAGCTCACCATCCCCCAGCAGATCCCCAGGCCGACGGCGGCCCCCAGAAATTGCAGGCCCCAACGGCGCGCCAGCACCCCGGTGAGGTCGAACTGGGCGAACCAATGCCACTCGACCCAGACCCTGGCCCCGAGCCAGGCGAGCAGGGCCAGGGCGGCGGGCGGAACCAGCAGCCCCAGGGGCCTCAGAAGGGTCGGGAGAACACGGGGCACTTAGGGAGCGTAGGCAGGTCGGCGGGGAGGACAAGCCGGTCCTTTAATCCCGATAACCAATATCGGGATTTCAACGCCGCCTTGCCCGGCGCTGATAACCTCGACTTTCCTCCGGGCATGGCCGTGACCGCCACCCTCTCCCGATCCACCTTCACAGGACTCCGCTGCAAGGAATGCGGCCAGCCCTATGGGGCCGGGGCCCGCCATGTCTGCGAGGACGTCTGTTTCGGTCCCCTCGAGGTCGTCTACGACTACGACGCCATCCGCTCCCGCGTCAGCCGGTCCACGATCGAGGCGGGACCCGCCTCGATCTGGCGTTACCGCGAGTTCCTGCCGATCGAGGGTGATCCGATCGATGTGGGCACCGGATTCACACCCCTGCTGAGGGCCAACAATCTCGCTCGCCGCCTCGGCCTGCGGGAGCTCTGGATCAAGAACGACGGCGTCAACATGCCGACCCTCTCCTTCAAGGATCGGGTGGTGTCGGTGGCGCTCACCCGCGCCCGCGAGCTGGGGTTCAGCACGGTCAGCTGCGCCTCCACCGGCAACCTGGCCAACTCCACCGCCGCCATCGCCGCCCACGCCGGTCTCGACTGCTGCGTGTTCATCCCCAGCGACCTGGAGCTGGGCAAGGTACTGGGCACCCTCATCTACAACCCCACCCTGATGGCGGTGCGCGGCAACTATGACCAGGTGAATCGCCTCTGCTCGGAGGTGGCCAACACCTACGGCTGGGGATTTGTGAACATCAACCTGCGCCCCTACTATTCGGAGGGCTCCAAAACCCTCGGTTATGAGGTGATCGAACAGCTGGGCTGGCGCCTCCCCGACCACATCGTCGCCCCGCTCGCCTCCGGTTCCCTGTTCACCAAGATCCGCAAGGGCTTCGACGAATTCATCAAGGTCGGCCTCGTCGAGAACAAACCGGTGCGCTTCAGCGGCGCCCAGGCCGAGGGCTGCTCCCCGATCGCCCAGGCCTTTGCCGCAGGCCGTGACTTCATCACCCCGGTCAAGCCGAACACGATCGCCAAGTCGATCGCCATCGGCAACCCCGCCGACGGCCCCTACGCCATCGACATCGCCACCAGCACCGGGGGCACGATCGCCGCCGTGAGCGACAGCGAGATCATTGAGGGCATCAAGCTGCTGGCCGAAACCGAAGGGGTGTTCACCGAAACCGCCGGCGGCACCACAATCGCCGTGCTGCGCAAGCTTGTGGAGCAGGGGCGCATCGATCCGCAGGAGAGCACCGTGGCCTACATCACCGGCAATGGCCTCAAGACCACCGAGGCGATCGCCGGCTCGATCGGCGAGCCCTATCTGATCGATGCCCAGCTCGACAGCTTCCGCAGCGCCTGGGAGCAGGCCTGCGCAGCCAGCGTCCAACCCTGATCCGCTCCCCTGGCGATCGCTCCCGACCCCTTCCACCCCTTCCCTTATCGCTGGCCATGGCCATCCAGGTTCTGATCCCCACTCCCCTGCAGAAGTTCACCAACGGCGAGGCCACCGCCAGCGTGGAGGCCTCCACCGTGAACGGGCTGCTCCAGGCCCTGGAGGGTCTCTATCCCGGTCTCCTCGAGCGCCTCTGCGATGAGTCGGGCAAGCTGCGTCGCTTCCTGAATGTGTATGTCAACAGCGAGGACATCCGCTTTCTCGACGGCCAGGCCACGCCCCTCAACGACGGCGATGAGGTGAGCATCGTTCCCGCGGTAGCCGGCGGCTGATTCCCCAGCCAGCGGTTCGGGGGCCATACAGTTTCAGTCCCCACCCGTCCGCCCGCGGACACGGAGACCATGGGTTCCCAGTCCCCACCGGCCACCGCCCCCCTGGCGCCGGCGGCCGGCCTGCTCGACCCGCAGGCCCCGGCCGAGATCTTCGACTACCGCCAGGCCGCCAACCCCGTGCGGCCTGGTCTCACCGAGCCGATCCCCCTGCGACGCTGGGGCCCTGAGCTGCACAGCTGCGGCCCCACCGCCACGCTTCCCCTCGACCTGAGCACGGTTCTGGGCAGCGAGGTTGCGGCCACCAGTCCGGCCCTGGCGGCC
>JBEIHT010000005.1:0-51524 GCA_040381155.1 Aphanothece sp.
GCCATGAAGCAAAAAAGACGTGAACGGGAAAACCTAGACTGACGCCAACACCAATTTCGACGCTCGACCTGCAATTCAGCCAACCTGGCCCGGGCCGTTAGAGTTCTTGTGGCGTACATGAGCGAAAATCTTTAAATTTGCAGAATTGCAAAACTGAATTTACCTGCATGTACGGACGGGTCAGCTGCAATCTTCGGGCTTTACGGCTAATTTATTCCTCTTTCCTTCCTTTAGTAGAATGAAACTTGCACAATCTATTGCGGCTTCCTCTCTCGCCTTCGCCCTCTCGTTGCTTGTAGAAGAAAAAGTGCAAGCCTTCGGCGTTACTTGCAACTTGCCAACGACCCCGGCAATGTACATTTTGATCTTGTCGCCGGCAACGGCTGTATAGCTTAGGGGCCTCGCGCCGGACTATTTAGAACCTTCAAAGATATTCTTCGCTCAACGAACAGCTGAAAATGGGAAACCCAAATTAAGAATTTTTTGTCGATCGTCGGATCACCTTCGTAGCAGGCTGGTACTTTTCGAATGGTGGCAGTCCAGTCATTAGACGGATATCTCTGCCAGCTCAACAGCTTTTCGGAATCATCGTTCCAGTCCAAGATCGTCCGCTCGGAGCCGGGAGATGGTGGCTTTCTGTTTATAATGGCTTGAATTATTCTCTCGGGTTTGATACTTCAATCACTGAAAGTCCCCAGCTGGCTCCTACCGAAGCTCCCGAATTCACTCCCTCGGACACCTCTGACATCACGTATTATTTCAGCGATCCAGCCAATTCCCAGGCTGACCGAACCAACGACACGCCGGATATCTCTACCGAATCTGTACCTTTTCCTCTCACATTTGCCGCACTTCCAATCGTTCTGGGCTGCCGTCAACGCCTGAATCGCGCTCGAGTGGCATTAGCCGAGAAAAAAGCCAGTGCCAGGAGCTAACCTCTACTCTTAACAGCCATCGCCATGATCACTCCGGGCTCAAAGAATTCTTGAGTCCGGATGTTTTTCTGAAAATTTGGCTCTTGCCCTCAGCTCTCACTCGTGAGCTGTTGCAGGGCCAGCAGCTGCCAACGCCGGCAATCCGCTGGGGAGGAGCGATAGAACAACTCCCAGGCGTCGCCCTTGTGGGCGGCGTAAACGGCGGTCGGCACGTCGGGATGCAACTGCTGCCAGCCCACACGCACGGCGTGGCCGATCACCACATTCAGGGCCAGATCGTCGTCGAACTGCACCTGGGGGTTGGCGGTGACGAAGGCGATCAGGGTGAGCAGGGTTTCGGTGCAGAGCTGCCGGTATTCGGGCGCCTGAGAACGGCGATATCGAGATTCTGTCCTGGCCAGGGCATGTGTACTGGTGACAACCGGTAGACTCAGGCCCGACTTTGCCCCCCTGCAGTGCGGCCCTCTTACTACTTCTCGGATGAAACCGAACCGTTTTTCCTGGGGGCCATCCGATCCTTATTGGGCAAACTATCTGCCGATTCCGCCGTTGGCGCGGGGGGAGAACTGCAGGCGCTCTTAGACAGCCTCAAGCCCATCGAACTCAACGCCGCTATACCAGAAGAAGAGGACGCGAACTTACTCTTTCCCATCTTAAATTATCCCCGTATAAATTCACCCGAATTCCTCGAAAGAATCACCCCCGCTATTGTCGAGCGCGTCAACGAAGGTCGCCTGCGCTTGGTTTTTGACCATTGCAATGAGGCCAACTCAGAGAGGGCGGTCCAGGTTGCTGGCGCCAGGCTGCATGAGCGCGGCATCACAAGAATCTCCAATGTGTATTGGATCTGCTCCAACCATGCTGTCCCGCCCGTTACGGCAGGCGTCAATCATCTCACATTCGACTATTTTTCATTGACGGCCTTCCTCAGTCTGCTGTCCTCAGCTACGCCGGAGATCTGGGACGCAGAGGCGATGGCCACCAGCTACCGCGAGGCGGCCATGCGGCCCTATGCGCTCTGCCTGAACGCAACGCCACGTCCGGGACGGGTGGCCACCATCCTCTCGTTGATCCACAACGGCGTCTTCCCCTTGGATCGCTACCAGCCCGATTCCTTCCCCCAGATGCCCTACCTCTCATTCGGCGGCTTCAAAGACGTCAAATTCGGGGGCATCACGGAGCCGGAAGCCAGGGAATGGCTGCAGGCCAATCAGCTCAGCCATCTCATCCCTTACCTCGACTGGATCAAAGACAAGGAGCTTGGCGTGGATAACTTTCAGCAGAGGGGAAACCTCCTGTTTGACTGTATCGATATCAATCCTTATCGCAAAACCGTTCTTTCCGTGGTTACCGAGACCGAGGTGACCACCGACCTCATGCGTATCACCGAGAAAACCCTCAAGCCCTTTTTGCTTGGGCACCCCGCCATTGTGATTGGCAACAGGGGATCGCTGGATCTGGTGCGGTCACTCGGATTGCAGACCTTTGATCAAACCATCGACTCCTCCTACGATGCGATCGGCGAGTATGGAGCTCGCATCGATGCCGCCTCGCAGATGGCCAAACAATTCATCGGCGCGATCGAAAACAATCCCAGCCTGATTGAGTCTGAAATCATCCCCGCGGCAACCCACAACATCAATTGGACAAAAAATTCTCTTGCCGAGAGATTTGCCCAACAGCAGGCTTTGCCGATTTGCCAGGCCCTCCTGCACTGAGAACCGGTTGACAACTCCTCGTGATCAGGCCATCACGCCGCCTGAGCCGAACGCATCTCCTGATTCGCAGAACCGGTGACGTCGCTGCCGCCCTCCGGCCCAGCCGCCGTGAGCTGTTGCAGGGCCAGCAGCTGCCAACGCCGGCAATCGGCCGGGGAGGAGCGATAAAACAACTCCCAGGCATCGCCCTTGTGGAGGCCGTAGTCGGCGGCAGGCACCTGGGGATGAAATTGCTGCCAGCCCACACGCACGGCGTGGCCGATCACCACATCCAAGGCCAGCTCGTCGTCGAACTGCACCTGGGGGTTGGCGGTGACGAAGGCGATCAGGGTGAGCAGGGTTTCGGTGCAGAGCTGCCGGTATTCGGGCGCCTCGATCTTGCCCAGCAGTTGCTCCACCAGCGAGGCGAAGTTGCGTTCTCCAGGTGTTTTCTCACTCAGCAGCGGCGCACTCTCCAGCCGGTTGCGCCGCTCCAGCTTGTCGCCGATCACGATGCCGCGGCAGTGGTGCAGCAGATCCCAGATGCCCGCATGGAAGTTGCGGGGCACCCGCCCCAGGGCGCCCAGGCGCATGCGGTGCTGCAGCCAGCCCCCCCCCCTTGGGCAGCTCCTCCAGCGGATCGGGCACCTGCCAGCGCACGCGACCGCGCAGGTGCAGTTGCTCCTTGCGCTGCAACGCCGCCCGGGCGTGTTCCACATCCGCCAGCACCGCCCGCAGCCGCCGCCGGATCTGGTGGGGCGGCAGGGCGCAGAGGGCCTCAAAGGCCTCGCTCGGGTTGAGATCCGCGGCGGCGGCCAGCTCGCTGGTGAGCAGGAGCAACAGCTGACCCAGCTGCAGGGTGAGGCTGCCGCTCAGCAGATTGGGCTCCAGCCGCGCCAGGCTGTCGATGGCGAGCAGCAACTCCTGCTGCAGCATTCCCTCCCGGGCGTCCTCTCCCCCGTAGCGACGGATGCGGGAGGCGATCGACAGGCTGCCAAGGGGCTGGCCGATCAGGGAGTCGTTGGTGTAGTTGCGGCCCACCACCACCTGCTTCTGGCGCACCAGCAGGTCGGTGAGGGCGTCCTCCAGGCGGGGGTGCACCAGCCCCATGGCACCGGCGGCCCGGCGCACCACGTTCCAGTCGGCCCGGGCCAGGGCGCGGCGGTACACCTCCTGCAGCAGGGTGCTCAGCTTCACCGGCGGCCCCGGCCGGGGGCCCTGCAGGCGGGCATTCGGACCCAGCCGGCGGCCGAGCAGCTCCAGCAGCTCCGCCTGCTCCTCCAGGGAGCGACTGTGCCAGAGGCGCTCCGCCAGCTCCGCCACGGGGAACTCCTCGAGCTCCTGCTCCTGCTGGGCGGTGAGGGGGGTGCGGCTGGTGCTCGGCGGCAGCAGGGTCTGCTGGCTGGGCCAGAGGTCGCAGGCGGCCACAGCCTGGTGGGGAAGCTCCACCACGCTGGCCTGGCTCACCAGCTCCCGCAGCGGCCCCAGCTGCACCGGCACCCCCTCCAGCTGGCCGGCGAGCAGTTCGCGGCCGAGGGCCAGGAAGGCCTCCGGGTCCCGTTGGAAGGCGGCCGCGGCCACCGGCACCAACAGCAGCGGCGCCCCGGCCCCGCGCCAGTGGCGCCGCAGCAGCCGCACCTCCGCGGCCACCGTGTCCACCAGCTGCAGGGGATCATCCGCCAGATAGAAGGTGTCCTCCTCGAGCACCGCCGGCAGGTAGGCCACCAGCTCGTCGCCGAGCCGGTAGAGGCGGGCGGTGGCCATGGTTTCCATCCGCACCGGCGGGTGTCCGGAGAGGCCCAGCCGGGCGTTGGCGCCCACCGTGGCCATGCGCTGGGCCAGCTCGCGGGAGCTGGCGATGCGGGGCGCGCCGTCGGCGGACGGCTGGGGGGCATCGAGGGGATCGGCCACCGGCAGGCCGGCCTGGCGCAGGGCGGCGGCGATGCCGGGCTCGGCGGGCACCAGGCTCACCAACACCTCGGCCGCCCCGAGGGGGGCGGCCAGGCGGCGCTGACAGGGATCGAGATCCTCCGGCGTGATCAGCCCATGCAGCAGCAGATCGGAGAGCCAGGTGAGGCTCTGGGTCCAGAGCAGCGGCACGTTTTCATTCGGCTGGCGGGGCTGGCTGCCGGGGTTGCGCCGCTCCGCCGCGATCGCCTGCTCGCCCACCCGGTAAAGCTCGGGCAGGAGCGGCACGCCATCCACCTCCACGCTCAGCTCCTCCAGGCGGCGGCGCCAGCGGCGGGCCTCCTCCCAGCGCTCCTCGCAGCAGGCGGTGATCAGCTCATAGGCGTGGAACAACGGCCATTCGCACTCGATGTGCTCGAACTCGGCCAGCTCCTCCGGCTCGTAGTGCAGGCGGGAGATGTCTTCCACCACACATTGATGGCCGTCGCGGCGGAAGCGCTTATAGCCGTAGGCGCCCCCCAGATCGCCGCGGATCTTGGCGCGGGTGCGTTCCGCCAGAGCCGGATCATCCACGGCCCAGGCCGGGTAGCCGATCACCGAGAGGCAGGCGCTGTCGGCCTCCTTGCTGGCCGATTCCCGCGGCAGCAGGGCGGCCAGGGCCCGGCGCAGGCGCGCGACCGCATCGTGGGGGATCGCCAGGCAGCAGCTGCCATCGCCGTGGGGCCCGTACAGATCCACGCCCTCCAGGGCCTCCAGGGCGGCTTTGACCAGACCGATCGAGCTGGCGTTGCGCTCCGGCATGCCGTGGTTGCCCTTATCGCCCCGCTCCCAGATGCCGTAGTCGGCCACCCGATAGGCGCGACAGACGTAATACACCAGGTTCTGAACGAAGTCGCGCTCGTGGCTGCTGCGCACCACCACCAGGCCGGCGCGGGTGAGCTGGGCCAGCTGCAACAGAAACAGCCCGGTGGCGTCGAGCTGCAGGTGGCCCCAGCCGTCGTCGGCCACAACAGGATCGCCGCTGGCGGTGTCGAACTTGGCGTGGATCGCGTCGAGCCGATCGAGGCTGCTCTTGAAGCGCTCCACCTTGGCCGACTGGCGCAGCATGGCGGTGAGCAGGCCGCGCATCAGCTGCAGCACCCGCTGCTCCAGCTCGAAGGCCCGGCGGCAGGGCCCCCGCAGGCGGCGGTGGGCCAGGGCCAGGCCCCAGACGCACTGGATCGAGTACACGCAGTCGCGCACCCAGGCGTCGCCGTAGTTGCCATGCACGGTGTGGGCGGTGCTGGCGGGCAGCAGACCGGTCAGCGGATGCTGACGGCTGAGCACCACCGCATCGATCTGCCGGTCGAGCTCCTGGAGCAGGGCCCAGGCCTCGGGAACGGCGGCCGGGCGGGGAGGCGGCAGACCGGGATCGGCGCCGGAGGGTGAGGAGACGGCGGGCGAGGAAACGGTGGGTGCTGGAGCGGTGGAGGCGGGACCCTGGGCCATGTTGCGTTCACCACCGGAGGCTGGACTTTAGATTTTCTCCTGCTGACCCCCCCGGCCATGGCAGCCATCGTGACCGCAGCGGTCCGAACCCGCGTGTTAGGAATTCCAGTGAGTGTCTGCGCTGACGTGTTCGGTGCGGCGCTCACGCTGCATGGCAGCGGTGGCGGCCAGGTGGTCACCCTCAATGCCGAGATGACGATGGCGGCCCGCGCGGAGCCGGCCCTGGCGGCGGTGATCGAATCGGCCGAGCTGGTGATTCCCGATGGTGCCGGTGTGGTGTGGGCGCTGGGGCTCCAGGGATTTCGGGTGCGCCGCAGCCCCGGCATCGAACTGGCCCGGCGGCTGCTGCAGCACGGGGCGGAGCGGGGCTGGCGCGTGGCCCTGGTGGGCGGCTCGCCGGAGACGATGGCGCAGCTGCGGGAGCGGCTGGCGGCGGAGATCCCCGGGCTGCAGATCGCCCTCGCCTGCCACGGATACCAGAACGCGGAGGCCTGGCCGGGCCTGGAGCGGCGACTCCTGGACTTACGGCCCGATCTGGTGCTGGTGGCCCTGGGGGTGCCGCGCCAGGAAACCTGGATCCACCATCTCGGGCCCCGCAGCGGGCTCTGGATGGGGGTGGGCGGCAGCTTCGATGTCTGGGCGGGGGTGAAGAAGCGGGCGCCGGCCTGGATGGGGGCGCTTCAGATCGAGTGGCTATACAGGCTGCTACAGGAACCACACCGCTGGCGCCGCATGCTTGCCCTCCCCCGCTTCGCCTGGGCGGTGCTGCGCGGGGGCTGAGCGGAGCTGCGCGGGGGCTGGGCGGAGCTGCCCGTCAGCGGAATCCCACCGAGGCCTGCCACACGAAGGCCAGCAGCAGGAAGAAGAGCGGGATGATCGGCAGGATGTCCACCAGGGGGCCGAAGGCCTGATAGGCCTCAGGCAGCTGGGCGAGGGGGGCGTGGAGGGGGAGTCCGGCCAGCAGCGAGAGAGCCATGAGCAACAGGGTGAGCGGCGGGGAAGGGAGCGTCGAAGCCCGGGCAGGCCTTCCAGGAGCAGGAAGCTACCACGTGTGCGCAGCCTCGGACGCCGGCTCCCACGGAGCGAAATCCTCTGAAAAACAACCCTCCCCGATCGCCTGGGCCATGGCCGTGCTGAAGCGCAGCAGGGTGGTGAGGTTGTGGAGGCTCAGGAGCGTGCGGCCGAGCATCTCCTCGGCGCGCACCAGGTGGTGGAGGTAGGCGCGGCTGTGGAGCCGGCAGGCCAGGCAGGGGCAGCGGGGATCGAGGGGGGTGTGGTCGTGGCGGAAGCGGGCGTTGCGCAGGTTCCAGCGCTCGCCCGCCACCAGGGCCGTGCCATGGCGGCCCAGGCGGGTGGGCAGCACGCAGTCGAACAGGTCGAAGCCCTGGGCCACCGCCACCGCCATCTCCCGGAAGCTGCCCACCCCCATCAGGTAGCGCGGCCGATCCTCCGGCAGCAGGGGCGCCACCAGCCGCACGATGCGGTGCATCTCCTCCGGCGGCTCGCCCACGCTCACGCCCCCCACCGCGATGCCGGGCAGATCCAGCGCGGCCACCCGCCGCGCCGACTCCTCGCGCAGGTGCGGGTAGCACCCCCCCTGCACGATGCCGAACAACGCCTGCTGCGGCCGCTGATGGGCCGCCAGACAGCGCTCCAGCCAGGCGTGGGTGCGGCGGCAGGCATCGGCCACATCGGCCTCGCTGGCCGGATAGGGCGGGCACTGGTCGAAGGCCATCGCCACATCCGCCCCGAGGGCCATCTGGATGGCCATCGAGCTCTCCGGGGTGAGGGTGATGGCCCGGCCGTCCCGGGGCGAGCGGAAGCTCACCCCCCCGTCGTCGATGCGGTTGATGTCCGCCAGGCTGAACACCTGGAAGCCGCCGGAATCCGTGAGCAGCGGCCCCTCCCAGCCCATGAAGCGGTGCAGGCCACCCGCCTCGGCCACCACCGCCTCGCCCGGCTGCAGGTGCAGATGGAAGGTGTTGGCCAGCACCATGCGGGCGCCGGTCTCGGCCAGCTGGGGCACCGTGATCCCCTTCACCGTGGCCGCGGTGCCGACGGGCATGAAGCGCGGCGTGGGCACCGGACCGTGGGGCGTTTCCAGGCAGCCGCAGCGGGCCTGGGTGCGCGGACAGCGCTGGTGGATCCGGAAGGCAGAGTTGGGGGCGATCGCCGCGTGCCGTCACTGGCCCGACGCTAGCCGCCACCCCCATGCGTCCTCCGCTCACCCCCTCCTGGCTGCGGGATCTGAGCGGCGCCTGGATCTTCTATTCAGTGCTGCCCGCCTGGCCGGGGATCCAGCCCCGTTTCGCCCGCATCGCCCGCTTCGCCCCCTGGATCGGCGCCGTGCTCGGCGGCCTGCAGGCCCTGCTCTGGGCGGTTCTGGAGGGCCGGGTGCCGCCCCTGGCCCAGGTGGCGCTGCTGCTGGCCCTGGCGCTCTGGCTCACCGGTGGCCTGCACATGGACGGCGCCATGGACACCGCCGATGGGCTGGCCGCCGGCGAGCGGCTGCTGGAGGCGATGGACGACAGCCGGGTGGGCGCCAGCGGCGCCCAGGCCCTGGCCCAGTTGCTGCTGCTGCGCGGGGCAGCGCTGGCCTGCCTGGGGGCCGCGGCCCCGCTGGCGCTGCTGTGGGCGGCGGTCTGGGGGCGGGTCGCCCCGCTGGCGGCGATGGCCCACTATCCCTACCTGCGCCCGGGGGGCACGGCGGCCTTCCACCGCCACCACTGGGCCGGGCTGGCGGTGGAGCTGCGGCCCAGCCTGCTGCTGCTGCTCCTGCTCACCCCGGCCACCCTCGCCCTGGCCCACCCGGCCGCCCTGCCCCTGGGCCTGCTCGGGGGGGTGATGCCGGCGCTGGTGGTGCCGCGCTGGCTCGGGCGGCGGCTGGGGGGACACAGCGGCGACAGCTACGGCGCCTGCGTGGAATGGAGCGAAACCCTGGCCCTGCTGCTCAGCGCCCTGGCGGTGACGCTGGCAGGCTGAGGCGAAAGGCGTTGCCCCGCACGGGCAGCTCCGCAGCCACCAGTGCCGGAGACTCCAGCAGCTCCAGGCTGCCCCCCAGCGCACGGGCCAGATCCCGGGCCAGCGCCAGACCCAGGCCGGTGCCCGGGAGCTGGCGACCACAGCGGCCGCGCACTCCCCGCTCGAAGATCGCCTGCCGCTCCTCCGCCTCGATCGGCGGACCGGCATCCCAGACCGTGAGCTCCAGCAGCCCGTCGGCCTCCCGCCCATGCAGGCCCACCGCCACGCCCTGGGGGCTGTAGCGAAAGGCGTTTTCAAGAAGGTTGGCCAGGATTTCGGCCACCGAGCCGCTGTCGCCGCGCCAGTCGGGAAGGACGGCCGGGGCCTGCCAATCCCGGCCCTGCAGGCTGGCGGTGGCGGCCGCCCTCTGCAGCAACGGCTCCAGCAGATCGGCCAGGGGCACCCCCTCCGGCCCGCTCAGCAGCGGGGGCAACAACAGGGGCTGGGGGGCGGCGGCGGGAGCGAGCAGGGCATCGGGACGGGACAGGGTGCTGAGGGCATCCACGTAGCGATTGAGCTGCCGTTCCTCGGCGAGCAGGCCCTCCACCAGGGAGCGGTTGTCACTGTCCTGATCGAGGCGGCGCAGGAGCAGCTGGCCGAAGGTGCGCAGGGCGGTGAGGGGATTGCGCAGCTGGTGCACCAGCACCCGCAGCCGCTCGTCCTGAAAGCTGAGCTGCTGCTCCAACCGCCGTTGCTCCAGGTCGAGGGCCAGGGCCTCGGTGAGGCAGAGGGCCACGGCCTGGAGGCGCTGGCCGAGGGGATCGGGCCAGGCCGCCCCCTCACTCTCCACCTGCAGGGCCCCGAGCAGCACCTGCTGGTGGCGCAGCGGCAGCCAGCGGCGGTCCTCCGCCGGCACCCGCAGCCGACTGGCGCCATCCACCGCCGGCAGGGCCCGACCGGAGACGGGCCAGTGGCCGACGGGTACCAGGCTGGGCTGTCCCTCCGGCCCCTGGTGGGCGACGTAGACCACCAGGGAGCGCACGGCCGGGCAGTCGACGAACTGGGCAAGCTGGTGCTGCAGCAGGCTCAGAAACCTCTCCGAGACAGGCATCAGCAGCGGAGGAGGGGGACGGGGCGGGGAGGTGGCGCCCCCGGAGTTCACAAATGTTTTTACACCACCGGATCGGATTTCAAAAAAAAGCCTTATGGTGGCTGTATCGATCACTACTTTGCGGCCCGCTGGAGGGCGGCAGGTCACGGTGGCGTCGCCTGGGGTTGCACAAACCACGCAAGCAAGGCTACAGCAGGAACAGCAGCGTCCCTGTTGCCGCCAACGCCTTCCCGGGCGTTGGCGGCGCTCCGCTGATCGCCCACCGACTCTCTGCCGGACCTCCGACGTAGGGACGACGTTCCGCCCCCTCCCGGGCGGAACCGATCGCGGCGCCTGTGCCCGCAGCGCCCGCCGGCTTCGCCGGCACCAGCAGTCCTCCGCCCCCGGGTGGCCGCGATTGCCTGTTCTCCCCCGCCAACCCTCTCCGTTCCTCTCCAGCCTCCCGTCCGGGAGCCCCGTCATGTCCAAGAAGCGCAAGCGGATCAGCCGTCGTCGTCTCGCCGGTCAACGCGTTCTCGCCCACGTTCCCACTTTCAACCTGGAAACCGGCTCCCACAAACCGGTCACCGCCGCCCGCCGCTACATCGCCGAGGCGGAGCTGGTGCCGCCCGCGATCCTGAACGTGCGTCGCAATGAGCACACCACCGATCGCTTCTTCTGGGGGGAGAAAGGTCTGTTCAGCGCCCAATACGCCGAGGAGAACCACTTCCTGTTCCCCTCCCTGCGCACCATCGTCGACCGCATCGGTGAGGAGGTGCTGTTCGAGGGGCTCGAATCCCTCGCCGCCGACGACTGGGAGGAGATGGAGGAGTACGAGTACGCCTTCGTCTGATCCCCTCCACCCCCGGGCTGGCGCCTAGCCGTCTGCGACGGCCTGGGCCCAGCACGCGGCCAGGAAGTCGCGGACCGCCGGGAACAGGGCCGGATCGATGCCGTGACCGCCCGCAAACTCCATCCGGCGCACGGCCCCACCGGCCGCCCGCAGCCGCCGCTCCAGTTCCTCGCTGGCGGCAGGCGTCACCACCGGATCCTCACGCCCGTGGGTGAGCAGCACCGGTGTGCGGGGATCAGGCTGCCAGTCGGGGTGGGGATAGCCGCTGCAGGCGATCAGCGCCGCCAGTGGCAGATCCGCCGCCGCATCGATCGCCATCGCCGCACCCTGGGAGAAGCCCAGCAGGGCCGTGGCCTCCAGGGGCACCGTGGCGGCCAGCTCCTGAAGCCGTCGCCGCAGATCCAGGCGGGCCTCCGGCAGCTGGTCCCACTCGGGCGCGGGGCTGAGCCCGTACCACTGGCGGCCGATCCCGGCGGGGTGCGCCTGAGGTGCCCGCAGGGCCACCACGCTCACGGTGGGCCCCACCAGTTCCAGGCCGAGGTCCATCAGGTCGTCGGCGTCCGCCCCCCAGCCGTGCAGCAGCACCAGGCGACGGGACGCCGCGGCGGGGCCGAGCGCCAGGGCATCGCTGGGACCGTCGGCGGCCGGGGCGTCAGGCGGGATCGGACTCACGGTGGGCGATGGAGGAGGGGGAGGGGGAGCGGGGGCCACTGCGTAGGTTGGCTCCTGCGTCCGCCACTCTGCCGCCATGGCCCCGACGGCCCTCCTGAGCGTGTCCGACAAGCGGGGGCTGGTGCCCCTGGCGGAGGGTCTGCTGGCCAACGGCTTCCGGCTGCTCTCCAGCGGCGGAACCGCCACGGCGCTGGCGGAGGCCGGCCTGCCGGTCACCCGGGTGGCGGCCCACACCGGCGCCCCGGAAATCCTCGGCGGCCGGGTCAAGACCCTCCATCCGCGCATCCATGGCGGCATCCTGGCCCGCCGTGAGGACCCCAGCGATCGGGCCGACCTGGAGGCCCAGGCGATCGACCCGATCGACGTGGTGGTGGTGAACCTCTATCCCTTCGTGCGCACCGTCGCCGATCCGGCGGTGGACTGGGACACGGCCATCGAGACGATCGACATCGGCGGACCGGCCATGGTGCGCGCCGCCGCCAAGAACCACGCCGACGTGGCGGTGCTGACCGATCCGGATCAGTACGAGGGCTTTCTGGCCGTCCTCGCCGCCGGTGCCGTCGATCTGGAGCTGCGCCGCCGCCTGGCCCTGGCGGCCTTCCGCCACACCGCGGACTACGACGCAGCCATCGCCTCCTGGCTGGAGAGCCGCCTCGGGGAGGATCCGGCGCCCCTGCGGCTCAGCCTGCCCAGCCGCCAGAGCCTGCGCTACGGCGAGAACCCCCACCAGAGCGCCACCTGGTACGGCCGCGAGGGGGTGGGCTGGGGGGCGGCCGTGCAGCTGCAGGGCAAGGAGCTGAGCTACAACAACCTTCTCGACCTCGAAGCGGCCCTGGCCACGGTGCGGGAGTTCGGCTACGGGCCCGGCGCCGAACCCGCCGCCGTGGTGATCAAGCACACGAACCCCTGTGGAGTGGCCACCGGCCCGGACGGCGCCGAAGCCCTGGGGCGCGCCCTGGATGCCGACCGGGTGTCGGCCTTCGGGGGGATCGTGGCCCTCAACACTCCGATCGAGGCCGCTGCGGCCGAGCAGCTCACCAGCCTCTTCCTCGAGTGCGTGGTGGCCCCGGCGGCCCGGCCCGGGGCCCGCGAGCTGCTGGCGGCGAAGGCCAATCTGCGGGTGCTGGAGCTCGATCCCGAAGCGATCATCCGGGCGGAGCGACGCCAGCTGCGCAGCATCCTCGGTGGCGTGCTCGGCCAGGATCTCGACGACCAGCCCGTGGAGCCCACCGCCTGGACCGTGGCCAGCCAGCGGCCGCCGGACGGGCAGGAGGAGCGCGACCTGCGCTTCGCCTGGAAGCTGGTGCGCCACGTGCGCTCCAACGCCATCGTGGTGGCCAGGGGCGGCCGCAGCCTCGGCATCGGCGCCGGCCAGACCAACCGGGTGGGTTCCGCCCAGCTGGCCCTGGCGGCCGCCGGCGAGGGGGCCCGCGGCGCCGTGCTGGCCAGCGATGGCTTCTTCCCCTTCGATGACACGGTGCGCCTGGCCGCCGCCCACGGCATCACCGCCGTGATCCATCCGGGCGGCAGCTTGCGGGACGGCGACTCGATCCGCGCCTGCGACGAACTGGGGCTGGCGATGCTGGTCACCGGCCGGCGCCACTTCCTGCACTGAGCCGTCCTAACTTCGCCAGACCCCACGGATCCCCATGGCCCTCGCGATCCCCACGCCGCTGCCCCTTCCGATCAGCTTCTTCCATCCCATCCTGATGTGGGTGCTGCTGGGCCTTTCGATCCAGGCGATGGTGCTTGGCATCAAGGCCAAGAAAACCCGCACCGCCCCCGCCGAGGAACGCAAAGACCTGATCAAGGGCCAGTTCGGCCGCCGCCATTTCCAGTCGGGCAGCCTGCTGCTGGCCCTGATGACCCTCGGCACCGTCGGCGGCCTGGCGGTCACCTACGTGAACAACGGCAAGCTGTTCGTCGGCGCCCACCTGCTGGTGGCCCTGGGCATGCTCAGCCTGATCGCCGTGGCCGCCGCCCTGGCGCCCCTGATGCAGGCCGGCAAGGTGTGGGCCCGCAAGATCCACGTGGGCCTGAACATGCTGCTGATGAGCCTGTTTCTCTGGCAGGCCGTCAGTGGCATGCAGATCGTCAACAAGCTGCTGCAGCCGCCGGCGGCCGGAGCGCCGGCGCGAGCGGCCGCCGGGGCTAGAACCGCGCTCGGCGCCGCGGCGGGCAGGGAATGCCGTGGCTGGCGTGGAAATCCTCCTGCACCTTCCAGGTGAGGCGGCGGGAGATCTGGCGCACGATCTGGCGGAGCAGTCGGTCGCCGCTGGTTTGCACCAGGGGCTCAGGCAACAGGGAGATCATTCCCGGCAGCCGGATCCACACCTGCAGATCCAGCTCCCAGCGCACCAGGGTGTGGGCCATCAGGCCATCCACCTCCTCCCGGGAGAGATCCGGCTCATCCCGGCCCGGCTCATCCAGTCGCAGGCTGGCGTTGAACTCCACGTCGTAGAGGCCGGCGAGCACCCCATCGGCGTCCTGCACCGGGGCGGTGAGGATGCGGTAGATGCCGGCGTCCTGCGGCAGCAGCTCCAGGCCGATGGTGGGCTCCACCTCGAAGCCGAAGTTGCCGAAACGCCCGAGGGTGAGCACGTAGCCATCCCGGCCCAGGGGGGAGACGGTCATCGGCGCGGCACAGCGCTGGAACCAGCCCTCATGGCGATCCAGATACGACTCCACCACCGGTGCCGGGGCGCGCATCTCCATCAGGTCGGCGAAGCGGCTGGCGTAGCGCCGCACCCGCGGATCCTCCGTCCCCCGCAGGGGAACGGCGGGCGAGGGGTCGACGGGCCGGTCAGGCACGGACGGCGGTGGCGTGCTCTCGGTCAGAACGGACGAAAGCGGAAGGGACAAGGGTTCGAGGCGGGCGGGTGGCGGGCGGCAAGCGACGGGGGCCAGAGGCCGGGTCTTACGGAAATGTAAAGCCGCCGCCGCCGACCCTCAGCCGTCGCAGATCTCGATCAGCCGACGGATCACGTCCTCCACCACCCGATCCGGAGTGGAGGCGCCGGAGGTGATGCCAACCCGGATCGGCCCCTGCGGCAGGAAGGGCTCCACCGTCTCAAGCTCACCGCCGAGGGGCTTGTGCTCGATGCGGTTGCCCGGACCGATGCGCTCGGGCGTGTCGATGTGGAAGGAGGGGGTGCCGCGGCTGATGGCGATCTCCTGCAGGTGGGTGGTGTTGGAGGAGTTGAAGCCGCCGATCACCACCATCCGATCGAGCGGTTCGTCCACCAGGGCGAACATCGCATCCTGCCGCTCCTGGGTGGCGTCACAGATCGTGTTGAAGGCCAGAAAGTGCTGATCCAGCTCCACCGGGCCGTAGCGGGCCAGCATCGTGCGCTCGAACAGCCGACCGATCTCCTCGGTTTCGTTCTTGAGCATCGTCGTCTGGTTGGCGACCCCCACGCGCGTCAGGTCGCGGTCGGGGTCGAAGCCCGGCGAGCAGGCGCGCGAGAAGCGGTCCATGAAGCGCTGCCGATCCCCCCGCCCCAGGATGTAATCGCACACCATCTGGGCCTCCGCCAGGTCGAGCACCACCAGGTACGTGCCGGCGAAGGAGCTCGTGGCCAGCGTCTCCTCGTGTTTGACCTTGCCGTGGATGATCGAGGTGAAGGCGTGCTTCTTGTGCTTCTCCACGGTGTTCCACACCTTCGACACCCAGGGGCAGGTGGTATCGACGATGTGGCAGCCACGCTCACTGAGCAGCTGCATCTCCTGCACCGTGGCGCCGAAGGCGGGCAGGATCACCACATCGCCGCCGGCCACCTCCGAGAAGTCCTTGACACCGGCTTCGACGGGGATGAACTGCACGTCCATCTCGCGCAGGTGGGCGTTGACCGAGGGATTGTGGATGATTTCGTTGGTGATCCAGATCCGCTCGTTCGGGTAGTGACGCCGGGTTTCGTAGGCCATCGCCACGGCCCGCTCCACCCCCCAGCAGAAGCCGAAGGCCTCCGCCAGCCGCACCGTCAGCCGGCCGGCCCGCAGCTCATGGCCATTGGTGCGCAGGCTGGCGATCAGATCGCTCTGGTAGGCGGTCTGCAGGCTGCCGGAGACCTCCTCCCCCAGGCCGAAGCCGCGGCGGTTGTAGCGCTCCGAATGGTGCAGGCTGCGCTTGAAGGCACGGGTATCCAAGGCGGCTGGGGCAGACCGGCATAAACTCTATGGGGAGGCACCCCGCGGCGGCCGGTGCCGGTCTCAGCTCTGGTGATCGCTCACCTCCGCCAGGCCGAGCCAGCGCACCGCGTCGGCGGCGAAGGCATAGCGGCAGGGCAGCACCTCCACCCCCTCCGTCCGCGCCCGTCGAAACAGCTCGCCATAGCGGGGGTCGGCCCGGTCGCCGGGGGCGAAGCGGGTCACATCGCCGCGGCTGAGGCAGGGCAGCAGCACCGGCCGGGCCTGGGGCAGAAGACCCATGAGCTCCTCCAGGTGCTTCTGGCCGCGCTCGGTGACGGTGTCGGGGAACAGGGCCAGGGGGCCCTCGCTCCAGGTGGTGTTCTTCACTTCCACATAAATCGGCCGCGGATCGGGCGCCCCCGGGGCGGGCGTGAGCAGCAGGTCGATGCGACTGCGCCTGGCCGCGCCGTAGGGCACCTCCGCCCGGATCGCCGCCACCGGCCCCAGCCAGGGCTCCAGGCAACCGGCCTCGATCGTGGCCCGCACCAGTCGGTTGGGCAGGGCGGTGTTGACACCCACCCAGACCGGCTGGCCGTCGGCCCCCGGCACCTCCGCCTGCTCCCAGGTCCAGGCGAGCTTGCGGGTGGGGGAGGGATCGTGGCGCAGCCGCACCCGGCCGCCGGGGATCAGCACGCCAGTCATCGGGCCGGTGTTGGGGCAATGGGCCGTCACCTCCTGGCCGTCGGCGAGGGCCACATCCGCCAGGAAGCGCTTATAGCGCCGCAGCAGCACGCCCTCCTGGAGCGGGCCGGGATCGAGCACCGCGGCCCCCGCGGGCACAGGGGTGGGCTGGGGCATCGCGGGAGGCCGGGAACACGGCGGCCATACTGCCCTGCGTTCCATCGGGGCTGCGCCCCGGACCGCATGGCCCGCTCGCTGCGTCGCATCGCCCTGATCGTGGCGGTGGCCACGGCCCTCTCCAAGGTGGCGGGGCTGGTGCGCCAGCAGGTGATCGCGGCCGCCTTCGG
This sequence comes from Aphanothece sp., assembly GCA_040381155.1. Taxonomy (GTDB): domain Bacteria; phylum Cyanobacteriota; class Cyanobacteriia; order PCC-6307; family Cyanobiaceae; genus Cyanobium. The sequence continues at coordinate 16,761 of JBEIHT010000005.1, forward strand.
CGTCGGCGCCGCCTACGACGCCTACAACTACGCCTATGTGCTGCCCGGCTTCCTGCTGATCCTGCTGGGGGGCATCAACGGACCGTTCCACAGCGCCATGGTGAGCGTGCTGGCCCGCCGCCCGCGGGAGGAGGGGGCCCACGTGCTGGCGGCGATCAACACGATCGTGGGCGCCGGCCTGATCGGTGTCACCCTGCTGCTGGTGGTGGCGGCCGATCCGCTGATCGACCTGGTGGGCCCGGGGCTCGATCCGATCCGCCACCACAGCGCCGTGCTGCAGCTGCGCTGGATGGCGCCGATGGCCCTGCTGGCCGGGCTGATCGGGCTGGGCTTCGGGGCCCTCAACGCCGCCGATGTCTTCTGGCTGCCTTCGGTGAGTCCGCTGCTCTCCAGCGTGGCGGTGATCGGGGGCATCAGCCTGCTCTGGGGGCAGCTGGGGCCGGCGATCGCCCTGCCCCAGAACGTGTTGATCGGCGGGGTGGTGCTGGCGGCCAGCACCACCCTGGGGGCTGTGCTGCAGTGGCTGGTGCAGCTGCCTGCCCTGGCCCGCGAGGGGCTGCATCGCCTCCAGCTGGTCTGGGATTGGCGGGACCCGGGCGTGCAGGAGGTGCTGCGGGTGATGGCACCGGCCACCTTTGCCTCGGGCATGCTGCAGATCAACGTCTTCGTGGATCTGTTCTTCGCCTCGGGCATCGCCGGCGCGGCGGCGGGCCTGGGCTACGCCAACCTGCTGGTGCAGACGCCCCTGGGCCTGATCTCCAACGCCCTGCTGGTTCCCCTGCTGCCGGTCTACGCCCGGCTCACCGCCCCCCAGGACCGGCCCGCCCTGGTGGCGCGCATCCGCCAGGGCCTGATGCTCTCGAACGCGAGCATGCTGCCGCTGGGGGGGCTGATGATCGCCCTGGCCGGACCGATCGTGGCCCTGATCTACCAGCGCGGCGCCTTTGACGGCGAAGCCTCCCGGCTGGTGGGTGGTCTGCTGATGGCCTACGGCCTGGGGATGCCGGCCTATCTCAGCCGGGATGTGCTCGTGCGGGTCTTCTATGCGCTGGGGGATGGCACCACGCCCTTTCGCTGGTCGCTGGCGGGCATCGGCCTGAACGCGTTCTTCGACTGGTTCCTGGTGGGGGGTCCCACCCCCTGGGGCCTGCAGCTTCCGGCCCTGAACTTCGGGGCCCCCGGCCTGGTGCTGGCCACGGTGAGCGTCAACGTGATCACCTGCCTGGGGCTGCTCCAGGCGCTGCGGCTGCGCCTCGGCGAACTGCCCCTGCGCCGCTGGGCCCGGGACACCGCCCTGCTCTTCGTGGCGGCGACGCTGGGGGCTCTGGTGGCCTGGTTGCTGGCGGAGCGGCTGCCCTGGCCGGCGGGCCTGGGGGGATTGCTGTTTCAGTGCGGCCTGGGCAGCGCCATGGGGACCGGCGTGTACGGGCTGATGGCCTCCGGGGCCGGGGTGCCCGAGGTGCAGGACTTGCTCGCCACGCTGCGCCGGCGTCTGCCGGGCCGGGCCTAGGGGAGGCGCACCTCCCGCTCTTCCCGAACCTGGAGGGGCACCTCCAGGCGGGAGCGGCCCAGCATCTGCGGGCCGTCCACCGACACGATCCGGGCCTCGATGCCGAATTCGCGGAAGGCGTTCTCCAGCTCCTGGATCAGGGCTTTCTCCACCTGGGCCTCCGCGTCCACCACCTTGCCGATCAGGCGGCTGCCGAGCTTGCCGATGCGCTGGCGCACCACCTCGCGAGCATTGGTCACCTCAATGATCAGCACGGACCGTCGGTGTGGAGGTTGGGGCGCCACCCTATCCGGAGAAAGGTTCGAGAAGTTCCTCCAGATCCCGCAGCTGCCCGGCGGGCAGCAGGCGGGCCAGGGGCAGGCGGGTGGCGCCGCCACCGATCGGCACCTGGACCGCCTCAAGCGCCTGGCGGGCTGCGACCCCCGCCCCCTGCTCCAGCCGCCCGGCGGCCTCGATCGCCAGGGTGTCGGCCAGGCCGGCATCACCGAGGTAGAGATGCCAGCTGGCCACCTGGATGTAGAGGCGATCCGCGATCAGGCGGCTCAGCTCCTCCAGGTCCCGGGCGGCGAGGGTCATGACGGGGGGCGCATCCAGACGACCACCGTGGCATGGATCAGCAGCCCCACCGCCCAGGGCAGCGTCAGCCATTCCAGGTGGGGCCAGGGATGGCGCAGACCCTCCACCACCCACAGACCGCTGTTGACGGCGGCGAACAGGGCGCCGTGCAGGGTCAGATTGACGATCCGCTCGAAATGCCGGTAGGTGGGGTCGGCGGGATCGGCGGGGCCGTACCAGCGAATCGGCATCGGGAAGCGGGCGGACGCTCTGGCCAGGTTGACGGATCGCCCCCCCATGCGGTGAGAATGAGCACAGACGGCCCAGCCGTTGCCCAGGCGCTTGTAGCTCAGCGGATTAGAGCATCTGACTACGGATCAGAGGGTCGGGAGTTCGAATCTCTCCAGGCGCGTCCCCATCACCACCCACGCCCACCAGCCGCGGCCTCCTGATGCTCGCGCTGGGGGTGTTTTCATCGGCGGGCAAGCCACGCCCCCACCACCGTTGTTGCCTACGATCGGGCCCAAAAGTTCTGCGCCCTTACGTTCCATGGCGGATTCCATCGACACACCCCTGGCCAGCGCGGATCCGGCGATCGCCGCCCTGATCGCCAAGGAGCTCGAACGGCAGCAGACCCACCTGGAGCTGATCGCCAGCGAGAACTTCACCTCCCGGGCCGTGATGGAGGCGCAGGGGTCGGTGCTCACCAACAAATACGCCGAAGGCCTGCCCCACAAGCGCTACTACGGCGGCTGCGAGCATGTGGACGCGATCGAGGAGCTGGCGATCGAGCGGGCCCGCGAGCTGTTCGCGGCCGCCTGGGCCAACGTGCAACCCCACAGCGGCGCCCAGGCCAACTTCGCCGTATTCCTGGCCCTGCTCCAGCCCGGCGACACGATCCTGGGCATGGACCTCAGCCATGGCGGCCATCTCACCCATGGTTCGCCGGTGAATGTTTCGGGCAAGTGGTTCAAGGCCGTTCACTACGGCGTCGACCGCGAGAGCCAGCAGCTCGACTACGCCGCCATCCGCGAGCTGGCGCTGGAGCACCGGCCGAAGCTGATCGTCTGCGGCTACTCCGCCTACCCCCGCACGATCGACTTCGCCGCCTTCCGGGCCATCGCCGATGAGGTGGGGGCCTATCTGCTGGCCGACATCGCCCACATCGCCGGCCTGGTGGCCGCCGGGCTGCACCCCTCGCCCCTGCCCCACTGCCACGTCGTCACCACCACCACCCACAAGACCCTGCGCGGCCCCCGCGGCGGTCTGATCCTCTGCAACGACGCCGAGTTCGGTCGGCAGTTCGACAAGGCCGTGTTCCCGGGCACCCAGGGCGGTCCCCTGGAGCATGTGGTGGCGGCCAAGGCGGTGGCCTTCGGCGAAGCTCTGCAGCCCTCCTTCCGCCGCTACGCCCAGCAGGTGATCGCCAACGCCCAGGCCCTGGCCGGCCGGATCCGGGAACGGGGCATCGACGTGGTCAGCGGCGGCACCGACAACCACCTGGTGCTTCTCGATCTGCGCTCGATCGGCATGACCGGCAAGGTGGCCGACCTGCTGGTGAGCGATGTGCACATCACCGCCAACAAGAACACCGTGCCCTTTGATCCCCAATCCCCCTTCGTCACCAGCGGCCTGCGGCTCGGCACCGCCGCCTGCACCAGCCGCGGCTTCGACGAGGCGGCCTTCCGCGAGGTGGCTGATGTGATCGCCGACCGCCTGCTCCACCCCGACGACAGCACCGTGGAGCAGAGCTGCCGCGATCGGGTGGCGGCTCTGTGCGCGCGATTCCCCCTGTATTCCGCCCAGCGGGAGCTGCAGAACGCCTGATCCCCACCTCCGCCTTAAGGTGACGGCCTCAGCCCCGCCGCCTCCCCCGCCGTCGCCGTGACGCTTGCTGAGAGCCCCACCACGGCTGCCCTCCTCACCTTCTCGAGCGCGGCCCTGCTCACGGCCCTGCTGGTGCCCGTGGTGCGGCACCTCGGCCTGCGCTGGGAGCTGGTGGACCGCCCCGACCCCCGCAAGCAGCACACCGTGCCGATGGTGCGGCTTGGCGGCATCGGCATCGTCCTCGGCTTCAGCCTGGCCCTGCTGCTCACCTGGCAACTCTCCGGGTTCGCCCAGGTGGAGGCCGACAAGGACCAGCTGATCTGGACCACCCTGGCTGGCTCGCTCTGCTACTTCGTCATCGGCCTGGCCGATGACCTCACCGCCCTGCCCCCGCTGCCGCGCCTGGCGGGCCAGGTGCTGGTGGCCATGGCGGTGTGGAGCCAGGGCGTGCAGATCGGCACGATCGAATGGCCGTTCCCCCTGTTCGGCGCCGAATCGATCCTGCGGCTGCCCCAGACCCTCAGCCTGCTGGCCACGGTGGTGTGGCTGGTGGGCATCACCAACGCCATCAACTGGCTCGACGGCCTCGACGGCCTGGCGGCGGGGGTGAGCGGCATCGCCGCCGTGGGCCTGCTGTCGGTGAGCTTCAGCCTGCACCAGCCCGCCGCCGGGCTGCTGGCCGCCGCCCTGGCCGGCGCCTGCCTGGGCTTCCTGCGCCACAACTTCAACCCCGCCCGCATCTTCATGGGGGATGGCGGCTCCTACTTCCTCGGCTTCGCCCTGGCGGCGATCAGCATCGTGGGCCCGGCCAAGGGGCTCACCAGCGTCAGCCTGCTGCTTCCCCTGCTGATCCTCTCCCTGCCCCTGGCGGACATGTCGGCGGTGATCATGGGCCGGCTCAGCGAGGGCCGCTCCCCCTTCTATCCCGACCGTCGCCATCTGCACCACCGCCTGCTGCGGGCCGGCTTCAGCCACCGGCGCACGGTGCTGCTGATCTATGCCTTCACCCAATGGCTGGCGGCCCTGGCCCTGGTGGTGGCCAACGCCGAGATGCGCTTTCTCTGGCTGGGGCTGGCGACAGCGGTGCTGGTGGCGGTGGTGGTGCTCTGCCGGCGCCAGATGCAGCAGGACGCCCTGAGAGCCGATCCGGGCTCGCCGCTGCCATGAGCGGTGGCTCGGTCGAGATCCTCTGCGTCGGCAGCGAGCTGCTGCTGGGCAACATCGTCAATGGCAATGCCCGCTGGCTGGCCGAGCAGCTGGCCGCCCTCGGACTGCCCCATCACCGCCAGGGGGTGGTGGGGGACAACCGGGAGCGGCTGATCGCGGCCGTGCGCGAGGCGGCGGGACGCGCCAGGGTGCTGCTGGTCACCGGCGGCCTCGGCCCCACCCCCGACGACCTGACCACCGAGGCGATCGCCGCCGCCTTCGACACCGACCTGGTGGAGCACCTGGAGGTGTGGGACGACATCGTGGCGAAGCTGCGGCAGCGGGGGCGCGAACCGGAGCCATCGTTGCGCCGCCAGGCCCTGCTGCCCCGGGGCGCGAGCCTGCTCGCCAACCCCACCGGCACCGCCCCGGGGATGATCTGGACCCCGGTGGACGGTTTCACCGTGCTCACCTTTCCCGGCGTACCCAGCGAGATGCGGGCCATGTGGGAGGCGACGGCGGCCCCCTGGCTGCGCCGTGCGGGGCTGACCCAGGGGGTGTTCGCCAGCCGCATGCTGCAGTTCTGGGGCGTGTCCGAATCAGCCCTGGCCGAGCGGGTGGCGGACCTGCTGGCCCTGGCCAACCCCACGGTGGCGCCCTACGCCGGCGCCGGCGAGGTGCGCCTGCGGATCACGGCCCGAGCCGAGAACGAGGCGGCGGCCCGGCTGCTGCTGGAACCGGTGGAGCGGCAGCTGCGGGACCGCACCGGCCGCTGCTGCTTCGGGGCCGACGGCGACAGCCTGGCGTCGGTGGTCCTGGAGCGGCTGCGGCAGCGGGGGGAACGCCTGGCCGTGGCGGAATCGTGCAGCGGCGGCGGCATCGGCGCGGCCCTGACGGCGGTGCCGGGGGCCTCCGATGTCTTCCTGGGGGGGGTGATCGCCTACGCCAATGCCCTCAAGCGGGACCTGCTCGGGGTGCCGCAGGAGCTGCTGGAGCAGCAGGGGGCGGTGAGCGAGGCCGTGGTGACGGCGATGGCCGAGGGCGTTCGCCGGATCAGCGGTGCCGACTGGGGGGTGGCCGTGAGCGGCATCGCCGGGCCCGGGGGGGGCAGCGCCGACAAGCCGGTGGGGCTGGTGCACATCGCCGTGGCGTCGGCGGAGGGCTGCGTCGCGGAAGCGGTGCGGTTCGGATCGCGCCGCGGCAGAACCTGGATCCAGACCCTGACCGTGGGCGAGGCCCTGAATCGGCTGCGGCTGCGCCTGCTCGATTCCCCCTGAGATCGACGGGAGATGCTGCAGCCCACTGGCTGGGGATTGATGGGAATTGCCCATGCTCAAACGCTTGCCGAATGGAGCACAAGCGGTAGCGTTGCAGCGCGGCTCTTGTCCCCTTCCCATCATGCTGACAGGTGTTGAACTTCTCGCCAAAGTCAAGGAACTCGGCGACGTCTCCAAATCTGAACTGGTGCGTAGCTGCGGCTATGTGAGCACCAAGAAGGATGGCGGCGAGCGCCTCAACTTCACCTCCTTCTATGAAGCGCTGCTTGAGGCCAAGGGCCTCAGCCTCGGCGACGGCCCCGGCAAGGCCGGGAACCGGGGCGGTCGCAAGCTCAGCTACGTGGCCACCGTGCAGGGCAACGGCAACCTGCTGGTGGGCAAGGCCTACACCGCCATGCTCGACCTCAAGCCGGGCGATGAGTTCGAGATCAAGCTCGGCCGCAAGCAGATCCGCCTGGTTCCCGCCGGCGCCCCGGACGAGGAATGAGCGTTCCCTGCCGGAGGGCGGGGGATTGATCACCATTGCTGTGGGATGGGCTTTTCCCCTTCTCACCGCCGTTTTTCCCCGCCGCCCGGGCCGTTTTCCCCAGGTTGCCTGCCCCACCCGGCGGCCCCGCCCGCCAAAGGTCACCCCAACCTGGGGAAAGGCGTGTTCCCCTTGACGGCGCCCGGTGCAGCCCCGCGGGATGGACGCCATCCGCCGGCCAGGCACGGGCAGCGGCTCCGCCACTGTCGTCGCGGCACGAGTCGCATGGGATCTCCCATCCACGCGCCTCTTTGACGGCCAGGCGGCCGGCGTGGGGTGATGGGGGCGTTCCCGAGCGACGCCGATGAGCCAGATCCCCGACCAAGCCCCCAGCCATGTGAGCGTCGAGAACCAGATGCCCGAGGACCTCTTCCGGGCGATGCGGGAGTTCATCCGCCTCCATCCCCAGTGGGACCAGTACCGGCTGATGCAGGCCGCACTGGCCGGCTTCCTGTTTCAGCACGGCTGCGGCGACCGGGCCGTCGCCCGCCACTACCTCGACGGCCTGTTCCAGCGGGGAACCTCCCCTGTGCCCCCCCGATGAGCCCCTCCTGCCCCGACTTAGGGTGGACCTCCGTGCGTCCGGGTTCCCCGTGAGTTCCGGCACCCTCTACGACAAGGTCTGGGACCTGCATCGCGTGGCCGAGCTGCCCGGCGGCGCCAGCCAGCTGTTCATCGGCCTGCACCTGATCCACGAGGTCACCAGTCCCCAGGCCTTCGCCGCACTGCACGACCTCGGCCTCAGCGTCCGGCATCCGGAGCGCACCGTCGCCACGGTGGATCACATTGTTCCCACCACCTCCCAGACCCGGCCCTTCGCCGATCCCCTGGCCGAGGAGATGCTCGCCACCCTGGAGGCCAACTGCGCCGCCCACGGCATCCAACTGCATGGCCTCGGCAGCGGTCGCCAGGGGATCGTGCATGTGATCGCGCCGGAGCTGGGGCTCACCCAGCCGGGCATGACGGTGGCCTGCGGCGATTCCCACACCTCCACCCACGGGGCGTTCGGGGCGATCGCCTTCGGCATCGGCACCAGCCAGGTGCGCGACGTGCTCGCCAGCCAGAGCCTGGCGATCGGGCGCCTGAAGGTGCGGCGCATCCTGATCGAGGGAGCGCTGCGGCCGGGGGTGCACGCCAAGGACATGATCCTGCATGTGATCCGCCGCCTGGGGGTGAAGGGCGGCGTGGGCCATGCCTACGAGTTCGCGGGCTCCGCGGTGGAGGCCCTGTCGATGGAAGAGCGCATGACCCTCTGCAACATGGCGATCGAGGGGGGCGCCCGCGTGGGCTACGTGAACCCCGATGAGGTCACCTTCGCCTACCTCAAGGGCCGGCCCGCCGCCCCCGCCGGAGAAGCCTGGGAGCGGGCGGTGGCCTGGTGGCGGTCCCTGGCCAGCGGCCCCGACGCCGTGTTCGACGACGAGGTGGTGTTCGACGCGGCGGCGATCGCCCCCACGGTCACCTGGGGGATCACCCCGGCCCAGGCGATCGGCATCGACGAAACCGTGCCCAGCCCGGAGCAGCTGGAGGAGGGGGAGCGGGCGATCGCCGGCGAGGCCTACCGCTACATGGATCTGCAGCCCGGACGGCCGATCGCGGGCGTGCCGGTGGATGTCTGCTTCATCGGCAGCTGCACCAACGGCCGGCTCAGCGATCTGCGGGCCGCGGCCGAGGTGGCGCGGGGCCGGCGGGTGGCGGCAGGCATCAAGGCCTTTGTGGTGCCGGGCTCCGAGCAGGTGGCGGCGGCGGCGGAGGCGGAGGGTCTCGATGCGGTGTTCCGGGAGGCGGGCTTCGAATGGCGCGAGCCCGGCTGCTCCATGTGCCTGGCGATGAACCCCGACCGGCTCGAGGGTCGGCAGATCAGCGCCAGCTCCAGCAACCGCAACTTCAAGGGCCGTCAGGGCTCGGCCACCGGTCGCACCCTGTTGATGAGTCCCGCCATGGTCGCCGCCGCCGCGGTGTGCGGTCAGGTCACCGACGTCCGCGAACTCCTGCCGCAATGACCAGCACCCCCTTCCCCCAGGGCCCCATCACCGGCTGGCGTGGCCGCGGGGTCGCCGTGATCGGCGACGACATCGACACCGACCGCATCATCCCGGCGCGCTTTCTCAAGTGCGTGAGCTTCGACAACCTGGCCCGCGGCGCCTTCGCCGACGACCGCAGCGAGCAGGCCGGCCGCCATCCCTTCGACCTGGAGCAGCACCGCGACGCCTCGATCCTGGTGGTGAACCGCAACTTCGGCTGCGGCTCCAGCCGCGAGCACGCCCCCCAGGCGCTGATGCGCCGCGGCATCCGGGCGCTGATCGGCGAGAGCTTCGCCGAGATCTTCTTCGGCAACTGCCTCACCCTCGGCATCCCCTGCCTGAGCGCCAGTCACGACGATGCCGCCAGCCTGCAGGCCCTGGTGAGCGCCGAACCGGCCACGGAGCTGACGATCGACGTGGAGGGCCTGGTGGTGAGCGGCGCTGGCCGTCGCTGGCCCCTGCAGCTGCCGGAGGGGCCGCACCGGATGCTGGCGAGCGGCCAGTGGGATGGCACCTCCCAGCTGGTGGCCCACGACGCCGAGCTGCGCGCCACCACCAGCCGGCTGCCCTACCTCAATGGCTTCGCCGCGTGGCGATAATGTGGGTGGAGGCGCGCCAGGCGCCGCTGGCGTCGGTGTAGCGAATCAACCGCTCCAGTCGATCGGGCCCGCTCAGCCAGCCCGCCTCCAGGATTGCTGGGACCCGGTGGCTGATCTGGCCCGGCGCCAGACTCCAGCCCCCATCGGGGAGCAGCAGCAGGCGCTGATCGCCGTCGGCCGGATGGACACTCTCCTCGGTACCGAGCGTGGTGCGCAGTTGCAGGCCGTCGCCGGCTACCTCGATGGCGATCCGGCAGTCGCCACACTGCGGCTCCCACCAGTCGGCCGAGATCGTGGCGGCCTGGCCGTGCCAGTGGCCCACGAGCTGGGCGGCGTCGAGGGGGGGTTGCTCAGCGGCCGCGCAGCCGGTGCGGAACTCCCGGATCAGCACCAGGCCGGTGAAGAGGCCAGCCGCATCGAACAGCTGCACGAGCCGGTGGCGGCGATTGCCGTGCACGAATCCGAATTCGGCGCCGCCGGGGGTGCCGGGTGCCACCTGCAACGAGCCCTTGGCAAAGGACCCCGAATCGAAGAACACCACCTGTTTGCCCAGGCTGCGGTAGTCCTGCTGGATGTCGCGCGTGGGTTCGCCGGAGCGGTCTGCGGTCGCGAAGCGGCGCAGGCGAAAGCGCACCAAACGTTCCCCGTCGACCGCCTCAAGGCTGAGGATCGAGGGGGTGCTTTCGCCGATCTCCCCAGACGCGGACAGCGAGGTGAAGCTGCCCTGCCACTCGCCGAGGTTGCGCAGGAAGTTGTCCCACTGGCTGGCCATGGCGGCGCTGCTCGGCGATGCGGAGGCTGATGTTAAGAGGCCGTTGCTTGGCAGGCGGTAAAGTCGCCGCCAGCCCAAGGCCGAGAGCACCGGAGCAACACGGCCGGCGCCCTGAACATTTCCCTCGCGCGATGATCGCCCCCCTGAGAAAATCGGACGGCAGGCCGCTGTGGAAGATCAAGGATATAAGCCGTGATGTTTATATCATCGCCCACAAAGAAGATACGCAGCGCCTGGAAAACTTCTTCCGCCAGCGAGGATTTCAGCTGCGCGTCCTGCGCCGCCACTACAGCGCTGCCGAACAAGCCCTCCCCTCCCAGGTGCGCTGCCTGCTCAACCATCGCGACGCCTGGCAGGCGATCGCCGACAGCGGCAGAGCGGGCCTGGTGGTCGAGGCGGATTTCGTGCCCGTTCGCAGCTTTGCCGACGCCTGCGCCCCCTTTGATCCCGAGGTTTCGCCGCTGGCCATCGGCTGGCTGTACGCGGGCGGGCCCGTGATCTATGGCTTCGACCAGCGCGGTTTCGCGCTGGGCAACTCCTCCACGGCCGTGGCGCTGTTGATCATGCCGCAGGCGGCGGCAGAACTGGTGCAGTTCGCCAGCGCTGAGCTGGCGGCCGCCAAACCGGAAATCCTGCTCTGGGATACCTATTTCTGCCATCAATTGCGCGGCAGGATGAATGTATCCACCTATATTCCGCTCAAGCAATTCGGCGAGCACGGGGGCATCACCAACCCCGACCACAGCCTGCACATGGCCCGTGGCTGGCACCAGGGGGACATCCTGCTCGACCGACTGGCGTTCATGCCCACCTATGCCCGCGGCAATCCCCTGCGCTTTATCGCCATCCGCTGGCGCGCCGCCCTGCGCGGCCTGGCGCGGGTGCTCACGGGCCGGTTCATCGAACCTTCGGCGTTCCGGGGCTCCCGCCAGAAAGGGCTGATTCTGCTGTTCACCCTCAGCCGCTGGTGGCCCTGGAGCCAGAGCTTCGCAGGCTTCGACGCCTGGCGATGACCGGGCGGAGAGGCTGGGGAAAGGCCCGCGGCAGGAGCCAGCGGGCCGGAGTCTCCAGGACCAGACCCCTCTACTCGATCGCCAGCGAGAGGCGCACGACAGATCACCACCTGGGCCGGTGTGGACGGCAACAGGGGAGGGTGCGCTTTGATCAGGTCCTCTTATTGCGGCAATCGGGGATTCTGGGGACGGCTTCACCCAGCCAGCCCGGCCCTCTGCCTACGGTTCAGGCGATTACAGGGTGATTGCGATTGTCCGCCCCGGCAATCGCTTTCGCTCGACTCTGTTCTGCCTGGTCGTCAGCCATGTCACGGGTCATGCCGGAATCACCGTTTCGCTTCAGCCTGGGAAGCGGCCAGTCCCTGCCCTGCCATCTGAGCTGGCGAATCGAGAATGGCTATCTGCGCATGACCAACTGGAGCGAGCAGGCTGAGACGATCACCCTTGGCATCTGGGGCCCCGGCGATCTGGTGATCCCCTCCCTGATCGGACTGGAGCCGATTGAACTGATCAGCCTCTCGCCGGTTCAGGTGGTGGAGTCAAGGGCCAGCCTGCAGGACGAGCGGCGCTTCCTGATCGATCAGCTGGGCCAGGCCTCCACCCTGCTGCTGCTGAGCCGGGTGCGGCCGGTGGAGACGCGGCTGTTCAGGCTGCTGCTCTGGCTGGGGGAGCGCTTTGGACGGGTGAGCCGCCGGGGGGTCAGCCTGTCGTTCCAGGAGATGAACCTCACCCATCGCCATCTCGCCGAGATCGCCGGCATGACCCGGGTGACGGTGACCAAGGCCCTCAGCCACTACCGCCAGTCAGGGTTGATGGTGCGGGAGGGGGAGGATGAACTGCTGCTGAGCGAGACTCCAGGGCCCTGAGGTGTCGACGCCCGAGGTGGCCTGATCTCAGGCGCTCAGCAATGGATCGAGCTGGCCGCTGCGCTCCAGGGCGTAGAGATCGTCACAGCCGCCAATCAGACGGTCGTCGATGAAGATCTGCGGAACGGAGCGTCGGCCCTGGCCGGTGCGGATCGCCATCGCCTCGCGGGCCGGCTCGTCACCATCGATGGCGTACTCGCGATAGACGACACCCTTGCGATCCAACAACTGCTTGGCACGAACGCAGAAGGGGCAGGCGCGCCAGGTGTAGATCTCGATCTTGCTCATGGGGGTCACGGTACTGGCTGACAGCGGGCGATGGCGGCGGGCCCACCCCGGGGACCGCCCACGTCCACGGAGGGACTGAGAGGGTCCAGAATGGACGATGTGAAAGCACTGAGCGAAAGGTGAGAAGATTGTTGGCGAATCAACGGGGCCTGGCCCTGCTGGCGGCCGTTCTGCTGGGGGGCGCCCTGGCCAGCCACTCGCGGCTGGAAGGCAGCGTCGAGCGACTGGCCAGGGCGCGGCTGGAGCAGCAGCGAATCGGCATCGAACGCAACGTCCGCCGTTTCGATACCAGCCTGAGGCAGGCGGAGACCAGCGCCCGCCACCTCGCCGATCGGGTCTCCCAGGCCCCAGCCGCCGTCACACCGCGGCTGGGCAGCCTGGACACGGGGCTGGAGCGGAGTCCCGATGGCAGCCTGCGCAGTCGCCGCGACCGCTTCCAGGGCGACCGCGACGCCGGCATCGCGCTGCCAGCCGGCAAGGCGCTGACCCCGGACTCCCGCCGGTTCCTGGAACACGCCCAGGCGATCACCCGCTCCGTCGGCCAGGAGCGGCAGCGCGCTCCGCTGGCGAGCAGCTGGGTGGCCCCCCGCGATCACACCCTGGTCCTCTACTGGCCCCAAATCCCCGACTACCTCTTCCGCACCAGTGGCCTCAGGCAGTCCTGGCGGGCGCCCCAGCTGGCCTACAGCACCCCCAGCCAAAGCCCCGACGGAGCGCCCCGCTGGACGCCGCCCATCTACGACCCCGCCGCCCGCAAATGGCTGATCAGCGTGGTGGCCCCCTTCTTCCGGAATGGAACCTGGGCCGGGGCGGTGGGTCATGACGTGGTGCTCAGCGAACTCCTCGACCAGCTGGATGGCCCGGGCGACGGCCCCTCCCCCATCGTCCAGACTCTGTACGTGGCCGATGGGGAGGGCCGCCTCCTGGCCGCGCGCCGCGGCGGACCTCGCGGCCTGGGGGAACGGCTGCCGGAGCGCTACCAGCCCTTCCTGAAGCAGGCGCGGGCGGGACGGGGGCAGCAGGTCTTCGCCAGCGGGCCCGATCGCGTGGTCGTGGCGCCGATCCCCAGCCTCTCCGCCTACGCCATCTACCGGCTGGATGGGGACGCCCTGCGGGATGGTTTCCCCATCCGGGTGGGAGACCTGGCGGTCAGCCGCAACCTCTTCCTCCTGGGGCTCACCGCCGGCAGCGTCCTCTGGCTGTGGCGGGGGCGCACCGCTCGCCCCTGAGCAGCAGGCCAGGGCAGGGGGGGCGTGATCAGCACCTAGCTTGGTGAGAACCGTGGGTGAGCCGATGCCGGAGAGCTCCGGGCCGCCTGCGGCGATCGGGCAGCTGCGGACGATCCTCGGCCTCGGCTTCGGTCTGGCGGGAGCCGTGGGCGGCACGATCGGGGCGGGGATCCTGCGCACCCCCGGACTCGTGGCCGCCCAGCTGGGCAGCCCGGCCCTGATCCTGCTGGCCTGGGGGCTCGGCGGCCTCTACGCCCTGCTCAGCGCCCTCTGCGTGGCGGAGCTGGGCACGAGCCTGCCCCAGGCCGGCGGCTGGTACGTCTACGCCCGCCGGGCCTTCGGGGACACGGCCGGCCTGGCGGTGGGGTGGGTGGACTGGATCGGCCATTGCACCGGCGTGGCCTGGGTGGCGATCACCGTCGGGGAGTACGGCCGCGAGCTGCTGCCCTTCCTTCCCCTTGAGGCCCGGGCCCTGTCGTTGTTGGCGATCGCCCTGTTCACGGCGATTCAGCTGCTCGGGGTGCGGGCCGGCAGCGGCAGCCAGCAAGTGCTGAGCCTGGCCAAGGCCATCGCCTTTCTCGCCCTGGTGGCCGCCTGCTTCTGGCTCGGCCCCGCCCAGCCCCTGGCGGCGGCGCCGCCGGCAGAGAGTCCCAGCGGCTGGCCCCTCGCCCTGGCGCTGGCCCTGGCGCTGCAGCCGGTGGTGAGCACCTTCGACGGCTGGCACAGCCCGATCTACTTCGCCGAGGAGTTCCAGCGTCCCGAGCGGGAGCTGCCCCGCTCCCTGCTCGGCGGCGTCGTGGCGGTGACGGCGATCTACCTGCTGCTGAACCTGGCCCTGCTCCACGTCGTTCCCCTGCCGGAGCTCACGGCCTCCGCCCTGCCCGTGGCGGACGCGGCCCGCCACCTCTTCGGCGCGGCCGGGGGACGGGTGATCACCGCCCTGGCCCTGCTCTCGGTGCTGGGGCTGATCAACGCCTCGATCATGAGCGCTCCGCGGGTGCTTTACGGCCTGGCCCGCGATGGGCTGATGCCGGCGGCCGCAGCCCTGAGCCGCGTCAGCGCCAGCGGCACCCCGATCACCGGCCTGCTGCTCACCAGCGCTGTGAGCTCCCTGCTGACGCTCTCGGGCGACTTCCAGACCCTGCTGGCGATCGCCGCGATCCTTTACGTGGCCCTCTACACCAGCGGCTTCGTGTCGCTGTTGGTGCTCCGCCAGCGGGAACCCGAGCTGGAGCGCCCCTTCGGCGCCTGGGGGCAGCCCTGGATCGCCCTGGCGGTGGTGGCCGCTTCCCTCGCCTTCCTCGCCGGCTCGGTGCTGGGGGATCCGCTCCACAGCCTGCTGGCCCTGCTGCTGGCGGCGCTGGTGCTGCCGCTGCGGGCCCTGGTCCGATCCGGCGGGGAGCCGGCCGCCGCCGCGGCCGACGATCCGGGAGGGCCGTGAATCCCCTGGCCGGCGAACTGCTGCAGCGCACGCTGGAGCATCTGCTGCTCGTGGCGGTCGCCCTCGGGCTGGCCCTGCTGATCACGGTGCCCCTGGGGATCTGGATCCATCGCCGCCGCTGGGCCGGATGGGTGCTGGCCGCCGCCAGCACCATCCAGACCATCCCCAGCCTGGCGATCTTCGGGCTGCTGCTCACGGTGCCCCTGCTGGGGGGCATCGGGCCGGTGCCGGCGGTGGTGGCCCTCACCCTCTACGCCCTCCTGCCCCTGCTGCGGGGGCTGGTCACAGGTCTGGCTCAGGTGCCGCTGGGGCTGCGGGAGGCGGCCCTGGCTCTGGGCCTGCGGGAGGGCCAGGTGCTGCGTCGGATCGAGCTGCCCCTGGCCCTGCCCGTCTGGATGGCCGGGATGCGGGTGGCCACGGTGATCACGGTGGGGACGGCCACCATCGCCGCGGCCATCGGCGCCGGCGGGCTGGGGGTGTTCCTGTTCCGCGGCATCGCCACCGTGAACAACGGCCTGCTGCTGGCCGGGGCCCTGCCCGCCGCGGCCCTGGCGCTGCTGGCCGATTTCGGGCTGGGGGCATTGGAGCGCCGTCTCGCGCGGGCGCCCCGGCCGCGCCGCCCGCGCGACTCCAGCGGCAGCCGCCGCAGGCTCGCCACGGCCGTTGCCGCCCTGCTGGCACTGGGCCTGATCCTGACGGTCGGCCTGGGGCTGCGCCGCGGGCCGGCGGGCGCGACCGTGCGGATCGGCGCCAAGACCTTCACCGAGCAGCTGATCCTCGCCGAGCTTCTCTCCCAGCAGATCGAGGCGGACACCTCCCTGCGGGTGCAGCGCGACTTCGGCCTCGGCGGCACGGCCCTGCTGCACGAGGGCCTGCGCTCCGGCCGGCTGGACGGCTATGTGGAGTACACCGGCACCGCCTGGACCGCGATCCTGGGCCAGCCGCCCCTGCAGGGGACCGACCGGCGGGAGCGGATCTGGCGCCAGACCCGCAGCCGCTACGCGGAGCTGGGCCTCACCGTCTTCCCGTCCCTGGGGTTCGAGAACAGCTTCGCGATGCTGATCCGCCGGGCCGACGCGGAGCGGCTCGACGTGCGCAACCTCAGCCAGGCGGCCCCGCTGGCCCCAGGCTGGCGGGCGGCCTTCGGCTACGAGTTTCTCAACCGTGCCGATGGCTGGCCCGGGCTGGCGCGCCGCTACGGCCTGCGGCTGAGCGCGCCCCCCCGGGCGATGGACCTGGGGCTCACCTACCGCGCCCTGGCCGAGGGGCAGGTGGATCTGATCGCCGGCGACAGCACCAACGGCCTGATCCCGGCCCTGGATCTGGCGATCCTGGCGGACGACCGCGGCTATTTCCCCCCCTACGATGCGGTGCCCGTGTTCCGCAGCGCCAGCCTGCGGCGCCACGCGGACCTGGCGCAGGCGGTGGAGCGGCTGGTGGGTCGCCTCGACGCCGCAACCATGCAGAGGCTGAATGCCGCGGTGGATCTGAACAAGCAACCGCTGGAGGAGGTAGTGCGGACCTGGCGACGTTCCGCCGGGCTGGAGGGGCTGCCCTGAGATGGGCGCCTCTCGCTTGCCCCGACGCCGACGACCCGGCGCCCTCCTGGCCCTGCTCCTGGGGCTGCTGTTGAGCCTGCTGCCGCTGCTTCCCGCGAGCTCGGCGATCGCCTCCAGCCCGACGGCCGGAGAGTCGATGGGCAGCGGCGCCTCCCCGCCGCCTCCCGCCAGCCAGGGGGCCTACCGACTGGGCAAGGTGCGGATCCTCGGCGTTCCCGTGATCACGGTGGCCTCGCCGGTGGTGCAGGCCGGGGGGATGGGCCCCGATGCCGCCACCCGGGCCGAGGTGATCGAGGGCAACCTGGAGATGCTCTACCGGGCCCGCTCCCTCTGCAGCGGCGGTGAGGAGCTGGCCGAGTGGCTGGTGCAGACGTTTCTGAGCCAGAAGGGAAGGGGCGCCTGCGGGCTGATCAACGCCAGCCTGCTCGGCCGGCCCGAGGCGCTGCGGGTGATCGCCGTGCCGATCCCGGGGGGGCTGCACCGCCTGGAGGCGCGCGTGCCGGGCCGCAGCGAACCGTTGCCCCTGCTCACCGTCACCCAGGAGGACGCCCGCCTCAACGGGGTCGAGAACACCCTGCTCACGGAGCGCTGGCGCTCGCTCCTGGAGGAGCGGCTGCGGTTGGCGCGTCGGCTCCTGGCGCCGCGGGCCCTGCGCCAGCGCCTCGGGCGGGTGACCCTGGCCCTGCTCGCCCTGGCCGGCCTGCTGGCCCTGACCCTGAAGCTGTGGAGCGACTGCGGGCGTGGGCTGGGGCACCTGGAGGCCCGCTACGGGGTGGACGACCGGCGACCGCGCCACTGGCTGGCGATCCACGGACTGCATGCCCTCAGCCAGGCCCTGCTTGTGGCGGTGATGGCGCTCCTGGTGGCGATGGCGGGGGTGGCGACCTTCGCGGTGCCCGGCCAGGTGCCGACGGCCTTGGAGTTGCTGCTGCAGCCCTGGGGCATCGCGGTGAAGCTGCTGCTGGTCTGGGCGGTGACCCAGGTGGGACGGGCCCTCGTGGAGGTGGCGCTGCGCCAGTGGGTGGCCAATGTCTCGGTGCCGGCGGATCATCGCCAGCGGCGGCGCCAGCGCCGCAGCACCCTGCAGCGGGTGCTGCGGCGGCTGGTGGATCTGGGCGGCCTGCTGGTGGCCGGCCTCTGGATCTTCAGCGACATCCCCTGGGTGCGGGCGATCCCCGGCCATGCCGTTCTCGTCAGCGGCGCCCTGCTGGGCGCCCTGGCGATCGTGTTCCAGGGATTGCTGCGCGATTTCGTCGCCGGCCTGGTGATCCTCTCCGAAGACCGCTACGCCATCGGCGACAGCGTCGAGATCGGCGGCCTGAGCGGCGTTGTGGTGGATCTCGGGGTGCTGAGCACCCAGGTGCGCACGGCGGACCAGCGCGTGGCCGTGTTCCAGAACAGCCACTGCGGCGAGGTGATCAACCAGAGCAAGCTGCGGTCGGGCCTGGTGGTGAGGCTGGTGCTCTCCCATCGCTGCCGGGGGCTGGCCGCCGCCCTTGCGGTGATTGAGGCGGAGCTGCACTCCCTCGCCGGCGATCCGGCCTGGCGACCCCAGCTCCTGGAGCCGCCGATTCTCCAGGGGGTCTCGGATGTCAGCCCCGAGGGGGTGACGGTGTCCCTGCTGCTGGTGACGGTGGTCGGCGCCCAGGAGGCGGTGGGCCGGGAGCTGCGGCGGCGGCTGGTGGAACGCCTGCGGCGGGAGGATCTCCCCCTGGCGGAGGCCCAGGGGCACGATCCGGCCAGGGAACGCTGAAGCAGGGCGGCGCAGCCGGGGCGAAAGCGTCAGCATCGGTGAGCGTCGCTGCTCCCTGATGGACTCCGAAGCCCCTGCGATCCGCGGGGACCAGCTGGCCCGGCTGCACCGCGACGACGACTCCTGCCCGGGGCCCTGGCGGGTGCGCCGCAAGCTGCCCCACCTGCTGCCCGTGCCGGGGGCGATCGACCGGGTGGACAGGGCGGTGGTCGGGGCGATCGTGGGTCAGGGCGACCTGCTGGACGACCTGGCGATCCTCTGCGCCGAGGCCCTGCGCCAGACCGCCTGGGAGGCGGCGGGGCCCGATGGCCCCGCCGTACGGGGGGTGGCGGCCCGGGTGGCGGCCGGGCTGGCGGTGGCGCTGATGGAATCCGATCTGCCCGAGCGGATCAGCGCCAGGCTGGTGGAGCGTTCGCCCTTCGCCGAAGGCTGGCGGGCCTGCCCGGAGTGAAGGCCGGCTGCCCGGGCTGAGCGGCAGCGCTCAGGAGGGCGCCCCATCGGCGGAGCGGCGAGCGGAGGGGCCTGGCGAAGGCGCCCCATCCAGGCCGGGGGGCTGCTGATCGGCGAGGCGATGGCACACCACCCGGTTGCGACCGCGACGCTTGGCCTCATAAAGGCACTCATCGGCGAGGTGCTGCAGGTCTTCGGCTTCGCAGGCCAGGCCCGAGGAGGCCTCCCAGATCGCGCCTCCGATGCTCACGGTCAGGCTGTGGCTCTGATCGAGCCTGGAGTGGTTGATCGGCACGGCGGCCACACTCAAGCGCAGCCGCTCGGCGATGGCCCGCACCTGCTCGGCATTGTTGTCGAGCAGGATGACGGCGAACTCCTCGCCGCCAAGGCGGGCGAGGAAGTCGCGTTGCTGGCGGAGCTGGGTGGTGAGGATCCCGGCCAGCTGGCGCAGGCAATGGTCGCCGTGGGCATGGCCATAGGTGTCGTTCACATCCTTGAAGTGATCGATGTCCAGCAGCAGCAGCGCCAGGTGGCGGCCGGTCATGCGGGAGGCCGCGACATTGGCCATCAGGAAGGAATCGAAGCTGCGGCGATTGGCCAGTTGGGTGAGGGGATCGAGCAGGGCCAGGCGCTTGGCCCGTTCGCTTTCGAAGCTGTGAAACAGCAGGCTGAGCAGGGCACTGAGGGATTCGATGCGCTGAATCTGCACGTCGCTGAAGCGGCTCTCCCCCTGCAGGGCGATCGTGAGCACCGGAACCGAGACGCCACGGGATTCCAGACGGATGCCGAGGTAGTCGGTGGCCCCACGCTCCTGCAGGGTGCGCAGGAAGGGAAAATCCGGAGACTCGGGGTTGTCAAGCCGCTGGCGCAGGATGCCGGCGCGGGTGGCGAGGTAGTGCAGGGGGCTGGCCAGGTGCTCCGGATTCTCCAGAAACTCCCGGCCCATGCAGAGGGTCTCCACCTCGCCGGGGCTGTGGGCGTACCAGATGTACTGGAAGCAGTCGACATCATCGTGGTCGGGGAGGAAGGCCAGGGACAGGCGCATGGTGTCGAGGCCCCAGCTACGCAGCTCATTGACGAACAGCAGCACGAACTCCTCGAAGCTGCGCAGACCCGCCCAGTTCTCCAGGATGTAGCGCTCCAGCGAGAGATTGCCGGTGCGGTCATTGCTGCGGCTCCGTTCCTGCTGGCTCTGGCCCGAGCGCAGGGGAGCGATCACCTGCTGCACCCGCGCCACATCCGCCCAGGGCGAGCGCTGCAGGAAAAGCGGAAACTCCGCCGCCAGCATCGGCTGGCCGATCAGCGGACCCTGCAGGGCGTCGGCGCCCAGCCGAATCGCCGCCACCAGATCGCGATACTCCGCGACTCCCTCCACGCCCACCACCTTGCCCAGGGAATGGGCACTGCCCAGGAAAGCGCCGAGGAAGCGCTGCAGCCGGAAGGAGCCGTGCAGGTTCTGCACCAGCTCCCGATCCAGCTTGATGGCGTCGTACCAGGCTTCGGCGATGCGGCGGAAGCTGGAGAACCCGGACCCGAACTCATCAATGCACACCCGCACCCCCAGCTCCCGGTGGATGCGCTCGGCGGCGGTGGGGGTGGTGGAGGCGGTGCTGCCTTCGAGCCTCTGATTGGCGGCCGTCTCAGTGATCTCGAGGGTGAAGCCGCGGTGATTGATGTGATGCGCCCGCAGCTGGGCCATCAGGGCTTCGAGGGCTTTGTTGCTGGCCAGGGATTCACCACTGACGTTGAAGCTGAAGTGGTCGATGCTGGCCGCGCTGAGGGGCTGGCGCGAGAACTCCGCCTCCAGGCCAGGCAGGCGCTGAATCAGCAGCTGATCGAGGTGCGCCGCGAGCCGATGGTCCCGGGCGAGGGCCCGCAGCTGGCGCGAATCGAGGGAGCGCAGGCGCGGCGAGCGGCTGCGGGGCAGAACCTCCAGGCCGAACTTGCCGGGATTCGCCACCAACAGGATCGGCTGCACGTAAAGCTCAATCTCCGGGGCCTGCAGGCCGCGAAGTTCGCGGACCAGGGCCGGATCGCTCAGGGGGCGACGCCGACCTAGCCGTCCGAGCCCATACCCGCCTGCGAAGGCGATCAGCGCCAGGCCGATCGGGAGCAGAAGCTGGGGGACATCGCGAACCATCCAGGGGAGGGTGTGACTGGGGCGGAAGCCTGGGAGCGGGGCCAGGTTGAACCCTAGTCCTTGCGGCCCGGATTCTCGAGGCGCTCCAGGGCGGCCGAGGCGGCATCCCGCCCCGCCTGAATCGCCCCCTCGAAGTAGCCGGGCCAGCGGACCGCCGCCTCGGTGCCGGCCCAGAACACGGGTCCCACCGGCTGCCGCAGGGCCGAGCCCACGCTGGTCCAGGCACCGGGCGTGAGATAGGCGGTGAAGGCGCCACCGGTCCAGGTCTCGGCGTTCCAGTCCTGCACGACCAGCTCGACCGGCGAGCCGGCCGCTTCGCCCCAGACGGCGATCAGATCGGCGAGGATCGCCGCCTCGCGCTCCGCCGGCGCCAGGCGGCGGGCGCGCTCCCCCGCCACGAAGGCCGCCAGGATGCCGGGCGTCCCGGAGGGCGGGGAGCTGTCGGCGGTCAGCTCCAGGAGGGGAAGGTCGCCGGTGGCCATGCCGCTCCAGCCCCGCTGCCGCCACCAGGCGGTGGGATAGACCGCCAGGACCTTCCACATCGAACCCATCGGCGCCTGTTGGGCCAGGGCGGTGCTGGCGGCGGGCAGGGGCGGCTCGAAGCGGATGCCGTTCCGCAGGGCCGGCAGGATCGCCACGATCGCGGCGGCGGCGGGATGGCGATGGCCAGCGGCGCTGTGCACCAGCACGCCGGAGCCGTCCCACTCGATCGCCGAGGCCGGACTCTCCAGCCGCAGGGCCGGTCCGAGTTCCCGGGCCAGCAGCGGCGGCACCGCCCCGGCCCCCTCCACCAGCAGCCAGTCCTCGGGCGTTTCCACCTGGGGGGCCACCGCCTGGGTCCAGGCCAGGTGCAGGAGCGAGGCCTGCTCCGGCTCGAAGCCGCCGCTGCCGCCCACCCGCGTGTGCCATTCCACCAGGAACCGGGCCAGGGGCCCGCAGCGGCGCCGCTCCAGCCAGGCCGCCACGGTCTCGCCATCCAGGTCCCGCGCCCCGGGGGTGCGCCAGGGCTGCAGGGGGTCCACGGTGGCGGCCAGCGCGAGCAGCTGGCGATGCAACTCCAGCGCCTCCTCCACCTCCGGGCGCGGCAGGTCCAGGGCGTCGGGGGCAAAGAACAGCAGGCTGCCGCGGAACTCCGGCGCCAACGGGGCCAGCTGGTGCCGCCCCTGCCAGAGCAGGGCGCTGCGTCCTTGGCTGTAGGTGGCAAAGCGATGCAGGCCGAGCTGATCGCAGAGGGCCGCGAACAACCGGTGCGTGGTGCCCCCCCACTGGCCGCCGAGCTCCAGCCGGGCGCCGCCGATGGTGGGGCTGGAGACCATGCGGCCGCCGACCCGGTCCCGGGCCTCCAGCACGGTGACGGTGCGGCCACGACGGCGCAGCTCCCGGGCGGCCACCAGCCCCGAGAGGCCAGCGCCCACCACCACCACGTCGACCGGCGGCTCGCTCATGGCCGCTCGACGCGGCGCGTCTCCCGTTGCATCCAGCTGATCCAGTCGGCGGAGATGCCCTTGGGACAGACGGCCTCGCACTCCAGGTGGCTGCTGCAGCCGCCGAAGCCCTCGGCCTCCATCCGCTGCCGCATGGCCCGCACCCGGGCGCCGCGCTCCGGCTGGCCCTGGGGCAACTGGGCCAGATGGGCCAGCTTGGCGGCGCTGAACAGGCTGGCGGAGGCGTTGGGGCAGCTGGCCACGCAGGCGCCGCAGCCGATGCAGGTGGCGGTGTCGAAGGCGCTGGCCGCCCGCTCGCGGCCCACCAGGATGGCGTTGGCCTCCGGGGCGCTGCCGGTGTTCACCGAGCAGTAGCCGCCGGCCTCGATGATCCGGTCCAGGGCCGAGCGGTCCACCGCCAGGTCCTGCAGGGGCGGGAAGGCCCGGGCGCGGAAGGGCTCGAGCGTGAGGGTGGCGCCGTCGGCGAACTCGCGCAGATAGAGCTGGCAGACCGTGGTGAGGGCCCGCGGACCGTGGGCCTGGCCGTTCACCAGGAAGCCGCAGGAGCCGCAGATGCCCTCGCGGCAGTCGTGCTCGAAGCCCACCGGCCGCTGGCCCTGGGCGATCAGGCGCTCGTTGAGCCCATCGAGGGCCTCCAGCAGCGACAGGTCGGCGGACACCCCCTCCAGCCGATGGACCTCGAAGCCGCCGCCCTCGCCGGGACCGGCCTGGCGCCAGATGCGCAGGGTGAGGGAGAGGCGGCGGCTCATCGGTAGCTGCGCTCGCTGGGGGAGATCACGGTGTACGCGAGCGGCTCGCTGTGCCGGCGCGGCGCGCGGCCCGGCACATGCTCCCAGGCGGCGATGTGGGCGAAGCGCTCGTCATCGCGGCGGGCCTCGCCCTGCTCGCTCTGGTGTTCCTCGCGGAAGTGGGCGCCGCAGGATTCCTGCCGCGCCAGGGCATCCCGCAGCATCAGCTCCGCCAGGGCCAGGAAATCCTCCAGGCGCAGCGCCTTCTCCAGCTCCGCATCGATCGGCGTGCCGGGATCGGGGAGGGCCAGGTCGGCGCGAAAGGCCGCCGTGAGCGCTGCCAGGTCGCCCAGGGCCCGCTCCAGGCCGGGGCCGCTGCGGCTGATGCCGCAGCTGGCGATCATCAGGGCGCCGAGGTCGCGATGGAAGGCATCCACCGGACGCCGCCCCGCGATCGCCCGCAGGGCGGTGATGCGGTCCGCCACCGCCTGCAACGCCTCCTGACAGGCGGGGTGATCGGCGGGGATCTCGCCGTGGGCCGCTCCCGCCAACCAGGCGGTGACCGTGGCCGGAGCGATGAAATAGCCATCGGCCAGGCCCTGCATCAGGGCACTGGCGCCGAGGCGGTTGGCGCCGTGCTCCGAGAAGTTGGCCTCCCCGAGCACGAACAACCCCGGCACGGTGCTCATCAGCTGGTAGTCGACCCACAGCCCCCCCATCGTGTAGTGCGGAGCGGGGTAGATGCGAAACGGGGTGAGGCGCGGATCCTCGCCGGTGATCCGCTCATACATCTCCAGGAGGTTGCCGTAGCGGGCCTCGATCGCCGGCAGCCCCTCCCGGCCGATCGCCTCCGCCAGGTCGAGGTAGACGGAGCGGCCGCCGGGGCCGACGCCATGGCCCGCCAGGCAGAGCTCCCGGGCGCGGCGGGAGGCCACATCGCGGGGCGCCATGTTGCCGTAGGCGGGATACAGGCGCTCCAGGAAGTAGTCGCGCTCCGCCTCCGGGATCGCCGCCGGCGGTCGGTCATCGCCGGGGCGGAGCGGCACCCACAGCCGGCCGTCGTTGCGCAGGCTCTCGCTCATCAGGGTGAGCTTGCTCTGGCCGGGATCGCCGCTGGGGATGCAGGTGGGATGGATCTGGGTGAAGCAGGGATTGGCGAAGAAGGCGCCGCGGCGGTGGGCGGCGAGGATCGCGCTGGCGTTCGACTTGACCGCGTTGGTGGAGAGGAAATAGACGTTCGAATAGCCACCGCTGGCCAGCAGCACCGCCTGGGCGGTGTGGGCCTCAAGGGCGCCGCTCAGCTGGTGGCGGCACACCACGCCGCGGGCCACCCCATCCACGGTGATCAGATCGAGCACATCGCGGCGGCTCAGCAGCTCCACCCGGCCGGCCGCCACCTGGCGCATCAGGGCCTGGTAGGCGCCGTAGAGCAGCTGCTGGCCCGTCTGGCCGCGGGCGTAGAAGGTGCGGCTCACCTGGGCGCCGCCGAAATTGCGGGTGGCGAGGGTGCCGCCGTACTCGCGGGCGAACGGCACCCCCTGGGCGACGCAGTGGTCGATGATCGCGCCGCTGATCTCGGCGAGGCGGAAGCAGCCGGCCTCCCGGGCCCGGAAATCACCGCCCTTCACCGTGTCGCGGAAGAGGCGCTGCACGCTGTCGCCGTCGTTGGCGTAGTTCCTGGCGGCGTTGATGCCCCCCTGGGCCGCCACCGAATGGGCCCGCCGCGGGCTGTCGTGATACGTGAGCAGCCGCACCTGGTAGCCCTGCTCCGCGAGGGTGGCGGCGGCGGAAGCGCCGGCCAGGCCGCTGCCCACCACCAGCACCCGCAGTCGCCGTTTGTTCTGGGGACTGATCAGCGGCAGCTCCGCCCGGCAGCGCTGCCAGGCGGTCTCCAGCGGGCCGGAGGGCAGACGCGGATCGAGGGCCATCAGAGCCCCCCCCGCAGGGTGAGGGCCAGGGGCAGCAGGGTGAAGCCGGCCCCGAGGGCCAGGGCGAGCCAACGCCCGGCGGCGCGGATCGGCGCCGCATTGGCGGGCTCCAGCAGGCCGAGGCTGCGGTGGGCGCTCTCCACCCCATGCAGCAGGTGCAGCCCCACGGCCAGGCCGGCGGCCCCGTAGAGCGCCAGCGCCACGGGGGAGGCGAGGGCCGCCAGGGTGGCGGCCAGCTCCGCGCCGGCGGCGGGACGATGCAGGCGCAGCTGGACCAGGTGCACCACCAGGAACAGCAGCAGCAGGCCGCCGCTCCAGGGCAGCCAGCGCCCCGAGCGGGACACCAGCGCCTCGATCGCGCCGCTGCGCCGGCTGACGCGGGCGCCGGGTACGGGTCCGCGGGCGGCGGCGTGGCGCCAGGAGCGCACCAGGCTCAGCAGAGGATGCAGCAGCAGGGCGGCCGCCAGGGCCAGCTCCACGGGGGGCAACCACAGCTGGCGGTGCAGCGCCGCCGCCCACCCCTCGAAGGCCGCGGGGGAGAGCACCGCCAGCGACACCCCCAGCAGGTGCGCCACCAGAAACAGCACCAGCAGCAGGCCGCTGACGGCGATCACCGGGGTGGAATCGCAATGGGGAAGGATGTTCCGACAATGACACCCGGCCGTGCGTCTGTCGCGCCCCTCCACCTATCTCTGCGTCTTCCTGACGCTGCTGAACGACCGGCTGGGGGAGA
Organism: Aphanothece sp.; assembly: GCA_040381155.1. Classification (GTDB taxonomy): domain Bacteria; phylum Cyanobacteriota; class Cyanobacteriia; order PCC-6307; family Cyanobiaceae; genus Cyanobium. The sequence continues at coordinate 42,570 of JBEIHT010000005.1, forward strand.
GCATCGTCTTTCCGCTGCTGCCCTTCCTGCTGGCGGACCTCAGCCGCGACGCCCGCACCCTCGGCCTGCTCACCGGCGCCTACGCCATCGCCCAGTTCAGCTTCACGCCCCTGATCGGCGCCCTCAGCGACCGCTTCGGGCGGCGGCCGGTGATCGCCCTCTGCGTGGCCGGCTCGGTGCTGGGGCTGGGGCTGTTCGCCGTGACGATCAGCGTGCCCTGGGGGCTGCGCTTCCCGGCGGCGAACGCCGCCGGCCTCCCCCTGGCGCTGCTGTTCCTGGCGCGGATCATCGATGGCGTCAGCGGCGGCACCGCCGCCACCGCCACCGCGGTGCTGGCGGACATCACGCCAGCGGCGACGCGGGCCCGGGCCTTCGGCCTGGTGGGGGTGGCCTTCGGCCTCGGCTTCGTGCTGGGCCCCTTCCTGGGCGGCGCCCTGGCGGAACGGGCCCTGAACCTGCCGCTGCTGGTGGCGGTGGCGGTGGCGCTGCTGAATCTGGTGCTGGTGCTCAGCCTGCTCCCGGAAACCCACCCCCCCGGCGCCCGCCTGCCGCTGCCCCCCAGGCGGGAGCTGCAGCCCTTTCACCCCCTGGGGCGGGTGTTCACCAACCCGCGCATCCGCCGCCTGGCGGTGGCCTTTTTCCTGTTCTTCCTCGCCTTCAGTGCCCTCACCGGGGTGCTGGTGCTGTTCCTGCAGCGGAGCTTCGGCTGGGGCCCGGGCCTCACCTCCATGGCGTTTCTGGTGGTGGGCGTGGTGGCGATGGTGGTGCAGGGGGGGCTGATCGGTCCGCTGGTGAAGCGCTTCGGCGAATGGCGGCTCACCCTGGCGGGGATCGGCTTTGTGATCAGCGGCTGCCTGCTGATTCCGCTGGCCCGGCCCGAGGTGGCCCAGGCCCAGGTGTTCAGCGCCGTGGGCCTGCTCGCCGTCGGCACCGGCCTGGTGACGCCCTGCCTGCGCAGCCAGGTGTCACGCCGGCTGGACGACGGGGGCCAGGGGGCGGCCCTGGGCAGCCTGCAGGGCCTGCAGAGCCTGGGCAGCTTCCTGGGGCCGCCCCTGGCGGGGCTGGCCTTCGAAGGGCTGGGCCAGCGCAGCCCCTTCTGGCTGGCGATCCTGCTGCTGGTGGGCGTGCTGCTGTTGGTGGGCGGGGGCGAGCAGCGGATGTCGCCAGGACAACAGGGCTGAATTGCTACGGTCAATTCAACTGGTGCCTTCCTTCCCCGCTGGGAGAAGGCCTGATCCCAGGCACACCAGGACGCAGGATCGATGAGCAGCGCCACCCAGCCGGCCGGCGCCCCCGGCTCCGCCCCAGCCGCCGCAGGCGAGTCGCGGGCGCCGCTGGGGGCAGATCTTTATATCAACCGCGAACTCAGCTGGCTGGCCTTCAACCACCGCGTGCTGGCCCAGGCCCTGAACGAATACACCCCCCTGCTGGAGCAGGCGAAGTTCAGCGCCATCTTCAGCAACAACCTCGATGAATTCTTCATGGTGCGGGTGGCCTCGCTGAAGTCCCAGCTCGAGGCCGGCATCACCAGCCGCAGCGACGACGGTCTCACCCCCCTGGAGCAGCTGGAGGCGATCCAGGAACGGCTGCGGCCGCTGCTGGAACTGCAGCAGCAGCACTATCGCTACGCCCTCAAGAGCCACCTGACGGAATACGGGGTGTACCTGCTCGATTACCAGCGGCTGAACCAGCGGCAGAAGGCCTGGGCCGACACCTATTTCCGCACCTCCATCTTTCCGGTGCTCACACCGCTGGCGGTGGACCCGGCCCACCCCTTCCCGTTCATGAGCAACCTCAGCCTGAACGTGGCGGCCCTGATCCGCGACCCGGACACCGGCCAGCAGCAGTTCGCGCGGGTGAAGGTGCCCCAGAAGGTGCTGCCACGCTTTGTGCCGCTCCCCAACGACCTCTGCGAGCGCCACCCCAGGCCGGTGTTCTCAGCGGTGCCGCTGGAGCAGCTGGTGGCCTTCAACCTGCAGGTGCTTTTCCCCGGCATGGTGATCGAAGGGCATTACTTCTTTCGCGTCACCCGCGACGCCGACCTGGAGCTGCGCGACCTGGAAGCGGACGACCTGATGGAGGCCCTGCAGGAGGGGCTGCGCAAACGGCGCATGGGGGGGGAGGTGGTGCGGCTGGAGGTGGCCGATGAGATGCCGGAGGAGGTGGTGCAGCTGCTGATGGAGGGGCTGGAGGTGGAGCCGGAGGACCTGTACCGGATCAACGGCCCCCTCGGCCTGGACGACCTGATGAGCCTGCTGGCGATCCCCCTGCCCCAGCTCAAGGCGCCGCCCTGGAAGGGGCGCACGGTGCCGGTGCTCGCCCGGGCCCAGCGCAGCCTGCTGGAGGACGGTTCGATCAAGGAGGAGGAATTCGAGAGCATCTTCCGGGTGCTGCGGCGGGGCGATGTGCTGCTGCACCACCCCTACGACCTGTTCGCCACCTCGGTGGAGGAATTTCTCAACCAGGCCGCCGATGATCCGGCGGTGCTGGCGATCAAGATGACGCTGTATCGCACCTCCAAGGATTCACCCGTGGTGGCGGCCCTGATCCGCGCCGCCGAGAATGGCAAGCAGGTGATGGCCCTGGTGGAGCTCAAGGCCCGCTTCGACGAGGACAACAACATTCAATGGGCGCGTCAGCTGGAGCGCTCCGGTGTGCATGTGGTGTATGGCGTGCTGGGCCTGAAGACCCACACCAAGGTGGCCCTGGTGGTGCGGCGCGAGAAGGACAAGCTGCGCAGCTACGCCCACATCGGCACGGGCAACTACAACTCCCGCACCTCCAACCTCTACACCGACCTCGGCCTGCTCACCGCCCGCGAGGACTTCGGCCAGGATCTGGTGGAGCTGTTCAACTACCTCACCGGCTTCTCCAAGCAGCAGAGCTTCCGCAAGCTCCTGGTGGCGCCGGTCACCCTGCGGCGGGGCATGGAAGCCCTGATCCGCCGCGAGATCGACCACGCCAAGGCCGGCCGGGGCGGCCACATCCGCGCCAAGATGAACGCGATGGTGGACCCGGCGATCATCGCCCTGCTTTACGAGGCTTCCCAGGCTGGGGTGAAGATCGAATTGGTGATCCGCGGCATGTGCTCGCTGCGGCCCGGGTTGGCGGGAGTGAGCGAAACGATCACGGTGTTGAGCGTGATCGGCCGATACCTGGAACATTCGCGCTTGTTTTGGTTCGCCAACGGCGGCGAGGCAGAACTGTTCCTCGGCAGCGCCGATTGGATGCCGCGCAACCTCGATCGCCGGGTGGAGGCGGTGGCGCCCGTCGAGGACCCGCGCCAGCGACGCCAACTGGAAATGCTGATGCAGCTTTACCTGGATGACACCACGGCCTGGGTGATGCAGAGCGACGGCCAGTTCAGCCAGCGACAGCCCGAGGGCGAACCCTACTCGGCCCAGGCCGCCCTGATGGAACGCTGGCGGGGGGGCTTCGTCGGCGACGCCACGCCGGGGAGCACGGCCGGGTAGCCACCACCACCAAAGTCCAGATTGAGGAGTGGCAATACAGGAAATCTTCGGGTTTCTAGCGTTCACTGGCCGCCGGTAGTGCTACATTCCGGCCAAATTCATTCGGAGGCCTGGGGTGATGGGGACACCTCTGCATTCCGCTTCTCCCGGTTCGGGCCCATTGGCCCTATCTGGGGAGAAGCCCACGCTGTCCCGAGCGTCCAACACATTCGCGGCGGCCCAAAAGGTTGCCGCTCGCAATTCCGGCCGTGTGAGTGCGGATTCGATCGGTTGGTATTTGAGCACCATCGGCCGCGTGCCCTTGCTCACGCCGGCCGAGGAAATCGAGCTCGCCCACCATGTGCAGAGCAGCAAGCGGCTGCTGGAGATCCCAGACGAGCAGCGCACCGCCAAGCAGAACCGCCAGATCCGCATGGGTCAGCGGGCCCGCGACCGGATGATGGCGGCCAATCTGCGCCTGGTGGTGAGTGTGGCCAAGAAGTATCAGAACCAGGGCCTTGAACTCCTGGATCTGGTTCAGGAAGGGGCCATCGGTCTGGAACGTGCCGTCGACAAGTTCGATCCGGCCATGGGCTACAAATTCTCCACCTATGCCTACTGGTGGATCCGCCAGGGCATGACCCGCGCCATCGACAACAGCGCCCGCACGATCCGGCTACCGATCCACATCAGCGAGAAGCTCTCGAAGATGCGTCGGGTCAGCCGCGAACTCTCCCATCGGCTTGGCCGCCAGCCGAACCGGCTGGAGCTGGCCCATGCCCTCGGCACCACCCCGGAGGAGCTGGAGGAGCTGATCACCCAGAGCGCCCCCTGCGCCTCCCTCGATGCCCATGCCCGCGGTGAGGAGGATCGCAGCACCCTGGGCGAGCTGATCGCCGACCCGGCGAGCAACGAGCACTTCGACTCGATGGATCGCCACCTGCAGAAGGAGCACCTGGGCGCCTGGCTGTCCCAGCTGAACGAGCGGGAGCAGAAGATCCTCAAGCTGCGCTTCGGCCTGGAGGGCAGCGAGCCGCTGACCCTGGCGGAGATCGGCCGCCAGATCAATGTGTCCCGCGAGCGGGTGCGCCAGCTCGAGGCCAAGGCGATCATGAAGCTGCGGCTGATGAGCAACCTGCAGCAGGCCGCCTGAGCGTGCCCCCGGCCCTTCCCACCGCTTGAGCCTCCAGCTCCTCGGCATCGCCGCCGTCGTCGGCTGGCTCGCGGGCCTCAGCGGCCTGGCGCTGCTGGTGCGCAGCCGCTGGCCGCAGCAGCGGGAGTGGAGCCGCAAGGTGGTGCACATCGGTGCCGGCCTGGTGCTGCCGATCGCCTGGGGCTTAGGCCTCAGCCCCTGGATCGCCGTGCCCGCCGCCGGGGTGGTGACGCTGCTGGCCCTGCTCAACCATCGCCGGCGGATCCTGCCGGCGATCGAGGACATCGACCGTCCCAGCTACGGGACGGTCGGCTACGGCGCCTCGATCACCCTGCTGCTGCTGCTGGGCTGGCCGGCCCAGGCCGCGGCCGTCTGCGCGGGGGTGCTGGTGATGGCCTTCGGGGACGGCCTGGCCGGGCTGATCGGCCCGCTCTGGCCCAGCCCGAGCTGGACGGTGCTGGGCCAGCGCCGCTCCCTGCTGGGCACCAGCGTGATGGGGGCGGCGAGCCTGGCCACCCTGGCGGCCCTGGCAGCCTTCTGCCGGGCCCAGGGGCTGGCGGCACCGGAGCTGGGCGCCCTGGCCCTGATCGCCGCGGTGGCCGCGCTGGTGGAGCAGCTGGCGATCGGCGGCCTGGACAACCTCACGGTGCCCCTGGTGGTGGCGGCGCTGTGGCAGCGGCTGGCCTAGGCCCGCAGCAGCTCCTCGCAGCGGCGCTCCCAGTCCCGCTGGGTGCCGAGGGCGGCGACGACGCGACAGTCGGAGGGCTCCTCCCGCAGCCGCAGCTGCCACTGGCGGATCAGGTCGGCTCGCTCCATCCAGACATCGAGCACGGTGCGCTGGATGCCCTCCCGATCCCAGCTGCGCTGGCGGGCCGTGTCCAGGGCCCAGGCGAGCAGCTCATCGAGGGTGAAGGGGCGGAAACCGGCGAAGGCCAGGCCGCCCCCGGCGCCGGGCGCGCCGGCGGGTTCGCAGCGCTGCTCGAGGTAGAAGAGCTGCAGGGGATCAGAAAAACCGCAGAACTGCATCAGATAGGTCATGACCGCAACCTGCCCGGATCGCAAGGAAGTTCAGAGTAGAAAGCATCTCCCCAGCGACTGTTCAGCAGGAACAGACTTTGCCGATCCGTCACATGCGCGGGCTTCGTTGACACTTTGGCACTCGCACTTGGCGAGTGCCAATTAGGGCCAGCCGGCCGTTCAAACCGGCGCCAGCTCCAGCTCCCGGGCCGTGCGCACCGCCGCCGCCAGCTCCTCCAGCAGGGCCAGGGTGGTGGGCAGATCGATGCAGGCGTCGGTGATGCTCTGGCCGTAGGTGAGCTGGCTGAGGTCGGCGGGAATCTTCTGGCTGCCGGCCACCAGATGGCTCTCGATCATCACGCCCATCACATGGCGGGAGCCGGCGGCCACCTGGCCGGCGATCGAGCGCAGCACGTCGGCCTGCCGGCGGTAATCCTTATTGGAATTGCCGTGGCTGCAATCCACCATCAGCCGCGCCGGCAGCGCCTCCCGCGCCAACTGGGCGGCGGCCGCCTCCACCGCCTCCGCTTCGTAGTTGGGCCCGCCCTTGCCGCCGCGCAGCACCAGGTGGCCATCCGGATTGCCGGTGGTGCTCACGATCGCCGCATGCCCCTCGGCGTTGATGCCCAGGAAATGGTGGGGCCGGGCGGCGGCCTCCATGGCGTTGATCGCCGTGGTGGCGCTGCCATCGGTGCCGTTCTTGAAACCGATCGGCATCGACAGGCCGGAGGCCATCTCGCGGTGGGTCTGGCTTTCGGTGGTGCGTGCCCCGATCGCCGTCCAGCTGATCAGATCGGCGATGTACTGGGGCACCACCGGATCGAGCAGCTCGGTGGCCGCCGGCAGCTCCAGGGAGCCCAGGTGCAGCAGCAGGGCGCGGGCGCGGCGCAGACCGGTGTTGATGTCGTAGCTGCCGTCGAGATGGGGGTCGTTGATCAGGCCCTTCCAGCCCACGGTGGTGCGCGGCTTCTCGAAATACACGCGCATCACCACCTCCAGCTCATCGCGGTGGCGGCGCTGGGCGCGGGCGATGGCGTCGGCGTACTCGCGGGCGGCATCGACATCGTGCACGGAGCAGGGCCCGACGATCACCAGCAGGCGGCGCTCGCCGGCGTGGAGGATCGCCTTGATCCGCTCCCGCGCCTGCTGCACGGTGCGGGCGGCGGCCTCGCTGATCGGCAGCTCCCTGTGCAACACCGCCGGTGGCACCAGGGGCCGGGTCTCCACCACGTGGAGGTCGGAGGTGGGGATCATGGACCGACGGCGCGAGGCACGGGCTAACAACCCAGCCTAGAAGCCACCTCGCCGGCCGTCCGCCCTCAGAAGGGGATCGGCATCTCCGCGTCGGCGGGGGCGGGGGCGCAGGCCGCCACCCGCTGGGCCACCACCTGGCCGATCACCACGATCGCGGGCGAGCGCAGCCCCTCCTGGCGCACCCGCTCCGCCAGCTCGGCCAGGGGCGCCAGCAGCAGCCGCTGGCCGAGCACGGTGCCCTGCTGGATCACCGCCGCCGGCATGTCGGGCGCCAGGCCGCCGGCCAGCAGCTCGGCGCAGATCGCCGCCAGGTTGTGCAGGCCCATGTAGATCACCAGGCCATCGCTGCTGCGGGCCAGGCCGCGCCAGTCGACCCCGGGGCGGCCCTTGTCGATCTCCTCGTGGCCGGTCACGAAGGTGACGCTGGAGCCGGCGCGGCGGTGGGTGACCGGGATGCCGGCGTAGGCGGGGGCGGCGATGCCCGCCGTCACCCCCGGCACCACCTCCACCGGGATGCCCCGCGCCGCCAGGTGGGCCGCCTCCTCCCCGCCGCGGCCGAACAGGAAGGGATCGCCCCCCTTGAGGCGCACGATCGTGCGGTGCCGGCCGGCCAGTTCCACCAGCACGGCGTTGGTGCTCACCTGGGGCACGGAATGGTGGCCGCGCCGCTTGCCGACGAAGTGGCGCTCGCAGTGGGGGGGCACCAGCTCCAGCAGGGCGCGGGGCACCAGGGCGTCGTGCACCAGGGCATCGCACTGGCGCAGCAGCCGGTGGGCCCGCAGGGTGAGCAGCTCGGGATCGCCCGGGCCCGCCCCCACCAGGTACACGGTGCCGAGGGTGCCCTCGCTCATGGCAGGGCCTCCAGCTCCGCCAGCAGGGCCGAGCGCAGCCGGGGGCGCTCCAGCAGCGGCGCGGCCGCGGCGGTGCCGAGCCGCGGGGCCAGGGCCTCGGTGAGCCGGTTGGCCGCCAGGGCCAGGGGCAGAACGGGGCCGCGGATCGGCAGGGCCAGCTCCTCAGAATCCGTGGAACTGTATGGAGCGGCGCGCAGCTCCGCCGCGCAGAGGCGTCCCAGGTGCTGAAGGTAGCGCTGGGCCAGGGCCCCCTCCAGGGGGTGGTGCAGCAGCAGGGGCCGCCCTCCGCCGGCGGCCGCCGCCAGCTCCGCCGCCTCCCTCGCCAGGGCGGCCTGCCAGGCGGGCCAGGCGCCGAGGAAGGGCCAGCGCCGCAGCGGCCCCTGCCGGCGCAGGGCGGCGACGATCGCCGGCAGGTCGTGGCTCACGTGGCCGCCCGGCAGGAGCAGCAGGGGCACCACCCCCAGGGGCCCCGAACCGCAGGGCGGCGGGCCGGGATCGGCGTCGGTGAGGGCCCGCAGCGCCACCGGCGCACCGCGGCGGCGCTCCAGCTCCGCCGCCAGCTCCTGCCACTCCGCCGGCACCACGCCGCCGGCGCGGCCGTGCACCACAAGCAGCAGGGGGGCGGCCGGGAGGGAGGCCAGCCGCCGCTCCAGCCGCTGGACCAGGGGGGGAGCGAGGGCGCGCCCCCGCAGGGGCAGCAGGTCGCGCCGGGCGTCCGGTAGGCGGGCCAGGGCGTCGAGGGCGGCGGCGGCCAGGCCGGGATCGAGATCGAGCGCCACCGCCGCCAGCAGCCGGCGCAGGGGCGCCCGGGGCCAGGCGCTGAGGCCCAGGCTCAGGCCCTCCAGCGCGGCGGCCCGCAGGGGCGTGGGCAGGGGGGCGCGCAGGGCGTCGCGCAGCCGGGCGAAATCCATGGGCTGGCGCTGATGGCCGAGCAGGGGCAGCAGGGCCCGCTGGCGCTGGGGCGTGGGGTCGGCCGCCAGGGCCTGGCGCAGCAGGGCGGCGAGGGCCGGATCGCGGCGGCGCAGGATCCGCTCCGGCAGGGCGGGGTCAGCAGCGGGGTGGGTGGCGGGGTGGGCGAGCCACCAGCGCAGCAGGCGGCCGCTGGCGGAGCCATCGAGCCGCTCCGCCAGGGCCGCCAGCAGATCGGGCAGGGGCTCGAGCCGGCCGGCCTCGATCGCCGCCAGCCAGGGGTCGAGGGGAAAGGGGCGGGCGCGGCGCAGGGCCTGCA